>CAYXFT010000017.1:0-27566 GCA_964464335.1 uncultured Aeromicrobium sp.
AGCGTGGCCTCTCGGCCGGCGAGAAGCGGATGCTGGCCAAGGCGCGCCAGATCCTCGTCTCCGAGCTCGCGCTCGCCGAGAACACGAACGAGGACAAGGCCGAGACCCGTCTCGACGAGGTCCTCGCCTCCTGAGTTCCATGACGAACGCCCGGCTCCGGCCGGGCGTTCGTCATGTCCGGACGGGCTCGAGCAGGGCGAGGCTGATCGTCACGAGGTCGTCCACCAGTTCCTCGCGGGTGGCCGGTGGGTCGGCGTCGAGGACGAAGCGCACGGCGATGTGCTCGACCGCCAGGACGATGAGCCAGGCGGTGCGGGCGGGGTCCCGGTGCTGTCGACCGGCCCGCAGTCGGCCGCCGAGGTAGGCGCGCAGCACGTCGCGCACGCGCTGCTCCAAGCCGAGTCGGTCGTCCAGGTGCCGCGAGGCCGGCAGTTCCTCCCACACCACGCGCAGCAGTGCCGCGTCCTGTTCGAGGGCGCCGAGCAAGGCCTCGGCGGTGGCGCGTCCCATCGCCGACGAGTCGTCGTGGACGTGGTCGACCAGTGCGGCCACGACGGCCTCGCTCATCACGTCGACGTAGCGCGTCGTCACCTCGTCGACGAGGGCGGCCTTGTCGGGAAAGTACTGGTAGAGCGAGCCGGGACTGACGTCGGCGCGGTCGGCGACGCGGTTGGTCGTGAAGGCGTCGTAGCCGTCCTGCACGAGCACGTCGCGAGCGGCGTCGACGATGCGCTCGACCATGTCGCGGGATCGCTGCTGTCGGGGCTGTTTGCGCAAGGCCATGACGCGAATTGTATGCGAGCAAATGCTCGTGTCAGAGTTTCGACATGACGACCACAGCGACGTTCCCGACCCGCTTCCGCGCGGCCGAGGAGCGCAACGCCCGGCTCGGCCGGGTCCTCAAGCACGTGGCCGGCGTCGGCCGGGTCGACGAGGACCTGGTGAACCGGATCGGGGCGGGGTTCACCCAGAAGGACGAACTCGGCGGCCGGCTGGCCGCGGCGCTGCGTTCACGGCCCGACGAGGACGGACGGGTCACGATGGCCCAGTTCCGCATCGCGCTCGCGGAGGGAATCGACGCGGTCCCGGACGCACCGACGGCCCTGCGTGAGTTCTTCCGCGAGGTCGAGCGGGAGCCGCAGTGGCTCGACCGCGAACTCGTCGAGGAGGGCGTACGGGTGTTCCGCGGCTTCGGTCGCAACGCCGCGGACGTACTCCTGCAGCTGTCGCTGATCGGTGGGTACCGCTTCGGTGGTCCGCCCGACCTGCTCGTCGCCACCGGGGGCCTCTCGGGTGACAGCACCCGGCGCAGGCTCGCCGAGACGCAGTCCTGGGCGGTCGCCGTGACGTCGCCCGGTGGTCTGGAGCGTGGCGGCGAGGGCTGGCGCGCGACCGTGCACGTGCGGGCGATGCACGCCCTGGTGAACCACACGTTCACCCCGCGCTGGGACGTCGAGCGGTGGGGGCTGCCGATCAACCAGGCCGACCAGGCCGGCACGCTCGGACTGTTCGACGGAACCCTGCTGATCGGGGTGAAGACGCTGGGTGTTCCCGTCAGCGGACGCGAGTCCCTCGCGGTCATGCACCTGTGGAAGTACGTCGGTTGGCTGATGGGGGTCGACGAGGCCTGGCTCGTCGACACCGAACGCGAGCGGCACCGCATCAACTACCACGTGGTGCTGGCGCAGGACACGATCACCGAGGCCGGTCCGCAACTCGCGCAGGACATCATCGCCGTGCTCGGCACCCTGCCGCACGGACGGTGGAAGACCGAACGGAACCTCAGCATGCTGAGCCTGTTCCTGGGCCGCGAGAGCATGCGCGAACTCGGGCTGCCGTGGCGTCCGCCGTGGGCGCACGTGATGCTGTGGGGCGCGAACACGGTCAGGTACCGGGCGCTCGGGCACCTGCCCGGTGGCCGGGCGCGACTCGAGCGAGCAGGTGCCGCCGTGTCCCAGCGCATCCTGGGCGAGTACTACGCGAGCGACGACCGCGACGTCGCCGCCCTGCCGGGCTGAACCGTCAGAAGACCAGCGCGACGGCGATCGCGGCGATGCCCTCGCCACGTCCGGTGAGGCCGAGTCCGTCGGTGGTGGTGCCGGACAGCGAGACCGGGGCGCCGAGGGCCTCGCTCAACACGGCCGTCGCCTCGTCGCGGCGTGACGACAGGCGAGGCTCGTTGCCGATCACCTGGACGCTGACGTTGCCGATCGTCAGGCCCGCCTCGGCGACGAGCGCCGCCGTGGCGCGCAGGAACTCGGTTCCGGAGGCGCCGGCATGACGAGGATCGGAGGTGCCGAAGCGGCTGCCGATGTCGCCCAGGCCAGCTGCGCCCAGCACGGCGTCGACCATCGCGTGGGCGACACAGTCGCCGTCTGAGTGACCTTCGAGGCCGCGCGCGGCGTCCGGCCAGTGCAACCCGGCGACCCACAGGGGACGGCCGGCAATCAGCTGGTGGACGTCGGTACCGATGCCGACTCGAGGAGCGGTCACGGTCAGAACGCTAGACCCCTCCGTGATCGCCGTGTCAGACATCCTTGCTCCTGCGTCGCCTTAATTCTGGAACCGTCAACGAGGGGATCGCTCGCACAATGAACCGATCGAAATGCGGAACGGTGAAAGCCGCGAAACCGTGTTCAGGGGTGAAGAGAAGCCCCATGTTGATCAGTTCGGCCCGAGTGGGGCCGAGATTCTGGGACGTGCGTCCCATGACGTCGGCGACGTCTGCCGCCTTCTGAGGGTCGGGTCCGAGTTGGGCCATGGCGCGCAGGTACGCGCGCTGCAATTCCGTCGCACGGTCGAGACGAACACGGAAGAAGGACTCGTCCAGTTTCGCTTCGTAGGCCGGTACGGCGGTGACGACATCGTTGCGAGTGATCGTCGGGCCATCTGCGACCGTCCAGACCGCGTAGCCGAGCTCCTGGATGAAGTAGGGGTAGCCGCCGGTGATGTCCACCGCTTCGTCCAAGGCGTCGGGACGGTACTCGACGCCCTCCTCGCGCGCGGGCTCGGACAGCGCGAGTCGAGCGTCGGGAGGTGAGAGCACCCCGATTGATGGGAACTTGAAGAGCCGCTCGGCATAGGACTTCGCATCGCCCGCGAGCTCTGCGATCTGCGGAAGCCCAGCGCTGACCAAGGTGATGGGTAGCTTTCTCTGGACCATCTTGTGAAGTGCCTCGATCACGGCCTCCAGCTGCGATGTGCTGAGGAACTGCACTTCGTCGAAGAGAAGCACCACGCCCTTACCTCGTTCTGAGGCGGCTTCGCCGATGGCGACGAAGACATCGGTGAGATCGAGTGCAAGGTCAGCGTGGTCTGCATATCCTTCGGCCGCGCCCACGTCCAGGCCAGCGGACCAGGAGCCGTTCGGGTCGATGCTGATCGTGAAGGACTTCAGCACGGAGGCAGCGTGATTGAAGCGGTCGCTCCAGCGAGCCTTCGGCGAGAGCTGGAACAGCGCCGTGCGCAGTTTTGCGCCGACGTCTCGACGAAATGCTGCCTCGTCGTTCTTGCTGACTTCGAGTTCGACCACGACCCACTCGCGTTCGAGCGCCTTGGCGCGGAACTTCCCGAGCAGCACGGTCTTGCCCACGCCGCGCAACCCCGTGACGATCATCGACTGCTCTGTGCGTCCCCGCTCGATGCGTGCGAGCAGAAGGTCGAAGGAAGCCAGTTGATCGTCGCGGCCGACCACCACCTGCGGTTCGGCTCCGGCATTCGGTGTGTAGGGGTTGCTGAGCGGGTTCACGCCAACACGTTACTAACTTTATGAGGGTTTATCGAGAATGGGTAAACCGCCATAAACGTAGTAAAACGAAGCGTCAGAGCAGACCCTTGCTCGTCGGCGCGATGACGTAGGAGACGCCGCCGCTGCCCTTGAGCCAGGCCCGTTCGAACTGGGCGCGGTCGTACGTGCGCTTCACGGCCGCATTGGTCCTGCCGGCCGGGTCGTTCACGATGACGTTGCCGGCGGCGGTGAACCCGCGCACCACCAGCAGGTGTCCCGGCGTGGAGCTGATCGGCGCGCCGGAGAGTCCTCCGCGCCCGAACGCGACCGAGACGACGACGGGCACGCCCTGCTTGACGTAGCCCTCGACCGAGCGCAGGTCCTTGAGCCGGTGGACCACCGCGTCGGTGCCGTACCGCGAGGCGTAGGCCGTGTTGAACGGCCAGGTCCCCGTGCCCGCGTAGGAGGAGTCGTAGGAATAGCGGGCCGCGTGGTCGACCCACGGGTCGGCGCCCTTGGCCCACGCGTAACTCTTCGCGGTCGGGCCCCGGCCCCAGTAGCGCAGCACCATGATCGTCGAGGTCGGTGAGCACCACGCCTCGCCGCCGCCGCCGTACTGCGGGTAGTGGCCCTTGTGGATCATCTGCGAGTACGCCGGGACCGCGAGGTCGACGGCCTTGGACATGGTCGTCCTCGACGTGGCGACCGACTTCGTCACGTACGACGAGACGACCGCCGAGACGCCGCTGACGACGGGAGTCTTCACCTTCGTGTTCTTGCGGTACATGCCGACCTGGATCTGCCACGACGTGAAGGTCTTGCCGGTGCGCGTCCGGATGGTGTCGGTGTCGACCCACACGAGGGAGTCGGTCTGCTTGCCGAACGTGGTCCGCTTGCCGCCGTCGAGGCCGTGGCGCCACAGGGCGATCCGCTTCCAGCCGGTCGTGGTCTTGCCGTCGGAGAGTCGGACCCAGACCTTGAGCCACGAGCCGTCCGGGATCTTCGAGACGTTCCACGAAGGGATCAGGGCTCGGCCGGTCGATGCGCTCACCCACGGCGAACGCCAGGCCTTGCCGGTCTTGCCGACGGGGATCTTCGCGTTCGGCTCCCAGCGCGAGAGCTTCGGCGTCGGGTACGTGGTGGCCGCCTGGGCGGCGGTGGGCGAGACCAGGACGGAGGCGAGCAGGACCGACGTGATCAGTGCGGTCAGGAGGCCTCCGACGGGGAAGAGTCGGCGGTTCACCGCCTCAGGCTAAGTGATGAATGTGACGGGCGATAGGGCAGTGACGCAGTTGGTCGGCCGGGGCGATCACTGCGGCCAGTGCTGCAGCAGCGTGTCGAGGGCGTCGACCATGCGGTCCCACGACTCGGTCGGCGCCGGAGCGCTGTGGTCGAACGCTCCGGCGGCCTCCAGTTCGAGGAACCCGTGCACCGTGCTGCTCGCGACCCGTACGGCGTGGACCCGATCGGTCTCCGCGACGGAGTAACCGCGCAGGACGGCCGACGTCAGTTCGCCGATGCGCGGGCCGGCGCTCGCCCGGGCCGTCGCGGGGTCCACCCGGCGACGCGACGCGGCGTAGCGGCCGGGGTGCTCCTTCGCGTAGGTGCGGTACGTCCCCGCCCACGCGCCCAGCGCCTCAGGTCCCGCGCGCCCGGACAAGGCGTCGGCCAGCGCATCGGCCAGTTCGTCCAGCGAGAGCAGCGTGACGCGGCGCAGCAGGTCCTCCGAGCCATCGACGTGGCCGTAGAGACTGGCCGGCTTCACGTCGAACCGCCGGGCGACCGCCGAGACGGTCACCGCGTCCAGTCCGTCCCGGTCGGCGAGGTCGGCGGCGGCGCGGGTCACGAGGTCGACGGTCAGTCCGGCGCGGGGCATGTCCAAACTATACCTCGTAGGTCATTTCCTACGACCTGTAGGATCGATGCATGGAAGCCCTCGCCCCCGACGCCATCCGGCGTGCCTTCGTGAACTCGTCGAAGAGCCGGGCCGCGGCGATGAACCTGCCCCGTCCCTGGCCCGTGGAGCGTCTCGACGACCTCGACTTCCTCGGCTGGACCGATCCGAAGGCTCCGCAACGCGCCTACCTCGTCGTGGCACCGCCGCTCACCGAGCGTCTCGTCACGATCGAACTGCGCATGGCCGACTCCGTCGGGCCGAGGCGTCGCACGATGTGCGACTGGTGCCACACGCAGGACGCCGTCGGAGGATCGCGCCTCGTCGTGGCGCCCCGGGCCGGATCGCGTGGACGGTCGGGCAACAGCGTGGGCCTCTACGTGTGCACCGATTTCGGCTGCTCACTGCGGGCGCGGCAACCGCTGAAGGCCCACCAGCGTTCCGTCTCGGGGGCCGCCGACCGCCGGGTCGACGACCTGCGCGAGCGGGTCGTGGAGTTCGTCGAGCGCGTCCTCGAGGTCGCCTGAGCCGGGCCCGGTCGCGCCGGCCCGGACGTGACGTCCGGGCCGATAGGCTTGACGGGTGACGCTGCACCTGTACGACTCCGCTTCACGGCTGACGCGACCCCTCGAACCGGTCGTGCCCGGCAAGGTCGGCATCTACCACTGCGGCCTCACCGTGCAGGGCCCTCCGCACATCGGCCACATCCGCAAGGAGGTCGTCTTCGACGTCCTGCGCCGCTGGCTGGAGCGCTCGGGACTCGAGGTCACGATCGTCGCTAACGTCACCGACATCGACGACAAGATCATCGCCAAGGGTGAGGAGCACGGCGAGCCGTGGTTCGCGGTCGCGTATCGCAACGAGCGCGCGCTGCACGCGGCCTACGAGGTGCTCGGCTGCCGCCCGCCGACCTACGAGCCGCGCGCGACGGGCCACGTGCCCGAGATGATCGAGATGATGCAGACGCTCATCGAGCGCGGTCACGCCTACCCCGCGGCCGACGGATCGGGCGACGTCTACTTCGATGTCCGCTCGTGGCCCGACTACGGCGAGCTCTCGAACCAACGCATCGACGACATGCAGGACGCCTCCGACGCGCCGCCCGAGGGCAAGCGCGACCCGCGCGACTTCGCGCTGTGGAAGGGCCACAAGCCCGGCGAGCCCGAGTCCGCCTCGTGGCCCACCCCGTGGGGGCGCGGCCGGCCCGGCTGGCACCTCGAGTGCTCGGCGATGGCCGCGAAGTACCTCGGCCCGGAGTTCGACATCCACGGTGGCGGCCTCGACCTGCGGTTCCCGCACCACGAGAACGAACTGGCCCAGTCGCGTGCGGCCGGCCAGCAGTTCGCGCGGATCTGGATGCACAACGCGATGCTCAACCTCGGCAACTCCAAGATGAGCAAGAGCGTCGGCAACACTCTCATGGTCAGCGAGGTCGTCAAGCGGGTCCCTGCGATCGCGCTGCGCTACTACCTGGTGGCTGCGCACTACCGCTCGATCATCGAGTACGGCGAGGAGTCGCTGGCCGAGGCCGCCACGGCGTTCGAGCGCATCGAGGGCTTCTGCCTGCGCGCCGCCGAGCTGGTCGGTGCCGGCGAGGCCGGCGACGTGCCCGCGGCGTTCGCCGCGGCGATGGACGACGACCTCGCGGTACCGGCGGCGCTGGCCGTCCTGCAGGGCACGGTCGGCGAGGGCAACAAGCTGCTCGCCGACGGCGCCTCGCCGCAGTTGGCCGAGACCTTGTCGGCGGTGCGGGGCATGCTGGACGTACTGGGCCTCGATCCGTTCACGTGGCACCGCGCCGACAGCGCACCCGCGGGGGCGGCCGAGGCGCTCGCGCAACTCGTGGACGTGTTGCTCGCCGAGCGCGCCGAGGCGAAGCAAGCGAAGGACTGGGGTCGCGCCGATGCGTTGCGCGACCAGCTCACAGCCGTGGGCATCGAGCTCGAGGACACCTCCTCGGGCACCCGTTGGAACCTGAAGGGTGGCCGCTGATGGCCGGTAACAGCCAGCGTCGAGGCGCAATCAAGAAGACCGGGAAGGGCAACCCGACCGCGGGCTCGGGCGGCCGCCGCCGTCAGGGACTCGAGGGCAAGGGGCCGACGCCGCGCGCCGAGGACCGCCCGAACCACAAGAAGTACAAGATGGCCAAGGCCGCCGACAAGCGCCAGAGCAGCCGGCCGAAGCGCCGTTCCGAGGATGGTCCCGAGCTGGTCGTCGGGCGGAACTCCGTCGTCGAGCTGCTGCGTGCCAAGGTGCCCGTGCTGGCGCTGCAGGTGGCCGAGGGCATCGATCGCGACGACCGCGTGCGCGAGATCTTCCAGCTCGCCGCCGACCATCACGTGCCGCTGCTGGAGGTGGCGCGGGGCGAGCTCGACCGCATCACGTCCGGCGCGGTGCACCAGGGCATCGCCGCCAAGCTCGAGGCCTACGACTACGCCGATCCCGAGGAACTGCTCGACCGGGCGGCCGAACTGGGCCAGCCGCCGCTCATCGTGATCCTCGACTCGATCACCGATCCGCGGAACCTCGGCGCGATCGTGCGGTCGGCCTCCGGGTTCGGCGTACACGGCGTGGTGATCCCCGAGCGCCGGGCCGCCCACATGACCGCTGCGGCGTGGAAGACCTCGGCCGGTGCGGCGGCTCGCGTGCCCGTCGCGCGCGCCACGAACCTCACTCGGCTGATCAAGTCGTACCAGGAATCGGGCCTCATGGTGATCGGGCTGGCCGCCGACGGCGATGCCGCACTGCCGGACGTCGCCGGGTCGCTCGACCTCGCGACCGGTCCGCTCGCGGTCGTCATCGGCAGCGAGGGCAAGGGCCTGTCCCGCCTCGTCGGCGAGAACTGCGACCACCTGGTGTCGATCCCGATGTCCTCCGAGCTGGAGTCCCTCAACGCCTCCGTCGCAGCCAGCATCACCCTCTACGAGATCAGCCGCGCCCGCGCCTGATCTCGATACGCCGCTCCTCGATCACACCTGGTGATCGAGTGGCGGCGAGCTTGCGAGACGCGTATCGAGATCACGCCTGCGGTCAGCCCAGGACGCGGTCGAGGTAGGGGTTCGTGAACCGGCGGTCGGGATCGAGGCGGTCGCGGATCGCGACGAAGTCGTCGAAGCGCGGGTAGACCGTCCGGAAGTAGTCCGCGCCGAGGGTGTGCATCTTGCCCCAGTGCGGGCGACCCTCGTGAGCCGTGAAGATGTCCTGCATCGCGGCGAAGTAGGTCGTCGGATCGGTGCGGTGGTACTGGTGCACGGCCAAGTACACGTTGTCGCGCTCGTGCCCGGTCGAGAGCCAGATGTCGTCCGCGGCGGTGAAGCGCACCTCGATAGGGAACGAGACGTGCTCACTGCGGCGCGCGAACCATTTCTGCATCTCGCCGATCGCCTCCACGGCGGCGGCGCGCGGCAGTGCGAACTCCGACTCACGGAACCGCACACGGCGCGGTGAGATGAAGACCTCGTGGGAGGCGTCGGTGTACTCGCGAGCGCCCAGCATCGAGCCCGAGATGCCGTTGATGCGCGGGATCAGGCCGGGCCGCCTCACCGCGAGGCGCTGGACGCGCTCGTACAGCGTGTTCGCGAGGAACTCGTCGTCGAGCCGGTGTCGCCACGTCGGCAGCGGAACCTTCGGCGTGCCCTCGGGGACGCGGTTGTTCTTCTTCGTCAGCGCCTTGTCGGTGTGCGGGAAGAAGTAGAACTCGAAGTGGTCGTTGCCGTCGACGAGGGAGTCGAGGTCGGCCAGCACGGCCGACAGGGCCATCGGCTCCTCGCGGGCGTGCAGCAGGAACGCCGGCACGCACTGCAAGGTCACCTCGGTGACGATGCCGAGCGCGCCGAGGCCGACGCGGGCGGCGCCGAGCAGTTCGTGGTTCTCGTCGATCTCGAGGACCTGCCCGTCCGCGGTGACGAGCTGGATCGCGATCACGGCCTTCGCGATGCCGAACAGCTTCGCGCCGGTGCCGTGGGTGCCCGTGGACGTGGCGCCCGCGACGGACTGCGGGTCGACGTCCCCGAGGTTCGGCAGCGCCAGGCCCAGCGCGTCGAGTCGGCGATTGAGGTCGTGCAGGCTCATCCCTGCCTGCACGCGGACCCGACCCGTGGCCGTGTCGGCCGTCATCACGTGGTTCATCCGGTCGAGGCGCAGCAGGACGCCCTCGGTGGCCGCGATCGCGGTGAACGAGTGTCCCGCGCCGACCGCCTTCACGTGGGGATGCGCCGTGACGAGCGCGACGACCTCCTCGGTCGAGGCGGGGTGGGCGACCAGGTCCGGCGACGTGCTGACGTTGCCGGCCCAGTTGGTCCAGGTGCTCATCGCGTGGTCTCGCTCATCCGAAGTTCTTTCCTTCTCCTCGATAGGTCGGCACGGTGGTGGCGTTGCCGCTGGCGTCGACGAGTGCCACCCGGTCGAACCGTTCGCACATCTCGCCGGCCTTGGCGTGCCGGAACAGGACCCGGTCGCCGATCGCGAGCGTGCGCGCGGCCTTGCCGTGCAGGGGCGTCTGCACCTCGCCGGCGCCCTCGGCACCGTACAACTCCAGTCCCTCGGGCCACACGGGGGCCGGAACTCGGGAGTCGCCGGCAGGTCCGGAGGCGATGTAGCCACCGCCGTAACAGGTCGCGCCGTCCCTAGCCGGCTTGCGCACGACCGAGAGCGCGAAGAATGCGGCCGGACGCGGGGTGAACGAGCGGTATCCGTCGAACAGGGTCGGCACGAACAGGCCGGAGCCCGCCGTCAGTTCGGTGATGTGGGGGTCGTCGCGCCAGACGTCGAGGCTGCCGGTGCCACCGGCGTTGACGATCTCCAGGTCGGTCAGCTGACGGACCGCCTTGACGATCCGCTTGCGCCGGCGCCGCAGCTCGTTCGCCGAGCGGTGCTTGACCAGGCGGACCGCCGGGCCGCTGTCGGGCAGACCGGCGATCTGGGCGTCGTAGAACATCAGGCCGACGAGCCGGTAGCCCGGACGCTCGGCCAACTGGGCGGCGATCCGCTTCGCGTCGCGGCTGGTGTGCACCGGCGAGCGGTGGGCGCCGAGGTGGGCGCCGAGGATCCGCAGCGACGAGTCGACGTCCAGGCACAGCCGGATCGGCGGGTGGTCGGTGCCGACGAACGAGTCGATCACGTCGAGCGCCTCGACCGAGTCGACCATCACCGTGATCGACGCGAGCCGGCGTTCGTCCTTGACCAGTTCGAGGAAGGCCGAGCGATCGACGGTCGGGTAGGCGAGCAGGATGTCGTCGACGCCGTGGTCGGCGAGCCAGATCGACTCGGCCAGCGAGTACGTCATGACGCCGCGGAAGCCGCCGAGGGTCAGGGCGTTCTTGATGATGGAGCGGACCCGCACCGACTTGGTGGCGAGCCGGACCGGGACGCCCCCGGCGCGGCGCGTGAGATCGGCGGCGTTGGCCCACAGGGCCTCCTCGTCGATCAGGGCGAAGGGCGTGTCCAGCGCGGCGGTCGCGTCGAGGAGTCGGGGAAACGGGGGTGTCGGAACGGCAGAAGGCACGGGGCAAGTATGTATCGTGGCCGGGTGCGGCGGCCGGTGGTTCTCCTGATGGTGGCCGTTCTCGCGCTGTCGGGGTGCACGCGCGACGAGCCGGAGGCCACGCCGACTCCCGCCGCCCAGCCGACGCCGGTCGAGGAGATCACGCTGACCGACCTCGGGATCGGCGACTGGCCCGCGGCGTCCGCGCCGTTTCCCGAGGCGCCCGCGCGGCCGGAAGGCGTGACGAAGGCCGAGTACGACCGCATGGTCACCACCGTCGAGACGTGGGCACGTCAGGCCGCGACCGCCCCGACGACGGTCGGCGACGGCCTCCCGCCGGCCGTCGCCGCCACGATCGCCACCGTGGCCGACGAGCAGGCGGCGCCGTCGCTCGCTCGCGGCACCGTGCTCGATCCGGCGCTCGAGGTCTTGGGGTCGCGAATGACCTCGGCGTGGAAGCTCTCGTCCGCCGACGGTTCGACGAATCTGTCGCTGCAGACGCGGGCGGCGTACGAGGTCCGGGCACCTGACGGCCCTGTCCGGGTGATCGGTGTGCTGCGGACGCAGGGCGTGATCGACAGCCCGGACAGCGACGACTGGGGCACGGTCATGGGCTGGCAGGAGTTCGGTGCCGCGGACTGCGCCACGGCACTCGACGACTTTCTCACGCCCGGTGGCGATGCCGACGACCAGGAGTCCGACCTCTCGGTCTTCGTCGAGATCGGCAACGGTACGGAGGCCGTGACCCCGGCCATCGACGAGGACGAGGTCGTCAACGAGGAGTTCCTCCAGCGTTGCCGGGCCGGCCGTATCTGAGCGTCGCTAGGATGAGGCGGTCCACGCCTCCGTAGCTCAGTCGGTAGAGCGCCTCTCTTGTAAAGAGGATGTCGCGGGTTCGAATCCTGTCGGAGGCTCCAGCGCGCGCCATGACCGCGAGTGGCGCAATTCCGGGCTCTGGGAGCGTTCCCGGAGCCCGAGTCCGCGCCACTCGGACGCCGGAATGCGCCACTGGCCGTCACTTCCGCCGAGGAGGATCTCGCCGCGCGAACCGCTGGAGTCGCTTCTCCAAGGCCTGCATTCCCGCGCGGGTCAGACTGGATCGGCCGATCTCGGCCCGGGCATCGGTGGCGCTGAAGGCATTCGGGTGTCGGCCGAGTGCTTCGGTGGCGAGCCTCACGATCTCGGTCGGCAACTCGCGCACCTCGACCATCGTGTAGCCGGCGCGCCGAATCCCGAGCTGATGCAGGATCCGCTCGCGTCGCAGGTCCCGGCGGTGCGTCGGCGCGTCCCGATGGACCGCGCCGTCGTACTCGGGTGCATAGTTCGTGCCGCGGACCCGCAGATCGAGGGCCACGAGCACCTCGCCCCGTTCATCGCGGTACTCGGCCTGGACGTCGACCGGGATCCCGCTGAGCGTGTGCACGAGCCGCAGGACGGTCTCCCCGGCGGACTCGCTACGGCCGTCGCACAGCAACAGCGCCTTGCGTAGCGTGCGAACGCCGCGGCGGCCCGGGACGAGTGCCGCGCGGATCAGGTCGACGGTCGTGTGCTCGAGATGCAGTGCCGAGTCGATCGCCACCACGAGATCGACGAGGGACAGCGTCTCGGCGAGTTCGACGAGCGTCCATTCCGGTGAGGCGATCGCGACCCCGTCGACCTCGGTGCGGTGCCGTGGGGGGATGCGGCATCTCCGCACGTAAACGCCGCGCCTGTCGAGGTGGGGGGCGTCTCCGTCGGTGCATGCGATGACCGGCTCGTGGGAGAGCCGGGGTAGCCACCAGCCGCGCAGGCGCCCCGCGGTGAGATGGGTGATGACGCTGCCTGCGGGCAGCACGAGCAGCGCCGTCCGGCACCGTTCGCGCAGGTCGTCGGCGAGCGCCGCCGACATTGACGCCCCGTGCACGGGCTGGACGAACGACTTCGTCCGCAACTGGTCCGGGGTCAGTCCGCGCTGCGCGGCCTCGCGATGCAGGACAGGATCCATCGTGCCAGCGTGGCCAGTGAGCGGCTCGCTGACGAACGGCCGTCCACAGGCGACGTCGAGTGGCGCGAAGTCTTGCTCGACTGGCGCAAGTGGGGGGTCTGGGAACGCTCCCGGCCCCCGGATTCGCGCCACTCGCGATCGGGCGGGGACGGACCGCCCCGCGCGATCCCCGCCGGGCGTACGGTCGGGGCATGGACTCCACGGACCTCACCCAACTCGGCCGGGACCAGCTCGCGGCGGCCCGCGACGCGCACAGCGGCCGGAGCGCGGTCGCCCTGCACCGGGGCCGCCACCACCGGCTGCGCCAGACTCTGATCGCGGTGGCGGCGGGCCACCAACTCGGCGAGCACGATGCTCCGTCCGAGGCGACGCTGCACGTGCTCACGGGACGCGTGCGGCTCGCGGCGGGCGAGGCGTCGTGGGAGGGCGTCCCCGGGGACCTGCTCGTCATCCCCGGCGAGCGCCACGACCTGCTCGCGATCGAAGACTCGGTCGTCCTGCTGACCACCGTCGTAGAGGCCCTCGGACGCTAGGCTCCGCGCCATGGCGGTTCTGCTCGTGGCCGTGGGCCTGGCGGCTCTCGTCCTCGGTGCGGAACTGCTGGTCCGCGGCGGTGCGACGCTGGCCGCGCGGCTCGGGATCCCACCCATCCTCGTCGGGCTCACGGTCGTCTCGATCGGTACGAGCCTGCCGGAACTGGCGATCGGCATCGACGCGACGCTGCGCGATGCGGGGTCCCTCGCCGTGGGCAACATCGCCGGCACGAACATCGTCAACCTGCTGCTGATCCTGGGCCTGTCCGCCGCGATGGTGCCGCTGGCGATCGACGTGCGCACGATCCGCTTCGAACTGCCGATCGTGGCTGCCGTGTCGATCCTGCTCCTCGTGCTGTGCCTCGACGGGCGACTGTCCCGGGCGGAGGGCGTGCTACTGCTCGCCGTGGCGGTGGCCTACACCGTCGCGGTGGTCCTGCTGGCGTTGCGCGATCCGGACCGTGACCGGATCGGTGCCCCGCCGACGGTGGCCGGCAGCCTCGGTCGCGACCTGCTGCTCGTCGGTGCGGGAATCGTGGTCGTGGTCGTCGGCGCGGACTGGCTCGTCTCCGGGGCGGTCGACCTCGCCGTCCAGCTCGGCGTCAGCGATGTCGTCGTCGGTCTGACGATCGTCGCGATCGGCTCGTCGGCACCCGAGCTGGTGACGACCGTGCTCTCGACGTTGCGCGGAGATCGGGACATCGCCGTCGGCAACCTGATCGGATCGAGCGTCTACAACATCGCGCTGATCCTCGGCATCACGGCGATCACCCGGCCGCTGGAGGTGACCAGCGACCTGATCCGGGTCGACCTGCCGCTCATGGCGTTCGTGGCCGTGCTGCTGATCCCCGTGTTCATCACGGGGCGCCGGGTCTCCCGTGCGGAGGGCATCGCCTTCGTGCTGGCGTACGTCGGCTACCTCGCGGTGATCCTCGTGACTCGGACCTGACAGGTGACGAACGGTCCGACCTGAGAGGATTCCTCCATGCAGACCCCATCGGTGCACAGCGACTTCATCCTGACGTTCGTGTGCCCTGATCGCGTCGGCATCGTCGCCACGATCGCCTCCACGCTCGCCGCGGACGACTGGACCATCACCGAGAGCCAGCAGTACGCCGACCCCGACACGCTGCGCTTCTTCATGCGGGTGCGGTTCATGGCTGAGCGTGACGTGTCGATCGACGCGATGCGAGCCCTGCTCGAGCCGGCGTTGGCCGCGTTCGACATGGACTGGGAACTGCATGACGCGGCCGCTCCCCTGCGCGTCGTGGTGATGGTCTCCAAGCAGGGGCACGTGTTGAACAACCTGCTGTTCCGCACCCGCGAGGGGCAGTTGCCGATCGAGATCGTGGCGGTGGTCTCGAACCACCCCGACTGGCGCGACGTCGTCGAATGGCACGGCATCGACTTCCACCACCTCGCGGTCACGGCCGGGACGAAGGACGACTCCGAACAGTTCGTGCTCGACCTGATGGAGCGCACCGGCGCCGAGTCGCTCATCCTCGCGCGGTACATGCAGATCCTGTCGGACCGGATGTGCCGGGCGGTGCACGGGCGGGCGATCAACATCCACCACTCGCTGCTGCCCAGCTTCAAGGGCGCCCGCCCGTACGAGCAGGCGCACCGGCACGGGGTGAAGGTCATCGGCGCCACAGCCCACTACGTCACGGCCGACCTCGACGAAGGGCCGATCATCGAGCAGGACTTCCGTCGCGTCGACCACCGGTCCTCGGCCGCGCAACTGGCGGCCATGGGTCAGGACCTCGAGGCCCGGGCGCTCGTGCACGCGGTCCGCGCGCACGCCGAGCACCGGGTGTTGCTCAACGGCGTGAAGACCGTCGTCTTCGACTGACCGTCACGACTGGTCGGGATCCTTGGCCTCGATGGCCGTGCCGACATCGGTGACCACGTCGGCCGGTGTGGGGGAGAACCCCGCGTCCTTGGCCCCGGTCAGCAACGCGTCGTCGATGCGCTCGTTGCCGTAGCGCAGAATCGCCGCGACCGTCGCGGCGACCGGCACTGCCAGGAAGGCGCCGGTGATGCCGAACATCGAGCCGCCGGCGGCGACCACCATCAGCACGATCGCCGGGTGCAGGTTCATGCTCTTGCCCTGCAGCATCGGCGAGAGCACGTTCCCCTCGAGCTGCTGCACCACGATGATCACGATCAGGATGATGACCGCGTCCTTGGGCGAGTTGGTCACGAGTGTCACGAGCACGGCGATGGCGCCGGAGGCGAAGGCGCCGACGATCGGGATGAAGCCGCCGAGGAACGTGATGACCGCCAGCGGCACCCAGAGGGGCTGTCCCACGATCGCCAGGGCGGCACCGATCAGGGTCGCGTCGATGAAGGCCACGAGCGCCTGCGTGCGGATGAACCCGCCGAGCGTGTCCCAGGCCCGGTTGAGCATCTCGCGCAGGTGGCCGCCGACGCGGTGGCCGCCCAGCTTCTCCACCCACGGCAGGAAGCGGTGGCCGTCCTTGATGAACAGGAAGGTCAGGATCAGCACGAGGACCGTGTTGACGACGACGCCCGTCGCCGCGCCGATCGCCGAGATGGCGCCGCTGCTGATGTCGAGGGCGCTGTCCTTGAGCCACTGCTCGATCGAGTTGAGCGCGTCGGTGATCTGGCCCTGTTCGATGTTCAGCGGGCCGGTGACGAGCCAGTCCTGGATCTCGGCGACGCCACTGGCGGCGCGGTTCGCGATCTCGGGGGCCTGCTCGATCAGTTGCGGGATCAGGATCGAGAACAGGAAGCCGAGGGCGGCCAGGAAGGCGAGCATGACCAGTCCGGCTGCGGCCGCGGCGGGCAGTCCGGCCCTGCGCATTCGCTGCGCCGGCGGGCCGAGGACGGTGGCGAACAGCAGGGCGAGGCAGACCGGGAACCACACCACCCACGTGTGTCCGATGAACCAGCCGAGGACGAACAGCCCTGCGGCCAGGACGACGAGGCGCAGCGCCCACTTCTGGGCGACCGCGAAGCCGTGATCGATGACTGCCGCACGATCCCGGATCCGTGTCTCACTCACGTGGCCCACCCTAGCCGGGCAGTGCCCAGTCGACCGGCTCCGCGCCCTGGGCTCGCAGCGCGTCGTTCGCGCGGCTGAACGGCCGGGAGCCGAAGAACCCGCGCGACGCCGACAGCGGACTCGGATGCGCGGATTCGATCCGTGGCACCGCGCCGAGTCGTGGCGCCAAGGACTGCGCGTCGCGCCCCCACAGGATCGCCACGAGCGGGCCGCCGCGGTCGACGAGCGCGGCGATCGCGCGGTCGGTCACCGCTTCCCAGCCCTTTCCCCGGTGGCTGGCCGACTCGCCGGGACGCACCGTCAGGCACCGGTTCAGCAGCATCACGCCCCGGTCGGCCCAGGCCGACAGGTCGCCGTGCGCGGCCGGCGCGATCCCGAGGTCGGCCTGCAGTTCGGTGTAGATGTTCGCGAGGCTGCGGGGCAGGGGCCGCACGTCCGGCCGCACCGAGAACGACAGCCCCATCGGATGCCCCGGAGTCGGGTAGGGGTCCTGTCCGGTGACCAGCACACGGACCTGCGACAGCGGGGTGCGGAAGGCCCGGAAGATCGCATCGGGCGCGGGCAGGTAGCTGTGCCCCGCGGCGATCTCGGACCGCAGGAACTCGCCCATCGCGTGGATCTCGGGTTCGACGGGAGCCATCGCCTCGGCCCAGTCGGACGCCATCAGCCGCGTGAGGGTCATCGATCCGCCGCCAACGCGCGAGGGGCGAGGGCGCTGGCGACGAGGCACAGCGCGAGCGGGACGAGGAACGCGGTGGTGAGCGGGACCCAGTGCGTCAGCAGGCCGATGACCGACGGGCCGCTGAGCAGGGCGACGTAACCCATCCCGGTGACCCGGGCGATGATCGCGGCGCCGTGCCGAGGGTCGACGTTGCCGGCCGCGCTGAAGAACTGGGGCACGCAACCGGCCAGCCCGATGCCGACGACCGCCCAGCCGGCGATCGCGACCACGGGGGTCGGTGCGACGATCGCGATCGCGAGGCCGAGGGCGCCGACGAGCGCCGCCCAGCGGACGAACCGGCCCGGGCCGGTGCGCTCGACGACTCGGTCGACGACCAGTCGCGTCACGAACATCGTCAGGCTGAATGCGCCGTAGGCGACGGCGGCGACGGCAGCGGTCGTGCCGAGTTCGTCGCGCAGGTGCACCGTGCTCCAGTCGTAGGCGACGCCCTCGGCCAGCATCAACGCGAACGCGAGGGCACCGAGCAGCACGATCCGGCCGGTCCACGGCGGCCGCTCACCGCGGACGTGCTCCTCCTGGATGTCGTGGTCGAGCAGGTGCGGCCGGACGACCACGGTGAGCACGAGGCCGATCACCGCGAACACGAGGAAGTCGATCGGCACGGCCCATCCGGCGGCCAGCATCAGGCCACCGATCGTCGACGCGGCGAAACCGCCGGCCGAGAACCAGGCGTGCACCGACGACATGATGGGCCGGCCGTAGGCGCGCTCGACGGTGACCGCCTGGGCGTTCTGGGCGACGTCGACGATGCCGTTCGACGCGCCGAGGAGCGCCAGCGCCCCCGCGAGCGCCCAGACGTTCGTGGCCAGTCCGGGCAGCACGACCGCGCCGCACATCGCGAACAGGGCGACGGTGACGGCCCGCGCGCTGCCGGTGCGATCGACGAAGAACCCCGCGGCCTGCATCCCGAACCAGGCACAGACGCCCATCCACAGCAGCAGGGTCCCGAGGGTGGCGGCCGAGATGTCGGTGCGGTCCATGATGACCGGGATGTGGACGATCCAGGCGCCCAGCAGGAAGCCGTTGGTGAACAGCAGCATCGATGTCGCGACGCGTGCGCGCTTGAGCCCGGCGTCCACCACGGAACGAGCCTAGCCCGCGGTCCGGGAGGCATGTGGGGCGGTGACTTGGCCACCACGTGGCGCTGCTCGGTGGTGGCTGTCTCACCGCCCTCGGGGTGGTCGGTCGTCGTGACCGACCGCTCCGCGATGGTCCGGGTAGGCTGGGCCGGTTGTGACTTCCGCACTTGCTTCCTACCGCAGCCTCTGGGGCGCCGCCGGCGTCTCGTTCGTCGTGGTCGCGTTCCTCGGGCGGATCCCGCTCGCGATGAGCCAGATGGGCGTCCTGCTGCTGGTCGCCCAGACGACCGGCAGTTACGGGACCGCGGGCGCGACCGCCGGCGCCCTGGCCGTGGCCAACGCGCTCGGTTCGCCGGTGTTCGGTGCCGCCGCCGACCAGATCGGCCAACGCGCGGTCGTCCTGGCCCAGTCGGTCCTCGGTGGGGTCGGACTCGTCGGGATCGTCGTCTTCGCGCGCCAGGACGCCCCCACGACCAGCCTCATCGCGATGGCCGCGATCACGGGTCTGGCGCTGCCCCAGGTGGGGCCGCTCGCCCGGGTGCGCTGGCGTCCGGTCCTGCGCCGCCGCGTCGAGGAGGGCCGACTCCCCGCGGGCGAGGTCGATCGCCACGTCGACCTGGCGTTCTCCTACGAGGGCGCGGCCGACGAGGCCTCCTTCGTCTTCGGCCCGGCGCTCGTCGGCGTGATCGGCGTGCTGGTCGGCGCCGACGGTGCGCTGCTCGCGGCCGCGGCCCTGCTCGTGGTGTTCGGGTCGGCGTTCGCGCTGCACCCCACGTCCGAACTGGTGCCGCGTGGCAGCGAGCACGAGGACACCCACGGCGTGAAGCTGTGGACTCCGGCGTTCCTCGTCCTGGCCCTCGCGGTGTTCCTGATGGGCATGCTCTTCGGCAGCATCCAGACCGGCACGACCGCGCTCGCGACGGCGCAGGGTCACCCCGACGTCGCCGGCCTGATCCACGCCGTCCTCGGCATCGGCAGCATGGTGGCCGGGTTGTCCATGGCGGTGGTGCCGGCCCGCGTCCTCTACGCCACCCGGATGGCGTGGTCGGCCGGGGCGATGGTGCTGCTGGCACTGCCGCTGCTGGTCGTGCACACGATTCCCCAGTTGGTCGCGACGATCGCCCTGATGGGCTTCGCCGTCGCGCCCTACCTGATCAGCGCCTTCGCGCTCGCGGGTCTGATCGTGCCGCCGGCGCGGATCGGGACGGCGATGACGTTCATGGCCGGCGGCACCGGGCTCGGCTACGCCGCGGGCGCCTCGGTCGCCGGTCGCGCCGCCGACGGCGCCTTCGGACCCTCGGGCCCCACTCCGGCGTTCGTCGTCACGATCGTCTCCATGGTCGCGGCCTTCGTCCTGGCGCTCGCCGCCCAGCGCACCCTGCGCTCGGCCAAGATCGCCGCGTGACCTTTCAGCGGCCCCGGGACAGGGACTCCTGCAGCGAGGCCTTGGCTGCGGGCCACTCGTCGTCGAGCATCGAGAAGGACACCGTGTCGCGCCACGAGCCGTCGTCGCGCGGCTTGTGCTTGCGCAGGACGCCCTCCTCCGTCGCGCCGAGCCGGGCGATCGCGGCCTGCGACCGGGTGTTGCGGATGTCGGTGTGCCACACGACCCGGACGCAGCCGAGATCCTCGAACGCCCGCGTCATGAGCAGCAACTTCAGTTCGGTGTTGAGCCCCGTGCGCCAGAACCGGTGGCCCAGCCAGGTGTGGCCGATCGCGACGGTGCGCAGGCCGGGGTTCACGTCGTAGTAGGTCGTCATGCCCGCGACCTCGTCCGTGCGCAGGTCGATCTGCGCCCAGGAAACGAGCGCCGGGTCGGCCAGGTACTTCTCGATGCGCGCGGCCGCGACCTCCTCGCTCATCACGTCCCAGCCGGCGAGGTGCTCGAACACCGCGGGATCGTCGCCGGCGGCCGCGAGCCCGGCGGCATGCTCCGGCGCCAACGGTTCGAGTCGCGCGATCGTGCCGGTCAGGACGGCGGCCGTGCGCCAGCGGTCGTTCGCCGTGGCGGTCACAGCGGATAGACGAGGTCGAAGCGCTCGAGCACGACGGGCATCTGCGGCGTGAAGTCCCGATCGTGGTCGCGGTGCTCGGTGAAGTACTGCTGGTGGTCGGTCCGCCACGTCTCGAGCGTGCGGTCGCCCTCACCCTCCAGCCATGCGTGCTCCGCGGTGACCTCCTCGAAGGGGACGACGTCGACCGCGGTGGTCTTGATCAGCGCGCGCGGGTGTCCGGCGCCGTCGAGCAGGATGCTCAGGTCGCCGACGCGCGGCACCTGCTCGCCCGCGGCCTCGTAGTCCCACAGCGAACCGGCCGTGGCCGTCTTCGTCCCGGCCAGCACGAGCTGGAGTAGCGCATCGGCGACGTCGGCCGTGGCGCCGAACGACCAGGCGGGCGGCGGCAGTACCTCGCTGGCCACCGTGCCGAGATATCCGGGCACGGGGTTGAGCCGCAGTTGGTGCCGGGCGGCGGCCCAGAACTGGTCGATCTCCTCGCCATCGTTCATCGGTCCAACCTAGCGGCTCAGTCGGTCGAGGAACGCGATCATGAGCGCCTCGCGGACCCGGGGAGGCGCCACGTCGACGAGGGCGTTGACCGGCCCGAGTCGGTCGGGGATCGCGACCTCGCCGCCCGCGCCCGCCAGACCCGCGAGGGCGAGCAGACCGTCGAAGGCCTCGTCGTCGAGCGTGTCCGGGTCGAGTCCGGCGGCGGCCTCGGCGAGGAACGGATCGATCTGCACGGGCCCGGCGGCGTTCGCCTCGGCGGTGGCCTCGGTCAGCGCCGTGAGGAATTCGGGCACCGACGCGGCCGTGGCGGCGCAGATCGTGAGGTGCAACGTGGCCGGCTGGTCGCCGAAGCGCATCTGCGGCTGGACGAACCAGCCCCGGTCGAGCATGAGGTCGCTGATCGTGAACACGTCGACCGCGTCGTCGGTACCGAGTGCGACGAGGGACGAGTCGGGGGTGGCGACCACGTGCAGGTGGTCGATCCCGGCGATGCCGTCGACGAGCGCCCGCGTGCCGTCGAGCGTGCGGGCCACGAGATCGCGGTACCCGGTGTGGCCGATGAGGTTCACGACCGCCCAGGCGGCAGCGAGCGGGCCGCCGGACTTCGTCGACTGCATCGTGGCGTTGAGCATCGTGTAGCCGGGCCAGTCCGCGTACGCGAAGTACTGGGACCGCCGCAGGGCCGGGGTGGCGTGCAACAGCAGCGAGACGCCCTTCGGCGTGTAGGCGTACTTGTGCAAGTCGACCGACAGGCTGGTGACGCCCTCGACCGCGAAGTCCCAGGCCGGCGCGGTGTCGGACCAGGGCAGTACCCAGCCGCCGATGCAGGCGTCCACGTGCAGGCGCAGCCCGCGCTCGCGGGTGACCACGGCGATCTGCTCGACCGGGTCGATCACGCCGTGCGCGTACGAGGGCGTCGAGACCGCGACGAGCACGCACCGGTCGCCCAGTCGGTCGATCGCGGCGGTCATCGCCGGGACGTCCGCGCGGAAGTCCGGACCCACGGGGACGGCGACCATCTCGACGCCGAAGTAGTGGGCGGCCTTCGCGAAGGCGGCGTGGATGGTCGTCGGCACGACCATCGCGGGCCGATCCACCCCGCTCGCGTCGCGGGCACTCTGCACCGCCAGCAGGATCGACTCGGTGCCGCCGCTGGTCACGGTGCCGACCACGTCGTGGCCCGCATGCAGGATCGACCGCGCGAACGCGACGAGGTCGGCCTCCATGGACAGCAGGCTCGGGAAGGCCGTGGGGTCCAGGCCGTTCGTCGAGGCGTACATCGCGAGGGCCTGCTTGGCGACCTCGTCGGCCTCGGCGATGCCGGAGTCGTACACGTAGGCCAACGTGCGGCCGCCGTGGGTCGGCAGGTCGCCGGCCGCGCGGGCGCGCAGTTCGGCGAGGATCTCATCGGGTGACATCGGTGCTCCTCAGTCGGTCGTCGAGGCGGTAGCCCCGCAGGAGTAGAAGGCTGACGGCTGCCAGTACGGCGGGGATGATCGAGAAGCCCAGCGCGATCGCCAATTGCGCACTCTCGGGCTGGGCGACGTCGTCGCCGGAGGACGAGACGTAGCCGCCGAATGCCAGGACCAGTGCGAAGATCCCCGGTCCGAGCGCGAGTCCCAGCGTCTCGCCGGCGGTCCACACCCCGGTGAAGACCCCGATCCGGTTGGCGCCGCTGCGTTCGGCGTCGTCGGCGGCGACGTCCGGCAGCATCGCCATCGGGAAGACCTGAGTGCCCGCGTAGCCGATGCCGACGATCGCGGCGGCGGCGTAGGTCAGGGCGAGCAGGCCGGCGTGGGCGGCCACCAGGACGACCATGCCGACGACGAGGAAGAGCGTGGCCACGACGTAGCCCGAGCGCTTGCCACGCGTCGTCGCGTACCTCTCCCACAATGGCGTGACCAGCAGTGCCGGCCCGACGAACGCGACGAACAGGAAGGTGCCGGCAGCGGTGCTGTCGAGCAGGTCCTTGGCCACGTAGGCGACGCCGGCCAGCACCGTGCCGATCGCAGCGGCCTGGACCACGAACGTGGCGAGCACCGCGCGGAAGTCGGGATTGGCCGCGACGAGGCTCAGCTGGTCGCCGAAGGTACCGGGCGCGCTGGCCGTCGGATGCTCGGGCGCACCCTTAGTGCCCCACCACGCGCCGAACACGCCGAGCGCGATGATCACGCCGACGTACACCCCCATCGCCGCGTGGCCGAGCTGGTTGGCGACGATCGGGGCGGTGGCTCCCGACAGCAGGATCGCCAGCGCCAGGATCGCGACGCGCCACGTCATGAGCCGGGTCCGTTCGGCGTAGTCGAGCGTCAGCTCGGCGGGCATCGCGACGTACGGCACCTGGAAGAACGCGTACGCGCTCGCGCAGCCGAGGAAGGCGACGGCCACCCACGCCGCGCCGAGGGCCTTCGGGTCGGTCGGACCGGCGAACATGACGGCGAACAGCACGGCGAGGGTCAGCCCTCCACGCAGCAGGAAGGGCCGGCGACGGCCGGCCGGGTTGGTCGAGCGATCGCTGATCCGTCCGGCGATCGGGTTGAGCACGACGTCCCACGCCTTGGGTGCGAACACGAGGACGCCGGCGAGCGCCGCCGCGATCCCGATCTCGTCGGTCAGGTACGGCAGGAGCAACAGACCGGGAACGGTGCCGAACGTGCCGGTCGCGACGCTGCCGAGGGCATAGCCGCGACGCGCTCGGGCGGACAACTCACTCGTCATGGGCACATCGTGTCAGTGCGCGCGGGAATCAGGTGCGTACTGACGCGAGCTCGGCGAGGAAGTTGTTCGCCCAGCGTTCGATGTCGTTCTCCATGACCTGCTTGCGCAGGGCCCGCATCCGCTTGCGCAGGTCGACCGGGCTGGCGCGCATCGCCTCGAGCATCACGGCCTTCATGCCGTTGATGTCGTGCGGGTTGACCTGGAAGGCCTGCCGGAGTTCGCCGGCGGCACCGGCGAACTCGCTGAGCACGAGTGCACCGCGGTCGTCCCAACGGGTGGCGATGTACTCCTTGGCCACGAGGTTCATGCCGTCGCGCAGCGGCGTCACGACCATGACGTCGGCGGCACGGTACATCGCGGCCATCTCCTCGCGAGGGAACGAGGCGTGCAGGTACTGGATCGGCTGCTGGCCGATGCGTCCGTGGTCGCCGTTGATGCGGCCGACGAGCCGGTTGATGTCGTCACGCAGCACCTTGTACTGCTTGACCCGCTCGCGCGACGGCGTGGCGACCTGGATGAAGACGGCCTCGCCGACGTCCACCAGCCCGTCGCTGACCAGCTCGCCGAAGGCCCGCAGTCGCTGGGGGAGTCCCTTCGTGTAGTCGAGTCGGTCGATCCCGATCAGCACGTGGCGCGGGTTGCCGATGCTGTCGCGGATCTCCTGCGCGCGGGCGATCACGTCGGGGGTGCGCGACAGCTGCTCGAACCCCTTCGCGTCGATCGAGATCGGGTACGCCTTGGCCAGCACGGTGCGGCCGTCCGGCAGGAACACGGTCTCGCGGGCCGTGCGATGGCCGACGAATCGCCGGACGAGGCGGACGAAGTTCTGCGAGGCGCCGGGCATCTGGAAGCCGACGAGGTCCGCGCCGAGCATGCCCTCGAGGATCTGCTTGCGCCACGGCAGCTGCTGGAAGAGCTCGGTGGGCGGGAAGGGGATGTGCAGGAAGAAGCCGATCAGCAGGTCGGGGCGCAACTCGCGCAGCATCTGCGGGACGAGCTGGAGTTGGTAGTCCTGCACCCACACGACGGCGCCCTGGGCGGCGACCTCGGCGGCCTTGCGGGCGAACCGCTGGTTGACCTCGACGTAGGCGTCCCACCACTCGCGGTGGTACTCCGGCGTGACGACGACATCGTGGTAGAGCGGCCAGAGGGTGCCGTTGGAGAAGCCCTCGTAGTAGTCCTCGACCTCACGCTCCGAGAGCGGGACGGGGACGAGTCGTAGCCCGCCGTGGGTGAACTCGCGCAACTTCTCGTCGGAGGCGCCGTGCCACCCGATCCAGGCGCCGCCCTCGCGCTTCATCACGGGTTCGAGTGCCGTGACCAAGCCGCCGGGGGAGGTGCGCCACAGCACCTCGCCGCCGGGCCCGATCAGCCGGTCGACGGGAAGACGATTGGCGATCACCACGAAATCGGCCGGGTTCTTCGCCATGACCCCACCCTAGGCCAGAACGGTTCGGGACGGGCGAATCGCGACAGCGAATGACAACCGTGTGATTCCGCCGGTACGATGCCAGACATGGCAGCGGTGGAGAAGTACGACCAGTCGATCCGCGTCGGGTCCCCGAGCGACCGCGACCGCACGGTGTTGTCCGCTCGCGATTGCGAGATGCTCGAACTCGAGCGCCTGTGGTGGAAGTACGCCGGCGCCAAGGAGCAGGCGATCCGCGACAAGTTCGACCTGTCGCCCACGCACTACTACCAAGCCCTCAACGCGCTGATCGACTCCGAGGACGCGCTCGCGCACGACCCGCTGCTGGTCAAGCGTCTGCGCCGCCTGCGGGCCCAGCGCCAGCGTCAGCGCCAGGCGCGACGCTCCGGAACCGACGCCTGAGGTGACTGAGGCGCCGGCCGAGGATCTCGGCGGCGACCGACCGCCGCCTCGGCGCCGACGCAACGGGGGCCTTGTCGTGCTGCCCGTGATCTGGCTCGTCCTCGGTGTGGCCGGTGGCGTGGCGATCGTGAACCACGTCCGCGCCGACGACCCGCCCGCGAGCAACGTCACCGCGGTGGGACCCTCGTCGAGCGCGACCGCGAAGTCCGCGAAGACGCCCGCGACGAAGAAGACGACCCGACCCACGACGGAGCCCAGCTCCGAGCCGACGACCGAGCCGACCACGCAGGAGACCGTCGCGGCGACGCGCTCGATCGGGGTCGTGATCTACAACCAGATCGGGGTCGGCGGACTCGCCGCGCGGGTGGCCGGGCAGGCGCAGACCGCGGGGTGGAGCGTCGTCGACACCGGCAACTGGCGCGGTTCGGTCCCGCAGGACACCGTCTACTACCCGCCCGGTCAGCAGGCCGAGGCCGCGCTGCTGGGCAGCGATCTCGCGATCAGCCGGATCATGCCCGCCGTGGCGAACATGTCCGACTCGTACCTGACGGTCGTCCTCGCGAGTCCTCGCTGACCGCTCGGGTCACAGGTTTCCCACGAGACCGCTCGTTCCCTGCTCCGCGCCTACGTAACTTCGGACGCACGAAACATGCTTCGAGCGGTCTCGTGGGAAACCGGCAGCCGGCGGCATACTCGACCCCATGACCGATCCGAGCCGGACCCTGCTCGCGCTCGACTTCGACGGGACGCTGTCACCGATCGTCGAGGACCCGACCAGCGCCTACATCCATCCCGGCTCGCTCGCGGCGCTGCGGCGTCTCGGTCCGGTGCTCGCCGGGATCGCGATCATCACCGGTCGTCCCGTCGAGCAGGTGCGTCGGCTGGGCCGCTTCGAGGAGGGCTCGGGCCTGGAGCGGCTCGTCGTGTGCGGGCAGTACGGCGCGGAACGCTGGGACGCGGCCACGGGCGACCTGCACCTGCCCGAGCGGCCCGCGGCGGTCGCCGAACTCGCCGCCCTCCTGCCGGACTGGCTCCGGCGGCACGATGCCGAGCGAATCCGGATCGAGGACAAGGGCCTCGCGATCGCCCTGCACACCCGCGGCATCGCCCCGGGCCTGTTGGAGATCCTCGCTCCGCAGATCGACGAGCTGGCTTCCGGACTCGGACTCCATGTCGAGCCGGGCCGCCAAGTGATGGAGTTGCGTGCCCCCGGCAGCGACAAGGGCCAGACGCTGCTCCGGCTCGTCGAGTCGCTCGACCCCGAGGTGGTGATGTTCGCCGGGGACGACCTCGGCGACCTGCCGGCGTTCCACGTGGGCACCGCGCTGCGCGAGCGCGGGCTCGAGGTCACCCTCGTGTGCTCGGCGTCGGCAGAGCAGGACGCACTGGTGCCGCTCGCCGACGTCGTGCTGGACGGCCCCGGGGAACTGGCCGCCTGGCTCACCGGGCTGGCGGACGCGTTCGGCGTCTGATCTTGCATCGCGAGACGGTGTCTCAGATGGCAAGACTCGGATTTCTGCGGCACCCGACCCGCTGCCTACGCTGGGCGAGCACTCATCATGAGGGGCAGAGGGAACGGCCCGACGAAGCCCCAGCAACCAGCCGAACAGCGGCCAGGTGCTAATTCCGTCCGTGGTCGAACGCCGGCCCGGAGAGATGAATGGAGACCTCGTGAGCGTCACCCTCCCCGACCGCACCGCCACCACCTTGCGCGACGGCGCCTTCGGCAATGCCACGTGCCTCAAGTGTCGCGAGTGCGGCGCCACGCGCGAACTCGGCCCGCACTACGCCTGTTACGAATGTTTCGGGCCGCTCGAGATCGGCTACGACTTCGGCACCGTCACGCGTGAGCAGATCGAGGCGGGCCCCGCCAACATCTGGCGATACAAGGCGCTGCTGCCCGTGCCGGACGACATCGAGTCCAGCCCCAACCTCGAGCCCGGATTCACCCGGCTGCTCGACGCCCGCAACCTGGCCGGCGAGCTCGGCCTGACGAAGTTGTGGGTCAAGGACGACAGCACCAACCCGACGAACTCCTTCA
>CAYXFT010000018.1:0-26965 GCA_964464335.1 uncultured Aeromicrobium sp.
CCCGACCGGCACGCCGACCATGACCTATCCGCGGAATCTCTTAACCGGGGAAACTTCGCCTCACGCCAAACGCGAGGCGGCGGCAGCGACGCGTTCGTCGGTGGCCGTGAAGGCGACGCGGACGTGCCGGGCGCCGGCGGCGCCGTAGAAGTCGCCGGGAGCGACGAGGATGCCGCGCGCGGCAAGCCAGGCGAGCGTGTCGCGGCACGGCTCGTCGCGGGTGGCCCACAGGTAGAGCGATCCCTCGGAGTGGTCGATACGGAACCCGGCACCCTCCAACGCGGTACGCAGGACGGCCCGGCGACGGGCGTACCGCTCGCGCTGCTCGTCGACGTGGGCGTCATCGCCGAGGGCGGCCTCCATCGCGGCGGCGACCGGCGCCGGCAACATGAAACCCAGGTGCTTGCGGACGGCCAGCAACTCGGCGACCACGGCGCGGTCGCCGACGACGAACGCATCGCGGTAGCCCGCGAGGTTGGAGCGCTTGGACAGCGAGTGCAGGGCGAGGATCCCGTCGAGCGAGCCGCCGTTGACCGCCGGGTCGAGCACCGAGGCCGGCTCGCCCTCCCACACGAACTCCAGGTAGCACTCGTCGCTGACGAGGAGGGCTCCGGTCTCGCGGGCGTAGTCGACCCACGCCCGCAGGTGCTCGGGGCCGACGACCCGCCCGTGCGGGTTGGCCGGGAAGTTCAGGAAGACGACCTTCGGCCGCTGGGGACCGAACGCGACGCGTGAGTCCGTGGCGATCGCCGTCGCCCCCGCATACGCGGCACTGACGGCGTAGGTCGGGTAGGCGGTCTCGGGGATGCCGACGACGTCACCGGGCCCGACGCCCAACTGGACGCACAGGTTGGCGATCAATTCCTTGCTGCCGATCGTGGCGAGCACGTTGCCGGTGTCGACGCCGCCCCAGCCGAAACGCCGTGCGAGCCAGTCGACCATCGCCTGACGCAACGACTCCGGACCCAGCACCGTGGGATAACCGGGCGAGTCCGCGGCGTCGATCAACGCCTGACGGGCCACGCGAGGCGTGGGATCGACGGGCGTGCCGATCGAGAGATCGACGATGCCGTCGGGGTGGGCCGCGGCGATCGCCTTGTCCCCGGCGATCGTGTCCCACGGGAAGTCCGGGAACCGCGCGGAGACGTCGAGCAGGGAGCCCACGACGGAGGTCACTCCTGGGTCTGCGGGGGCAGCGCCTTGATGAACGCGTGGTCGGCGTCGATCACGCCCATCTTCGCCGCGCCGCCGGGCGAGCCGAGGTCGTCGAAGAAGTGCACGTTCGCGTCGTAGTAGTCTTTCCACTCCTCCGGGGTGTCGTCCTCGTAGAAGATCGCCTCGACCGGGCAGACCGGTTCGCAGGCGCCGCAGTCGACGCACTCGTCGGGGTGGATGTAGAGCATGCGGTTGCCCTCATAGATGCAGTCGACGGGACACTCGTCCACGCAGGCGCGGTCCTTGAGGTCGACACACGGCTGGGCGATCACATACGTCACGGGGCAACTCCTTCAGTTCGTGGTCAAGTATCGCGCCTACCACCCAACGCCCGTAGGTCGGGTTCGCCTCATGAGATCGTGGCGACGTGGATCTGGTCGGAAAGCGGGTCACGGTCCGTCATCGCGACGGGTCCGCAGTGCGCGACGTGGTCGGTCGCGTCCTCGAAGCACGACCCGACGGATTGCGGGTCGAACGCCGCGACGGCGAGATCGTCCTGGTGCGCGCGGGCACGGTCCTGGCGATGCGCATCGTGCCGGACCGCCCGATCCGCACGCGCCGTGCCCTCGAGGTCTCCACCGAGGATCTGGGCCGGATCACGTCCCGCGGCTGGCCGGCCACGGAGTCGATCCCGCTCGGCGACTGGCAACTGCGCGCGGCCGGCGGCTTCACCGGGCGCGCCAATTCTGTTGCGGTCCTCGGCGATCCCGGCACCGACACCCCGCTCGCCGAGGTCGTCCGGTTCTACGAGCGGCGTGGACTGCGGCCGTTGGCCCAACTGGTCGTGGGATCGACGTGGGACCGACGCTTCGACGAGGCGGGGTGGAGCCCGGTCACGGACCAGCCGCCGGGGGCGATCGTCCAGGTCGCCGACCTCACCGACGTCCCGGCAGCCGATCCCGCGGCCGTCGTCGAGGCCCACGCCACGGCGTCGTGGCTGTCGCGGTACGGGCGCGTCGCCGATCCGGCCCTCGCCCGCGCCGTGCTGGAGGGACCGCCGACCGTCGGTTTCGTCTCGATCGACACCATGGCGATCGGGCGGGTGGTCGTGAGCGGGGAGTGGGCCGGGATCGCCGCGGTCGAGGTCGATCCCGAACACCGGCGCCGCGGACTGGCCCGTCGCATCGTCGAGACCTCGCTGGCGTGGGCCGCCGAGCGCGGCGCCGACAAGGCCTACCTGCAGACGATGAAGCAGAACGAGGCCGCGCTGGCGCTCTACGCCCCGTTCGGGTTCTCGACCCACCACGAATACCGCTACCTCACTGCTCCCTCACAGGTGTCCGGAGCATCCTGATCCCATGAGCGAGCCCACCGAGGAGCACGATCTGGGCCTGGTGCACGACCTGCCCAGCCTGCTGAACCGCCGTCGCGCCCTCGGCCTGCTGAGCGCGACGGGTCTGGCCGCGGCACTCGCCGCGTGCACGCCCGGCTCCGACAACTCCGTGAGCCCGGCCACGCCCTCCGCCGACCTCACGACCACGGCGACCTCGCCGGCCACGACCACGGGCGCTGCTCCGGCCGACGAGGTGCCCGAGGAGACCGGCGGTCCCTACCCCAGCGACGGCAGCAACGGCCCCGACGCACTCGAGTTGAGCGGCATCGTCCGCAGCGACCTCCGCACGAGCCTGGGCACCGGCACGACGGCCGAGGGTGTCGTCACCACCGTCAACCTGCGGATCTGGGACATGGACGGCTCGGACGCCACGCCGCTGGCCGGTGCGGCGCTCTACCTGTGGCACTGCGACCGCGAGGGCCGGTACTCGATGTACAGCCCGGGCGTCGAGGACGAGGACTACCTGCGGGGTGTCCAGGTCAGCGACGCCGACGGCCGGTTGTCCTTCACCACGGTGTTCCCGGCCTGCTATCCGGGCCGCTGGCCGCACATGCATTTCGAGGTCTATCCCGGCGAGGCCGACGCGATCACCGGCTCGAACAAGATGCGGACGTCCCAACTGGCCCTGCCGCACGATGTCTGCGAGGCGGTCTATGCGACCGAGGGCTATCAGGCGAGCGTGCAGAACCTGTCCCAACTCTCCCTGGACACCGACGGGATATTCAGCGACGGGTACTCGCTGCAACTGGCGAAGGTCACCGGCTCGGCCCGCGACGGATACACCGTCGAACTCGGTGTCGCGGTCTGATCGCTCAGGAGTCCAGCAGTCCGTCGCGACGCGCGATGGCCGCAGCTTCCGTGCGCGACGAGGCGCCCAGCTTGGCCAAGATGTTCGAGACGTGCACCGAGGCCGTCTTGGTGCTGATGAACAACTGCGAGGCCACCTCCCCGTTGGACCGGCCGTCCGCGACCAGCGCGAGCACCTCACGCTCGCGCGGGGTCAGGGCGACAGGTCCCACGGCTGTCCGCGCCGGCGCGCCGAGTGTTTCGATCTCGGCCATCAGGGGACGTGCGCCGAGCCGCAACGCGACCTGCTCCGCGGCGGCGATCGGTCCCGCCGCCTCGGCTCCGCGGCCGGCGGCGAGCAGTACATGGGCCAGCCGGACCTGCGACCGCGCCAGTTCGTACGGCTCACCGAAGGCGGCGAACTCCGCGACCGCCTCACGCCAGATCGCCTCCAGCGGGGCGATGTCCGTCTCGCTCCCGCCGAGCCAGTGCAGGCGGGCCACCTCGGCCCGCAGGCGGACCCGCCACGCCCGACCCTCGGGCCCGAGCTGGGGGAACGCCTCCGCCGCGGACTCCGCCGCCGCGAGGGCCTCCTGCGCCAGCGCGAACAGCCGTGGTCGGTCCGCGGAGGGGACTCGGCCGACGGCACCGGCGAGCCGGCCGACGAGCAGTCCACCCATGCGCAGCCGCTGTGGACCCAGCACCTCGCGCCACACGGCGTCGAGCTCGTCCCGCAGGTCGTCGTGTGCCCGGATCGCCTCCTCGGGGCCGTCCGCAAGATCGATCAGCGCGGTCCCGCTGTGGACCGCGAGCGCCTCGTCCTGGTCCCACCGCGCCCGCAACTCGTCGAGGTCCGAGACGTCGGGCCGCTCCCCCCGGCCGGCCTGGACGAGCAGCGCGACGGCATCGAGACAGGCGCGCACGAAGCGCGGTGCTCCGACGTGGTCGCGGCAGAGCCTCAGCACCTCGTCCCAGTCGCCGCGCAAGTACTCCGTGACGGCACCGAAGAACCGCCCGTCGAACCCGTACGGTGCCCACTCCCGTCCCGTGACGTGAGCCCGGGCGACGACCTCGGCGAAGGTCCGGGAGGCGGCGTCCAGGCGGCCCGCGTTGAAGTCGACGAACGCGAGGTAGTGCAGTGAGCGCAACTCCGCCGACGCGTCACCGCGGGCCCGGGCGGCCTCCACGAGCTCGGCGTACCGTCGGCGGGTCTTCTCGTCGTCACCGCTGCGCGCGAACACCTTCACGAGCGTCGTCTGCGCCTCGCTGGCCGTCGTCAGGTCGCCGATCTGCTCGGCCAGGCGCACCGCCCGCTCGGCCCGCTCGGTCGCCTCGTCGTCGAGGTGGTGCGCGGCCGCGACCGTCGCCCGTAGCGACTCGATGCGTGCGCGGGTGCGCGCGTCCGCGTCCGGCGCGAGGTCGACGGCGCGCAGGCTGGCGGCGTCCGACGCCTCGTCCGGACCGCTCAGGAACACGACGTGCCCGGCGGCGAGCAGCAGCCGCGCACGATCGGCCGGCGGGTGCTGACCTTCCAGGTGGTGCTCGACGAGCGTGGTGGCGGCCCGCACGTGTCCGGCCGTCACGAGCGCGTCGACCGTGTCGGCGACCAGACCGACGACGTCGTAGCCGTCCGGTGCGTGCTCGACGATCGACAACGCCCGCTCCAGGTGGGCCGCAGCCTCGTCGTGACCGCCGACCCGGCTCGCGTTCGACGCCGCCGCGACGTCCGCGACGAACGCCGTGGCCAGATCACCTGCAGCGTGGGCATGCAGGGCCAGCGCGGCCGGGGAGCCGAGTCCGGGGTCCGCCTCCAGCGCAGCGAGATACGCGGCGTGCACGGCACGGCGCTCACCGGGCAGCAGGTCGTCCCGCACGGCTTCGGCGAGCAGCGCGTGCCGGAATCCCAACTCCTCCCCCACGGGGGCGAGCACCTTGAGGTCGACGGCCTCACGCAGACCGCCGTCGACGTCGGTGCCCGGCGCGACGACCCGCCTCAGCAGGACGTCGGACACCAGTCCGCCGGCGCACGCCACGGCCGTCACGAGCGCGAGGGCGTCGGGGCCCAGGCGGTCGACGCGCACGAGCAGCAGGTCGGCGAGGTCGCCGGGCAGTTCACCGGCACCGCGGCCCGCCTCCAGCAGTTCCTCGGCGTAGAAGGCATTGCCCTCGGCCCGGGTGACGATGGCGGTCAGCCCGTCGTGGTCCGTCACGTCGGCGGCATGGGAGCGCAGCAGGTCGGTCATCGCGACGTCATCGAGGGGCTCGAGGTCGATCCGCCGGACCGACGGCAACCGCGTCCACTCCGCGATCGCCGACCGCAGCGGGTGCCGCCGGTGAAGGTCGTCGCTGCGGTAGGTGGCCAGCAGCGCGACCGGCCGGGTGAACCGCCGCGACAGCAGGTACCGCACGAGGTGGCGGGTCGATGCATCCGCCCAGTGCAGGTCCTCGAGCACGAGCAGCACCGGCGACTCGGCGGCGAGTCGTTCCAGCGTGCGTGCGACCTCGGCCATGACGTCCGTGCGCAGGCGCTCGCCGTCCGCAGGAAGGTCGAGTTCGACGCCGGCCGTCCCGCCGAGTGCCTCCGCGGCGGGCTGGAAGGACGGCACGGTCCCACCGAGATCGAGGCAGTGCCCCACGAGCACGCGGACTCCGGCCGCCTCGGCCCGGGCGACCGTCTCGGTGACGACGCGGGTCTTGCCGATGCCGGCGTCGCCACCGAGCAGGACGGCCGACTGCACGGTGCCGTCGGCAAGGCCGACGGCACTGGCGATCTGCGCGAGGACGGGTTCGCGACCGACGATGGGTACGAGCATCTCCTCCATCTTGGCCGAGCCGGGCGGGGGCGTCACGCGGCGGCGACGTGACGCGGAATCCCGTGCAGGGTGAAGGACCAGCGGCGGCGGGGCCGACGCGCCCGGGGCGGCTGGGCGATCCACCGACCGGGCAGGCGCTCGGTACGTCGTGCCATCTCGACGGGAACGAAGCTGATGGGGTCGAGGATCATGAGGGACACCTGCTTTCGTGAAGGTGTCTCCAGCCTCGCCGTCTGAGGTGGGGCGCCACATCGGGCGAATACCTCAGATCGGCCGATGCCTACCTCAGATCGGCGCCGGTCAGTCCTTGGGCTTCTTGCCGCAGATGACCTTGTCCGCGGCCTGGTAGTTGGCCGTGTCCGTCTCGGTCTTCACCTTGGCGCCGTCTTGGTAGAACGTGCGGTAGATGTCGATGTCGAAGCCTCGAACGGGGTCCTGCGGGACGCATGCGTCGGTGTCGTCGTAGCGGGTGCCGGGGTTGCGGTAGTTGTACTCACCGCTGTCGCCGGCCTTGACCTCGTAGACCTTGGTGCCCCACATCTCGACGTGCATCGAGCCCTGCTTCGAGGGCGTGCTCGGGTCGACCCAGGCGCGGATCAGGACACCGGTGTCGTACTGGTTCTTGAACCGCAGGTCGAGGTGCCCCCAGTAGACGGTGGCTTCGCGGCCCTTGGGGTAGCGGCTGATGTAGAAGGCGTGCGGGTGATGCTCGACGTCCTGCAGACCGGAGAAGAATGCGGCGTTGTAGGTGGTGGTCGCGACCTGCGAGACACCACCGCCGGTCTCCTCGCGGAACACGCCGCCGTTGATGACGAAGCCCGTGACGAAGCCGTTGGCCTCGGTGCGCTCGCCGACGGTCTTGTTGAAACTGAACGTCTCGCCGGGCTTGACCAGGGTGAGGTCGAGGTTCTTCGCGCCCTGGCCCTGGTTGATGTTCCGGTACTCGGCGTAGGGGAAGTTCGTCGTGAACTCGCCGATCTTCTCCTTGATCCCGAGCGCCTCGGCGTCCTTGGTCGTGAAGTCCGGTTCGACGACGGTGGACTCGATCTCGACGGCCCGCGCGGCGCCGGTCTCGGTGAGGACGGGGACCAGCGCCGTCGCCATCGTCTCGGCATCGAGGCCCACGCCCTGCTTGCTCGGCACGACGACCGGCTTGCCGCCCTCGAACGCGAACGAGGCGTCGACGGCGGTGCGCCCGATGCCGGTGGTCGAGTTGGTGAGTGGCTTCGCCAGTTTCTCGGCGTTGATCTTCGCGACCATCTCGTCGCCCTCGACCTCGACGGTCAGTGCCGGCGCGTAGGCCGTGACCGGCAGGTCGACCTCCTTGTCGCCGACCTTGAGCGCGACGGGGGCCGCGACCGCGGGTTCGGCGATCTGGGTCAGGGCCTGCTGCAGCCCGGCGGCGTCGACGGCGGGGTCGACCTGCGCGACGGTCACCTCGACGGGGTCGTCGTCCATGAGCCACGCGGCGGCGAGGGTGTCGGCGAACTCCGCCTGCGGCACCTCGTTGCCGGCCTTCGGCTGGCGCGTCTTCGGCTTCGCGTCGGGGAAGGTGATGAGGGCCTCGACGACCGGCTCGTCGACCGTCTCGGCGATGGAGGCGACCGCGTCGTCGAGTTTCGCCTGGTCGACGTCGAGCACGGGTGCGTGGTCGGAACCACCGAACAGGACCGCGGCCATGTCGGCCGGGTTCCACGACCGCTGGCCGCCGGCGGCATCCACGCTGGCGGGCACGTCGACGGCGAGGCCGGACTTCGCCGGGTCGAGCTCGAAGTCCTGGTCCTCGTGGGAGGCGACGATCGGGTCCTCGACCCGGTCGGCGATGCCGTCCTCGAGAGCGGTGCGGGCCTCGGACGGGCTCATGCCACCGACGTCGACCTGCGCGATCGTGGTGTCGGCGGGCAGGCGACTGCCGGTGAGGAAGTAGCCACTGACGTAGACGGCGGCCAGCACGCCCACGACTCCTCCGCCGATGAGCAGCAGCCGCGTGCGACGACTCACTCGCCGCCCCGGTAGACGGTCTTCTCGGACTCGATCTGGCGCACGATCGTGCCGTAGTGCGAGCGGTAGTAGAGCAGCGGGTCGTCGACGTCGTCGCGGTAGTCGGCCCACTGGACGCGGCCGACGAGGATCAGGTGGTCGCCGCCGTCGTGTTCGGCCTCGGTGCGGCACTCGAGCCACGCCAGCCCGTCGTCGAGGAGCGCCAGCCCGGTGGGGCTGCGGTGGTGGGCGATGTCGGCGAACTGGGTTTCCAGCGGGCGCCCCCGGTGGGCGAACCACGCGGAGGACTCGCGGCCCTCCTCGGCGAGGATCGACACGGCCCACGTGCCCGACTCGCGCACGGCGTCGTGGAAGCGACTGCCCCGGTTGGAGCACACCAGCACGAGCGGCGGGATGAGGGACACGGAGGTGAAGGCGCTGGCGGTCATCGCGTGGTCGACGCCCTCAGACTGCGTGGTCACGACGGTGACGCCACTGGCGAATCGGGACAGCGCGCCCCGGAAGGCTGCCTGATCGACGGTCTTCTCCACGCGTCCCACGGTACGTGCCCTGCGCAATCACCGCGCCATGTAGGCCGGCGCATGCGAGGAACCGGCTGCCTCCCGCGACCAACGGTCGGTGCGGTGGATCGTGGTCAGCCGGCGGCTGCGATCCACCGCAACGCCGTGCCTGCGGAGACGCGCTCATCGATCACAACGGCGAGCCGACGTGGCTGCAACGGGCCTGGGCCGCCGTGCTCCTCACCTGGCCGTCCGCGCTGTGTGACGTCTCAGCACTGCGCGCCCACCACGAGTCGGCACGGTGGCGGGAGGCCACGATCCACGTCGCCATCGAGCGCGACAGGCACCTGGCTCCCCGCGAAGGCGTCGTGTGCTCCATCGCGTCACGGAACTCGGTCAGCGCGTCCAGTGGAACCTGTCACCACCGCGGCTGCGCTTCGAGGACGCGGTCATCGACGTGGCAGCGCGCCAGTCACGAGACCTGGACGCGGTCGCCGTGCTCGCCGACGCCGTCGGTTCGCGGCGCACGACGGCCGAGCGGTTGACGATGTCGCTCGAAGCGCGCGGACGCGTCCGGCGCCGCGACTGGCTCAGGCGAGTGCTCGACGACATCGGCGCGGGAGCGTGGTCGGTACTCGAACACGGCTACCTCACCAAGGTCGAGCGGCCGCACGGTCTGCCTGCCGCGTTGAGGCAGGTCCGGCACGTCGGCGAACTCGGGACGCAGTACCGCGATGCCGCGCTGCCCGGACTCATCGTGGTCGAACTGGACGGCCGGATCCACCACTCCGGCACGGAGCAACGGGACCGCGACCTCGACCGGGACCTCGACGCGACGGGGGCATCGCGGGTGGGACGGATCACCGCACCAGTGCTCGGACGGCTGCCCGGTTCAACGCGGTTGATCCTCGCCACCAGACGACCGGAATCCACCGCGGCGGCGCAGGCGGTTCAGAGACCCGCGAAGAGGTCCTCCTCGAAACCGGAGGGACCGGCGGCGCCGGGATCGCCCTTGGCGAGGCGGTAGTACTCCGAGCCCCACGTGATCTCCGCGAGATCCATCCCCATCGCGAAGAAGTCGCCGTCGGGGGTGATCTGGGTGGAGTGCGCCTTCATCGCGTCGAGCTTGGCGGGGACGTGCTCGTTCGAGGTCACCACGGCGGCGATGTCGGCGTCCTCGGAGAACATCGGCGGCAGGTTGTCGACGTCGAAGGGGAACGGGAACTCCTGGCCGCTCTCAGCCATCAGCCGGGCACCCTCGCGCACCTGCGTCGCGGACTGCGTCACCCAGTACACCTTCGCGACGTCCCACGCCTCGCCCAGATCGCGGCGGTGCGAGGCGGTGGCGGCGAGCGCGACGGCGTAGTGGCTGACGCGATGCGCCTGGATGTGGTCGGGGTGGCCGTAGTTGCCGAACTCGTCATACGTCACCAGCACCTGCGGCCGGACCTCGCGGAGCACCGCGACGAGGTCGTTGGCGGCCTCGAGCAGGTCGGCGTTCCAGAAGGCGCGCGGGTCGGTCTGCTCCATGGGAGCGGCGTTGCCGTTCTCGTCCCACACCATGCCGGAATCGCGGTAACGGCCGTCGCCGCCGAGGCGCCGGAAGTCGGTGACGCCCAGGTGCGCCATGGCATCACCGAGTTCGCCGAGCCGGTGCGGGCCCAGCCGGTCCTCGTGCTCGGCGGCCAGGTGCGCGAGCTCGGGGATCAGCACCTCGCCGTGCTCGCCCAGGGTGCACGTGACGAGGACCACGTGCGCGCCCTCCGCCGCGTACTTGGCCATGGCGACGCCGTTGGTGATCGACTCGTCGTCGGGATGGGCGTGGACGAACAGGATGCGGCGGTCGGACATGCGCTCCAATCTAGTGTCCTCACCCGCCCTGTCAGGATGGGGTCATGCACGTCTCGTACCCGCGTCTGGCCGCCCGCACCCTGCGCTTCACGCTCGGGGTCCCACGCAACATCACGGTCTCCCCTGACGGCGCGACGGTGCGGTTCGTGCGCACGCCCGACGGTGTCACCCGCACCGGACAGTTGTGGGAGTTCGACGTCGCCACGGGCGAGGAGGCCCTGCTGGTCGACCCGGCGGCGGTGCTCGACGGCGCCGACGAGGAACTGACGTCCGAGGAGCGATCCCGTCGCGAGCGCAGCCGCGAGTCCGCGGGCGGCGTCGTCGCCTACGACGTCGACATGACCGGCCGCTGGGCCTGCTTCACGCTGTCGGGCCGGCTGTTCGCCGTGCATCTGGGCGCGAAGGGGGTGCGCGAGTTGCCGGCCACCGGATCGGTGATCGACCCGCGCCTCGACCCGACCGGCCGCCACGTCGCCTACGCCACGGCCGAGGGAGAGTTGCGGGTCGTCGGGGTCGCGGGCGACGGCGACCGCGCCCTGGCCAGCCCGTCGAGCGCCACCGAGGCCTGGGGCCGCGCCGAGTTCATCGCCGCCGAGGAGATGGACCGGTTCCGCGGCTTCTGGTGGGCGCCGGACGGCCGGTCACTGCTCGTCGAGCGGTACGACGACGTCGACGTCCCGCTGTGGCACATCGCCGATCCGGCCCACCCCGATCGTCCCGCCGCCGACCAGCGCTACCCCGCCGCCGGCACGCCGAACAGCATCGTGACGCTGTGGCACGTGCCGCTCGACGGCTCTGCGCCGACCGAGATCACGTGGGACCACGAGGCCCACGAGTACCTGGCCCGCGTGCACTGGTCCGAGGGTTCCGATCCGGTCGTGCAGGTCCTGGGCCGCGACCAGCGGTCGAGCCTCGTGCTGTCGGCCGATCCCGGCACCGGAGCCACCACCGTCCTGCGCGAACTGACCGATGACGCGTGGGTCGAGCTCTCGTCGGCGCCGCGCCGCGCCGCGGACGGCCGGCTCGTCACGCTGGAGGACACCGGCGATCGACGCCGGGTCTGCATCGACGGCGTCCCCGTCAGCAGCGACGCCTGGCAGGTGCGCGGCATCGTCGACGTCTCCGACGCCGGCGTGCTGGCGACCGCGTCGGCCGAGCCGACCGAGGTCCACCTCGTCCGCTTCGGGCTCGACGGCACCGAGCACGTCCTGACCGAGGGCGTGGCCGTGCACTCGGCGGTCGTCGGCGGTCCCACGACCGTCGTGGTGCGTCACGAGCTCGCCTCTCCCGACACCACCGTCACCGTCCTGCAGGACGGTCGCGAACCGCAGGGGCTGCGCGTGCTCGCCGAGCCGGCGCCGTTCGTCCCCGAGGTGGAACTGGTGCGCCTGGGCGAGCGCGAACTGCGCGCCGCCGTGCTGTTCCCCCGCGACCACGTGCGTGGCTCGGCGCGGCTGCCGATCCTGATGGACCCGTACGGCGGACCACACGCGCAGAAGGTGCTGGCCTCGGGCCGGACGTTCCTGGAATCCCAGTGGCTGGCCGACCAGGGCTTCTGCGTCGTGGTCGCGGACGGCCGCGGCACGCCCGGACGCGGCACGGCGTGGGAGCGCGAGATCCTGCACCGGTTCGCCGAGGTCACGTTGGCCGACCAGGTCGACGCGGTGGCGGCGATCGTCGAGCGCTATCCGGACGACGTCGACGTCGAGCGGGTCGGGATCACGGGCTGGTCGTACGGGGGCTACCTGTCAGCGCTGGCGGTGCTCGAACGTCCCGACGTCTTCCACGCCGCCGTCGCCGGTGCCCCGGTGACCGAATGGCGGCTCTACGACACCTGCTACACCGAGCGGTACCTCGGCCATCCGGACGCTCTGCCGGAGGTCTACGACGCGAACTCGCTGCTGCCGCTCGCGGGCAAGCTGGAGCGGCCGCTCATGCTGATCCACGGTCTGGCCGACGACAACGTGGTCGCAGCACACACGCTGCGGCTGTCGTCGGCCCTGCTGGCGGCCGGGCGACCGCACACCGTGCTGCCGTTGTCCGGCGTCACGCACATGACCCCTCAGGAGGAGGTCGCCGAGAACCTCAAGCTGGTCCAGCTGGAGTTCCTGCGGCGGCAACTGGCTTGACGAGGGTCAGGCGGCGTCCGCCCCGACCCGCGACCGGCCGGTTGATCGGCACGACGCTGGCGTGACGTCGCGGTGCGTCGACGAGTGAGGCGACCGCCTTGCCGAACTCCTCCATCGCCTCGTCGGCCGCATCGAGGCGACCGGCCTGGAGATGGAACGAGTGCCACATGTCGGGGAACTCCCGAGCGATCACGCGGGGACCCTCGGCCATCGCCGTGACCTTCTCGAGGAACGCCTCGGAGTCGGTGCGCAGCGGGTCGAGACCGCTGTAGTGCAACACCATCGGCGGCAGTTCGGAGAAGTCGCCGAACAGCGGCGAGATGCCGGGGGTGGCCGGGTCGGCGCCGCCGATGTAGGGGCGGGCCCAGCGCGAGGCGAGCGCGGGGGTGAACCAGGGGTCGCCGCCGTGCGGACGCGCGCGGTCGACGTCGACCGTCAAGTCCAGCCAAGGGCTGATCATGCCGATCGCGGCGGGCATCGGCAGGCCCTGGTCGCGGATCTCCATGGCCATGGCCAGGGCGAGTCCGGCACCGGCGTCGTCGCCGACCATGACGACCGACGCGAGGTCGACGCCGTAGGCCGGTAGCGCCCGGTAGAGCGCCAGCATCGCCTCGAGCGCGGCGGGGTACGGGCTCTCGGGTGCGAGCGGGTACTCCGGCACGATGACGTCCATGCCGGCGTACGCGGCGAGGTTCGCCGTGAACGGACGATAGGCGCGGGCACTGCCGACGATGTGACCACCGCCGTGCAGGTACAGGACGGTGGACCGTCCGGCGCTCGGGCCGGATCCCTCGACGGTCACGAACTGGACCGGATGGCCAGCGATGACGTCGAAGTCGTAGACGGTTCCCTCAGGGGCGCGGGACGCGCCGGCGATCGAGTCGGCCAGGGTGCGCTTGGCACCCAGGCTGACTCGCGTGGAGTGCATCAGCGGGCGGGCGAACCGTAGACCGGTTCGCACGAGCGGCTTCGGAACGCTCATGTTCTAGTTCTCCTCGGCGAAGGTCGGGGGGCAGCATTCCCAACCTAAGTAAGTAGGCACTGACTTCGTTGAAGTGACGCCAGAGTATGGGTTTCATGACGCATGTCACAAGCGGAATGGCGTAAATCACTGTCCAACCGGGGGTTCTGAGCAACATGAGTCACACGAGTCCCACACGACACACTGGTTTCGCGATCAGCGAGCGGAATCGGCATCGGTGACCTACGGTGTGCTCCGTGACCGCACAGCGCTCCCCGAAACGGCGGATGTCCGCCGAACGTCGGCGCGCCCAGATCATCGATTCTGCCCGCCTCATCTTCGCGGCCAACGGATTCGCCGCCACGCGCACCCGCGACATCGCGGCCGAGGCCGGCATCAACGAGGCAATGCTCTACCGGCATTTTCCCTCCAAGGAGGAGCTTTTCGAGGTCTCCGTGCTCGGCTCGATCGATGCCGCGATGGTGCGCGCCCTGGAGAACGCCAAGGGCATCCGGCTCGACCTGGCCGGCTCCGCGACCGAGATCGACGTGGGCATCAGGAAGTTCTTCGACGACCTCGCAGACATCGCGATCGAGCTCGGACCGCTGATCGGCGCGACCGCCTACGGCCCTGAATCACCCGTGCGCAGCCAGCTGATCGAGCGCCTGGACGCACTTTTTGCCGTGGCCACCGAGATCACCGTCACGGGCATCCCGGACCTGATCCACGTCGGCATGGACGTGCGCCTGGCCCTGGAGCAGGTCTTCGGCGCCATGTGGTTCTCGACGGCCATGGCCAGTTGGACGGATCGCACGCTCCACCGCCCCTCCATGCTCGAGCAACTCATGGAGACGATCTACGCCGGTGTCATCCATCCGCCGGCCGACGCACCGCTGCCGCGTTCTTGAGCCGGCGCGGCTCCTGTGGCAGGGGCGGCAAGGGCGCCGCCGGGCCGTGCGGGGCCTCCACGATCCATCCCCCACAGCCCTCCGCGAGATCGGAGAGGTCGGCCGGACCCGCCTCGACCTCCACGATCCACGCGGCGTCCTCGGCGTCGTCCTCACCGGCGAACTCGTCGCGGTGGGTGCGCGCGTCGATCCCGGCATCGGCCAGCACCGCGACGAACGCCTCGGCGTCCTCGCGCTCGTCGAAGTGGACGGCCGTCACTGGAGCTCGAAGTCCTCGAAGTCGAAACCGGGCGAGACCAGACAACTGACCAGGGCGTCCTCGTCCGACGGCAGCGTCCGTTGCCACGTCCCGGCTGGCACGAGGACCTGCCCTTCCGCCGTCGTCGAGACGACTCGGGTGTCGACCGCGAGGGGCGACGCCTCGGAGCCGCCGAACTCGAGGCTCACGGCACCGGTGTGGGCGAGCCAGATCTCGTCGGAGGCGACGCGATGCCACGCCGACGACTCCCCCGCCGGCAGCAGGAACCAGATGAGCGTCGCGGTGGGCCGGCGACGACCGTCGGGCAGATCGACCTCGACCTTCGACGCCCAGGTCTGACGGAACCAGCCGCCTTCGGGGTGCGGTGTGAGCCCGAGGGCGGCGGCAGTGGCAGGGACCTCACGCATCCCGCGACGTTAGCGCGCCCCGCTGGGACCGCGGCAGCACCCACCGGGTGAGCACGACACCCCACACCGCGGCGAGCACGAACATCACGAGGCCGTAGACGGCGGCTGGCACCGAGAGCTCGACGTTGTCGAGCACCTCGACGGCGACGTAGATCGCGAGCGTCGCGTTGTGGACACCGATCTCGAACGAGCACGCCACGGCCTGCTTCTCGGTGACGCCGCACAACAACGGCAGCGCGTAGCCCACGACCAGGCTGGCGGCGCAGAACACGGCCACGGCCAGGCCGACGGACGCCGCGTAGTCACCGACGTTCGCACGCTGGTCGACGACGATCCCGGCGATGATGAGGAACAGCAGCACGGCCGAGCCGATCCGGACGGGGCGGTCCATCCGGTGCGCGAACGCCGGACTCTTGGCGCGCACGAGCATGCCGAGCACGACCGGAACCAGGACGATCGCGAAGACCTCGATCACCTTGCCGTACTGCAGCGTCACCTCGTCCTCGAGGTCGAAGTATGACAGCGCGAGGTTGGTGATGACCGGCAGCGTCACGATCGCGATGACCGAGTTGATCGCGGTCAGTGTGATGTTCAGTGCGACGTCCCCATGGAAGAGGTGGCTGAACAGGTTCGCCGTGCTGCCACCGGGTGACGCGGCGAGCAGCATCATGCCGACCGCGAGGATCGGCGGCAGGTCGAGGGCGAGGACGAGGCCGAAGCACACGAGCGGCAGCAACACGAGCTGGCAGGCGAGGGCGACGCCGACGGCCCGGGGGGAACGACGGACCCGGGCGAAGTCCGCCACGGTCAGCGAGAGGCCGAGCCCGAACATGATCACGCCGAGCGCGAGGGGCAGTCCGACGGTCGACAGCGACGATTCCATGGCCGTCACACTACGTGACGCAGGTCACATTTTCGGCCCTACAGTCTGTCCTTGATCTGCGGCAGTCGAGCCACGAAGGCGGCCACCCGGTCGCGGGTGCGTCCAGGCTCGCCGCGGGTCGCGAGATGGACCATCCCGGGGTCGCCACGCTCGATGCCCGCCTCGATCCGCTCGGTCGCGGTGGTCATCCGCTCGACCACGGCGTCGAGCAGCGTCATCGGCCCCCACTCGGCGTACGTGTCGACGACCAGGTCCACCCGGCGCACGACGTCCTCGATCGGGATCTCCCGGTACAACGGGATGCCGGTCCAGCACAGGAACGCGAGGTCGTCGATCGGGCGGCCCGGTCCGGCCAGGTCCCAGTCGATCATCGCGACGAAGTGCCCGCTCTGGATGATCCAGTTGTAGGCGCCGGTGTCGTTGTGGCAGATCACCTCGTCGGGGCCGAGCTCGACCGGTTCGTCGCTCTGACGCCAGTGCCGTGGCCCGTCGGGGCGGTAGCCGTCGACGAGGTCGTGGAAGTCGCGCAGCCAGGCGACGGCCTCGACGAGGACGTCGTCGAGCACGACCTCGTCGTCGACCGGGACGCCGCGACCCTCGATGTAGGAGACGATCTCGCGGCCGTCGTCGTCGATTCCGGAGACGTGCGGGATGCCGCCGAGGCCCTCGTCGCCGAGCCAGTCGAGCAGCTCGTGGACTGCAGGCGTCCAGGCGCCGGTGGGCCGCCGGACGGTCCGGCCCACGCGCCAGACACCGCCGGATCCGCCGGGCAGGTGTTCAGGGATCTCCGCACCACGTGCCACGCTGGTCATCGTGACACACCACCACGGCATCGACCCGCCCGAGGGACCGCCCCGCCCCCGACTCGCCTGGTCGTTGGCCGCGGTCGTCCTGCTCGTGGCTCTCGCCGCCGCGGCCACCGTCTTCGCGCTGTGGCCGGCCGCGTCGGAGGTGCCGCACGGCGCCGATCCGTATCAGAACGTCGAGATCCTCAAGGCGACGGTCACCGAGGTCACGCCGTTCGACTGCAACAGCGACGGCGGCGTCGGCCCGGACAACACGCCCATGGTCGACGGGTCGTGCGCGCAGGTCACCGCGAAGACCGACGACGGCACGACCGCGGTCTTCACCCTCGATCCGACCCGATACGTCGGCGGCGGCATGGAGGAGGGCGACAAGATCCGCATCAGTGCGTACGCGCCCGAAGGCCAAGCCACGACGTACGAGTTCTACGACCACCAGCGCGGGCCGCAATTGACGTTCCTGGCGATCGCGTTCGCCGTCCTCGTGGCCGTCGTCGCCCGGTGGCGGGGCGTCTTCGCACTGATCGGGATCGGCATCACGATGCTGGTGCTGCTGCGGTTCGTCCTGCCCGCCCTGCTCGCCGGCAAGCCCGCGATCGCCGTGGCGGTGGCGGGGTCCACGGTGATCATGCTGGCCGTGCTCTACCTCGCGCACGGCGTCTCGATCCGCACCACCTCTGCCTTGTTCGGCACCCTGTTCGGCATCGCGTTCACGGCCGTCGTCGGGGCGTTCGCGACGGACTGGGCCCATCTGACAGGGATCGGTTCGGAGGACGACCACCTGCTCGTGGCGACCGCGCCGGCGATGAGTCTGGCGGGAGTCGTCGCGGCCTCGATGGTGATCGCCGGGCTCGGCGTGCTCAACGACGTCACGGTCACCCAGGCCAGCGCGGTGTGGGAGCTGCGCGGCGTCCAGCCCGCAGCCGGGCGCACCGCACTGTTCCGTTCGGCGATGCGGATCGGGCGCGACCACATCGCCTCCAGCGTCTACACGCTCGTGTTCGCCTATGCAGGCACGGCCATGACCGTCCTGCTGCTGATCTCGGCCTACCAGCGGTCGATCCTCGAGGTCGCCACGACCGAGCAGATCAGTCAGGAGATCGTGCGCACGCTGGTCGGCGCGATCGGTCTCGTGCTGGCCGTGCCGATCACGACGGCGATCGCCGTGTGGCTGGCCCCCGCCCCCGAGGACCACGGCGTCGGCCACCGGGCGCGCTGAGGCCAGCCGGCAGTGACTCTCAGCGGTTCACGCGCAACCGCACCGTGTCGGCGAGGCGCTGGGCCGCGCCGTGCACGAGGTCGAGGTAGAGGCACGGCTCGACCGCCTCGATCTCCATGACGACCGGACCGGAGGGGCCGGGCACCATGTCGACGCGGACGTAGAGCGGGCTGCCGAATCGGCCCTCGATCTCGCCGAAGCAGGCGCGGGCGAGATCGAGGAACGGCTCGGACGCCTCCCCCACCGTGACGAGGTCGTCGTCCATCATGATCGCGGCCTCCGACGACGGGTCGTCGGGATCGCTGAGTTCGGGAGTTCCCTGCTCGCGCAGAACCGGCTTCTTGTGCAGGACGTGCGAGATCTCGCCGCCGAGGAACACGACGGCGGTCTCGCCGTGCGCATCGACGCCCTCGACGTACGGCTGCACCATCGCGACGCGGCCCGAGGCGTTGATCTCGGCGATCAGCGCGCGCGCCTGGTCGTGATGATCGGCGTCGTACCGGCCGGTGTCTCGGCCGCCGGCCGAGACCGTGGGCTTGACGACGACCTCACCACGCAGGTCCGGGACCTCGCCGCCGGGCACGACGTAGGCGGTCGGGACCGTCGGCACGCCGAGCGCGCCCAGGTACGCCTTGTCGGAGTTGAAGGCGATCAGGTCGGGCTGGTTGGAGACGCGGTCGCCCAGCGATCGCGCCCAAGCCACGAAGTCGTCGCGACGCAGCGTGTAGTCCCACGCGGACCGGATCACGACATGGTCGTAGGCCGACCAGTCGACCGCCGGATCGTCCCAGCACACGAACTCGGCGCCGAGCAGGCGAGCGGCCTCGTGATCGTCGGCGAAGCCGTCGGGCAGCTTGGCGCACGTGGCGAACGCGATGCGCGGATCGCTCACTGCGGCTCACGCTCCTGACGGAACACCGCCACGAGCGCGTTCGCGTGGCCGTGGCCGATCCCGTGCTGCTCCTTCAGGAACGCGACCTGCTCCATGTGCTTGGCGCCGGCGACGGACCCCAACTGCTGCATCCAGTGCTCGATCGGCTGGCCGTACTTCTTCTCGATCGACGGGAAGTACGACGCCGGACCCTTGACCTCACCCATGCCTCGAGCCTAGGTGCACCGTCGGACGACCGGCTGGGGACCTCCCGCCGATCTCGGGAAATTCGCGGCGAGGACGCGACGCCACCCCTACCCTCGATCCATGTCTTCGCAGCCACTGCCCGAGGCAGACCCCTCCGGCGGTCCTCCCCGTGCGGTGGAAGCCCTCCGGCATCTCGTCCTCGGCGTGCTCGCGGGCGCCGTGGCCGGCCTGCTGGTCGGCGGTGTCTACGGCCGGTTCGTGATGTTCGTGTTGGCCAGGCTCAACCCGCAGGCCTCCGGCCGACTGACCGACGACGGGTTCGAGATGGGCCGCTTCACGCTGGACGGAACGGTCAACCTGCTGATGCTCGGCCTCGTGTTCGGGCTGATCGGCGGCGCACTGTGGGTGTTCTTCCGAGGCCTGCGGTTCGGGCCCCGCTGGTGGCGCGTCGTGAGCATGCCGCTCGCCGCGCTGATCATCGTCGGCGATGCGCTCGTGCACAGCGACGGCGTCGACTTCACCCTGCTCGACCCACCGTTGGTGACCATCGGGCTGGTGTTGACGGTGCCCGCCCTCGCGACCGTGCTCGTCACGGCACTCGGCGACCGATGGATCGGGACCACCGCGACCTTCTGGCGACGAGTGCCGTGGCCCCTGGTCTGGGTCGTCCGGGCCGCCGTCACCGTATGGGTCGCGGCGAGCGGCCTCAGCCTGTTCCAGACGGTCTCCGAAGTGCTCTGAGACCTCAGGTGCGCCACCGCAGACCGGCGGCCGCGAGGGCCTCGCCCAGCAGTCGTACCGCCTTCGGTCCGACGCCGTGGAGGGCGCCCACCTCCGCCTCGGTGCGCTGCGCCAGGTCGGCGAGCGAGGTCACGCCGTCGCCGGCGAGGGCCCGCGTGGCAGGACGACCGATCGACGCCGGCAGGTCGCCGACCTCGCCGGGCACCGCGGCCGAGACGGCCTGATCGGCGGTCACCCATCGCTTCGGCGCGCGAGCCAGCCAGCCCCGTCGCACCAACGCATTCGACTGCATCCCGTTGATCGCCGCCAGCGGCACCCGCACCCCGATCGGCGTGCCCATCCGTACCAACGGCGCGGCCGCGGGCAGGTCGTGCAGTGTCGCCTCGATCTGGTCGGCACCGACCTGGACCTGCAGCAGCCCGTCCTTCGTCACCGAGGCGAAGCCCTTGCCGGACACCGAGAACGCGACCATCCCGAAATGCGTCCCTTCGACCACCTCGGGCAACGCGAGTGCCGCCTTGCGGACCTGCGCGATCGTCGTCACCGTTCGGTTCCCCGCCGGTAGTTGCCCGTAGCCCTCGCGAGCAGGTGCTGATCGGCCTGGCCGTCCGCTCCAAGCAGGGAGATCAATCGGGCCGCATCGGCACCGCCGATCACGGCGACGAGGCGGCCGCCGCGGGTGACGCGCACAGTTCCGTCCTTCGTGATCCGGTGGTCGAAAGGATCGTCCTGAAGACCCATCAACGGATCACTCCGTCCACGTAGTACCAGCGGCCGTCCTCGCGGACGAAGCGGGACCGCTCGTGCAGGATGCCCAGTGCGTCGTCGGCGAGGTACGTGGCGCGGAACTCGACGACACCGTCGACGTCGTCCTCACCGCCGGCCACGGTGTCCACGATCTGCAGCCCACGCCAGCGCGGGTTGTCCGCGAGGTCGAGCTCGTCCGGCCGGGTCGAGGAGTGCCACGTCGCGAGCAGCCACGCCGCGTCACCGGCCTTGAACGCGGCGAAGCGGGACCGCATGAGTGCCTCGGCGGTCTGCGGCTGATCCATGCCCGCAGTCTGTCCGGGGCGGGGCGTCGGCGCAAAGAAAGAAAAGCGGACCGGTGGGAGTCTGGATCCCACCGGTCCGCGGCTTCTCAGGCGAGCTTCGGATCCCAGGATCCGGTCGTCCGCGAGCGGACGGGCATCGTGGAGGGAACCGGCGACTGCGTCTCCGGGTCGTAGTTCTCCGCCGTGCCGCCCCAGTCGATCCACGTGTCGGTCGAGTAGAGGTTCACCAGGACGCCGTCGCAGCGCAGGATCCAGATGGTCTCCTCGAGCGTCTCGTAGTGACCGTGCTTGATCCAGGCCGGGCGGAACGCGTAGGTGCCCGCGGTGGAGTCACCGTGGACCGAGCCGGTGCGACCGGACAGGGTGAAGAACTCCTCGAAGACCGGGTGGTGCGGCAGACGGGGCTCCTTCCAGCCGACCGGCGCCTTGATGAGGCGCGTGTAGAAGTCGGTCTCCTTGTCGTGGTGCAGCATCTTGATGTAGAGCGGCGCCAGCGGGCCGGGGGTCCGGTCGATCGTGGAGGCCCACTCCAGGTCGGCCGGGTTGGTGATGGTGACCTCACCGCGGGCGTCCGCAGCGCGCTCGCCACCGAGGGCGAAGGCGCTTCCGCCGTACTCGCGCCAGTGCAGCAGCTTGGAGCCGGCCGCGACCTTCAGCTCAGACATCTGGACACCCTTGGGGACGTGGATGTACTCCCACTCGCCCAGCGTGCGGCCGTCGTACTCCATCGAGCCGGAGACCACGAAGAACTCGGTGTCCGCCTCGGGGACGCCCTCGCCACGGCTCCAGTCCGAGACGAAGGACAGCATCAGCGAGGACGATCCGTCCTCCTCGTCGACCGAGAAGCGCTGCTCGAGCACCTCGCCCTCGCCGCCGGGCAGTTCGGCGGGGTGCCAGACGTAGTCCGCCTCGTGGATCATTTCGACATGCGCACGCATGGAGCCTCCGGTTGAATATGTATTTCCGATACAGGTTGTATCACCAAGGAATGAGCCGACCGTAACACCGACCGGTTTGCGATGCAAGATGTATCGTTAATTTCATGACTCGCACCGGACGGCCGGCCGGTCCCGCGGCCGGCACCACCGAGGTCGTGCTGTCCGCGGCGCTTGGTCTCGTACTGACCGAGGGAGGACCGGCGCTCACGGCTCAACGCCTGCACCAGGTGACGGGCGTGTCCCGCTCGACCATCTACCGGCACTGGCCGACACCCACCACGGTGCTCTCCGCGCTGATCGACGTCGCCCCCGAAGCGCCCCGCTCGCTCAGCGGCGACCCCACGGTCGACGCGCACCGAGCGGTCGACGACCTGTGCGATCGCCTGCGCGACAAGCCGGTGCCGGCGTTCCTGCAGGCGCTCGTGGCGATGGCACACAGCGACCCGGAGGCGGCGGCCCTGCGCCAGCGCTACGTCGACGACCTCGCCGAGCCCATCCGTCGCGCCCTCGTCGACGACGACATCGATCCGGCTTTCGCCGCGGATGCCGTTCCCGCGATCGTCGCACCCCTGCTGATCGACGCCGCAGTCCTGGACAGCCCCGTGGACCGCGACCGGGCCCATCGGGCGATCGACCTCCTCCTCGGCCTCCCGCGGTAGCCCGCTCGGGCACGCCCTACGCTCGCATCATGTTGGAGTTGCGACCGAACCCGGTCCGCCCGGCAGCCGCCCTCGCAGCCAACCCGCCCTCGACGACCCGCGTCGTGAACCCCGACTGCCTCAGCCGCGTCGAACATGGTTGAGCCGGCAGCTCGCCACCGCTGTCCGCGGGCCTGCTCCTGAGTCGTCAGCGGACCACTGCGGAATCGCGACGGGTCGTGACGAGACTGGCCACGGTCACGACGGCCAGGACCACCGCGATGACCATGAGGCTCAACGGCGTCGGAATCTCGGGCACGGACTCCGCCACGTCCACGTGCGCCCAGTGCAGGATCAGTTTCACCCCGATGAACGCCAAGATCAGTGCCAGTCCGGCCGACAGGTACACCAGCCTGTCCAGCAGCCCGCTGACGAGGAAGAACAGCGCCCGCAGGCCGAGCAGCGCGAAGGCATTGGCCACGAAGACGATGTACGGCTCCTGCGTCACACCGAAGACCGCGGGGATCGAGTCGAGCGCGAACAACAGGTCGACGCTGCCGATCGCGACGAGCACGATGAGCATGGGCGTCACCATGGTCCGGCCGTCGACCCGCGTGATGATCTTTCCCTCGACGAATTCGTCGGTGACGGGCAACAGCCGCCGAGCGGCGCGGACGACCGGCTGGTTCTCGATGTCGGGATCCTGTCCGTGGTGCCGGTACATCTGCACCGCGGTGTAGATGAGCAGCACCCCGAACAGCAGGAACATGAACGTGAACCACGCGATCAGCGCGGCGCCGGCGATGATGAAGATGCCGCGCATGATCAGCGCGAGGATGATCCCGAACGTGAGCACCTTGTGCTGGTGCCGGTCCGGGACCGCGAAGGTCGACATGATCACGACGAAGACGAACAGGTTGTCGACCGAGAGGCTCTTCTCCAGCACGTAGCCGGTGAAGTACTCGGTGCCCAACGTCGTGCCGTGGGCGTGGGTGAACCAGCCGCCGAACGCCACCGCGATCGCGATGTAGAACACCGACCAGGCTGCGGCCTCCCGGAACCCGACGTGGTGCGGTTTCAACCAGCCCAGGACGAGGTCCAGCGCCAGCAGGCCCGCGATGATGGCGAGTGTCACCGCCCACGTGGTCGCACTGATCTCACTCATCGTTGCGGTGCGCAGCCGCTCCCGGCTTTGTGCGGTGATGCCCGTGATGGTCGCGATACTTCCGGACATCACTGACAGCCATCCACGCGAGCGCACCGACCCACGCGAGCGCACCGACCACGGCGATCGCCTCCACGACACCCAGGTCCCCGTCGAGGGCGAACCACGGCGAGTCGGAGGATTTCAGAAAAGTCGACGTCATCACGGACCTCCATCGGTTGTTTCACGATGAAGGTCTTCCCCAGCCCGTTCGGGCCCCGCGCGCCGGGCGTGAGCCGGGTTGGCGACGACGCGGTGAGGGGGTACTCCCCTTCCTTGACCCCACGCTACCCCAGCATCACCAGGAACGATCTAGCACTTTGGCCCATATGTGGGTCGAATTGCCTCATCGTTCGGCAGTGCGAGCGCCTTGGCGATGAAGGCTGGATCGTCACCGCCCTCATCGAAGACGGCTTCGAGGAACGCGGCGACATCGCCCAGATCCTCGAGCTGATCTGCCGCATCCCACGTCGAGAACTGCTCAGCCATTGCCCCGCTCCTTCGCCTCTGACCGCGAATGGTTGTCGACGCCGTGGAAGCGCCGGCCATTCACGCCACTTCGAGAGGCGTGATCGCCGCGATCTTCTCGCACAGAGTCCGCCGCGTGAGCCTCAGCTCGTAGTTGGACTGCAGATGCATCCAGAACTCCGCAGAAATCCCGAAGTAGCGCGCGAGACGGACTGCGGTGTCGGCGGTGATCCCGCGCCTGCCATGCACGATCTCATTGATCCGACGCGGCGGAACACCGATCGACACCGCCACCGCGTTCTGGGTGATCCTGAAACCCTCGATGAAGTCCTCCATCAAGACCTCACCAGGACGGATCGGATCGATCCGTTCGGTCTCAGCGTGAGTCGACGAGTTCGACATCTTCAGGCGACCGACTCAAAATGGAGCCGCAGCCCGAGCGCCTTGGCGACCTTCATGATCGTGGCGAAGCTGGGGTTGCCATCGGCCGAGAGTGCCTTGTAGAGACCCTCGCGACTCATCCCGACCTGACGCGCGAGCTCGCTGACGTTGCCCGACCGGGCGATCGCTCCGAGCGCTTGGGCGACGAAGGCAGGATCGTCGCCGCCCTCGTCGAAGACGGCCCCGAGGAAGGCGGCGACATCACCCAGATCCTCAAGGTGATCTGCGGCATCCCACGTCGTGAACTTCTCAGCCATTGCCCTGCTCCTCTCGCCACTCCCCGCAACCCGATGTGCCTCGTCGATGTCCTTCTGTTGAGTCGACTTGTTCCCGCCCGCGAGGAGCAAGATCAGCCGGTCTCCGTCCTGCAGGTAGTACACGCGCCAGCCCGGGCCGAACGTGAACCTCAACTCTGACAGTCCCTCGCCGATCGGACGGACGTCCCCGGCGTTGCCACTCGCGAGACGCAGCACCCGAGCGTTGGTGCGGGCCGCCGTGACCTTGTCCCCGCGCTTCAGTTTTGCGAACCACCACTCGAAGGTCTCACTCTGGATCACGTCGAGCACATGTCAACTGTAGTTCACAGTCTTTCGGGCGACAAGATCCTCTCAACGCGTCGACGCCAGAGCCGTCGTGTCCCAGGAACACGGCCGGCTCGCTGGGCTCCGCTCCATGGACTCACGCCCGCGGCTGGAACGCGATCCGTCCCGGCATCCGTTGAGCGACCTCGGTCTCGTCCAGTTGGCTAACCCAGATGCATCGGCGCCTCACTGCCCACTGGTCGTCGCGACGTAGAAGTAGTTCATCGGATCGGTACGAATCTCGAAAACGTCGACACTGGCGAAGCCGGCCTCGTGCAGCATGCGCTCCGCCGTCTGCCGCCCCCACACAGCCCCCAGGCCCACGCCGCCCTGCCCGAGGGAGACCGTCATGCAGTGCAACAGGCTCAAGGTGTAGAGGTAGGTCGCCCAAGGGAGTGTGAGGTTGTTCTCGACTCCCGACTGCGCCTTGATGTCGACCATCAAGAGCGTGCCGCCCGGACGCAACGCTGCTGCGATAGCCGCGAGAACCCGGTCCGGGAACGCTTGATCGTGGATGGCGTCGAAAGCGGTCACCACGTCATAACCGCCGACCTCGCCCAGCGCGGCGACGTCACGGACCTCGAAGCGCGTATTGGTCAAGCCCCACTCTGCGGCCTCCGTCCTCGCGGCCTCAATCGCCTCAATGCCCAGGTCGTAGCCGACGAAACTGCTCGCTGGATAGGCGCGAGCCAACAGGTTGATGGCATGGCCAGATCCGCATCCGATATCAACCACCGCGACCCCGGCCTCGAGGCGCTCATGAAGGCCTGGAACCGCGGGGATCACGAGATCGATCAGGCCGGCGTCATGAGTGGCCGCCGCATCCTCGGCCATCAACTCGTGGAAACGCGGAAACTGGTTGTAGTCGAGCCCTCCGCCGTTCCTGAACCGTTCCTGCAGTTCAGGCACAACTCCTGCGAGCATCGTCAGCATCTTCACGCTCCGGGCGATGTTCACCGGGCCGTCATCCGGCGTCAGGCACACGGCGTGCTCGGCCGGCAGCGCATAGTGGCCCGTGATCGGGTCATAGGTGGCGATGCCGCCAGCGACGATTCCGTGAAGCCACTCCCGCAGATAGCGCTCGTCGACGCCGCACGCGGCGGCAAGCGCACTGCTCTCCGTCGGCCCACTCTGCGCCAGAGCGGCGAACAGCCCGAGCTCGTCCCCGATGCCCAGGAGGATGCCCAGCGCGGTGTCGTTCATGACTCCGACCATCCGCTTCTGAAACGCCTTGACTGCTTCCTTATCGACCATCGTCACTCGCCTAGTGTCGCGCGACACCATCGGACAGGCATTCCGAACCCGCGGCATTCCGCCGCGTGTGCCGCACCGATTTCCGCGCATGCGGTCCCCCGGATCGGAGGCCCCGGTCGCCCCTCGAAGCCCGCGCTTCCGGGCACCCCGAAGGCCCATGCTACTGAACTTCTTGCGGACCATGTGCGGACTGGAGGCCCAGACCCCCTCTGACGCGCGCAAACGCGCCGATTCAGACGTTGAAGCGGAACGAAGATCCGTGTTCTCGACACTTGCCTGACGTGATTGGCTACCGGCGAAAAGAACTGGAATTCCAGTCGAGAACGCACATGAAACATCGTTGGGAACAAGGGGCGAAAGTCGACCGGAAATGAACTTCTTGCGGACTGTTTGCGGACCGCAGGTCTCCTGGGTCGACCGCTCGGGCCGAGTCTTCACTCACTCCAAGGGTTGGCGACGTCAACGCCGGTGGCCTCGAAGTCCTTCACGTTCCGGGTGGCGC
>CAYXFT010000019.1:0-21277 GCA_964464335.1 uncultured Aeromicrobium sp.
GGTGTCACCCCCGACATGGTCACGCTCGCCAAGGCGCTCGGCGGCGGCCTGCCGTCCGGCGCGATCGGCGGCACCGAGGAGGTCATGGCCTTCGTCGAGGACGGCTCGGTCTACCAGGTCGGCACGTACAACGGGAACCCGTTGACGATGGTGGCCGCGCGGGCCTCCCTCGAGGAGGTCCTCACCCCGGAGGCCTACGCGCACTTGGACCGCCTCAACGACCGCATCGTCACCGGTTGCCAGGCGATCGTCGACACGTACGACCTGCCGGGCTACGCCGTCGGCATCGGTTCGAAGGGCTGCGTCACGTTCTCCACCACGAAGGTCGTCGACTACGAGACCTTCAAGGAGAACCAGGACGCCGAGCTGGCCGACCTCGCTTGGCTGTTCAACCTCAACCGCGGCATCTTCATGACGCCCGGTCGCGAGGAGGAGTGGACCCTCTCGGTCACCCACACCGACGAGGCGATCGACGCCTACATCGCGGTGTTCGAGGAACTCGCCGCCGACCTCACTGCCTGAGCTACGACGCGCGACGGCCGCCGACTCCCACGGGAGTCGGCGGCCATCAGGAGTACGCGGCCAGCCAGACCGTGACGATGCCGAGCGCGATCAGCACGACGTTGAGCCACAGGTTCCTGGTCTCGCCGCGCACGAGGTGGAAGCCGAGGGCGAGGATCTGCAGCAGCGTCAGACCGACCGCCGCCGAGATGGCCAGACCCGGCGCGATGCCCGTCATGCGCGGCAGCAGCAGGCCGAGCGCCCCGAGCACCTCGGCAAGGCCGATCGCGCGGACGAGCACGAGGCGCACGTCGTCGACCCACGGCATGATCGGGCGCATCTGGTCCCGACTCTGCACGACCTTCATGCCGCCCGACCAGAGGTAGAACGCGGCCAGCAGAGAGGCGAGGATCCAGTAAGCGACGGTCATGACGCCATTAGATCAGCGACGGCCGGAGCTGAACTCCGCGGCGCTGCGCGGGCCGCCGGAACGGTTCGCGGGACGACGCCGACGACGGTTGCCGTTCGAACCGCCGCCGGAGTTGCCACCACCGTTGTTCGACGTGCTCTGCTTCGCTCCGCCACGCCCGGAGTTCCCGCGTGAACCGCCACGCGAGCCGTTGTTGCGCGAGCCGCCGCCTTGCTGTTGGACGGGCTGGGAGGACACGAGGGCGCCGGGCAGCGACCGCTCACCGGGAGCCAGCACCGTCAGGATGGGGTGGGTGTCGCCCGCAACCTTCGTGACCGTCGGGCGGACACCGGCCGCCTTGGTGAGCGCGGTGACCTCACGGGCCTGGTCGCGGGTCGCCAGCGTGACGACCGTGCCTGCGCTGCCGGCCCGGGCGGTACGGCCCGAACGGTGCAGGTAGGCCTTGTGCTCGGTGGGTGGGTCGGCGTGGACCACGAGGGTGACGTCGTCGACGTGGATGCCACGCGCCGCGATGTCGGTCGCGACGAGCGCCTTCGCCCGACCCGAACCGAACGCCTCGAGGTTGCGCTGACGCGCGTTCTGGGCGAGGTTGCCGTGCAACTCGACCGACGGCACGCCGCGGCTGTTGAGCTGGCGGGCGAGCGCCTTCGCGCCGTGCTTGGTGCGGGTGAACACGACGGTGCGGCCGGGCGCGCTGGTCAGGTCGACCAACAGCGGCAGCCGGTGCTCGCGCTCGATGTGCAGCACGTGGTGCTCCATGTCGGCGACGGGCGACTGGGCCGAGTCGGCCTCGTGCGTGACGGCGTCGTGCAGGAACTGCTTCACGAGCGTGTTGACGCCCCGGTCGAGGGTCGCCGAGAAGAGCAGGCGCTGGCCGTTCGACGGCGTCTGGCCCAGCAGGCGACGCACGCCCGGCAGGAAGCCGAGGTCGGCCATGTGGTCGGCCTCGTCGAGCACGGTGATCTCGATGTCGGCCAGCGAGCAGTGACCCTGGTTGATCAGGTCCTCGAGCCGGCCCGGGCAGGCCACGAGGATGTCGACGCCACGGCGCAGCGCCTCGACCTGCGGGTTCTGGCCCACACCGCCGAAGATGGTGCGCGTGGTCAGGCCGGCGGCCTTCGCCAGCGGCGCGATCGACTCGTCGATCTGGGTCGCGAGTTCGCGGGTCGGCGCGAGGATCAGCGCGCGCGGGGCGCGGGGACGGGGCTTGCGGCCGCCGGAGAGGCGGGCCGCGACGGGGATGCCGAAGGCGTAGGTCTTGCCCGAGCCGGTGCGACCACGGCCGAGCACGTCACGGCCGGCGAGCGCATCGGGGAGCGTCGCGGCCTGGATGGGGGTCGGGGTCTCGATGCCACGGGCAGAGAGGACGTCGACGAGGCGTGCGGGCACGCCGAGAGAAGCGAAGGAGGACAAGCGAATAACCGAATCTGTGCGAATTTCCCACCGGAACGGAAGTCACGAAGGTCTCGGACCACCGACGCACGGAGCAGAGTGTCAAGCTACGACGCGCGGACAACCCGCGGCGGGAGAGCAACGAGTTGTGCCTCCATCCTAGCGTGCCCGGCAGGCTCGGAGCGTGCGACATGCGACACGTCAGCCCGCTCTCACCGCCAGGACGGGCCGGTACCGGTCATAGAGGGCCACGATCAGCGTCAGCAGCAACAGGAAGAACGCCCCGGCGGTCAGGAAGAACGCCTCGTTGGTGCGCACCAGCCGGCTGGCGACCCACACCATCGCGAGGTTGACGACGAACGCCACGACGAACGTCACCACGACCGAGTCGACTCCCCCGCCGCGCCGCGCGCTGCCCAGGCCGATGAAGGAGTTGACCACGATCAGCACCGCGACGCTGACCGCGATCTGCATCGGCGAGGCCGTCACGCTGGGGACGATGTTCGCCATGATCACGCTCAACAGCGCGACGATCGCGATCTTCTCCACGAGCCAGCCGTCGACGACCTTGCCGCGCGCGACCCGGGCAGCAGCACGTTCGCGGGCCTCGTCGATCTCCTGCGGCAGTGCCGGGGCGACGAGCTGCCAGCCATGGTCGGGCGGATCGAGCCGCGGGCGGACGACGAACCAGAAGACCGCCGCCAGGGCGAGGATCGCCACGATCAGGGCGGGCAGGAACCACGGGACGTCGCGGATCGTGTCGGTCACGTCGAGCTGGGCCACGTGGATCCACGCTTCCTGGGGGAGCTTGATCACGATCCAGATCGCCGCGGCCGCCACCACCCAGAACCGCAGCGAGAACCTCGCCGGGTCCCAGCGCAGTCGCACCAGCTCGTAGAAGATGAAGAAGTACTCGAACGTGTTCGGGAAGACCAGCAGCAGCCAGCGGTCGTCGCCGCCGGCCAGCTCGAAGATCATCGTGCCGACCATGCGGTAGAAGAACAGGAAGCGCGCGACGACGAACGCCGGGTGGCTGGTCCAGTTCCGCATCGTCGCGACGTACGCGAGCGACAGGTAGTAGACGTCGAGCGCCTTGTCGTAGCTCTGGTAGTTGCTCAGGTCGCGATCGGTGAAGGTCTGGAACACCGTCTGGTCGACGCCGTCGAGTACGAGGCACGCGAGGATCCCCGGCAACGGGTACTTGAAGATGAGCAACGGCAACAGCAGGCGAGCCGCCACCACCACCCAGAAGACCGTCAGGTCGAGACCGTCACCGCTCACACGCCCGCCTCCGCGGCGAGCCTAGTGGCCTCAGAGCACCTCGGGGTCGAGATCCAGCACGGTGCGGTCGAGCGACGCGAGCAGATCGAGCATCGGCCCGACCTTCGGCAGTTCGAACGCGAAGAAGTAGCGGGCCGCGGCGCGCTTGCCGTCGAAGAAGGCGCCCTCGCGATCGCCGACGGCCAGCAGTTGCTCGAGCCAGATCCACGCGACCACGACGTGACCCGCGGCCTCGAGGTAGGCCGACGAGTTCGCCAGCGCGACGGCCGGGTCGCCGCCGGACCACAGCGTGCCGGTCACGTCGACGAGACGTTCGACGCGCTCGTCCAGCTGCGCGGCGTACTCCTGGGCCGCAGGCCCGGCGTCGGCCGCCCGACGGGTGGTCTCGCCGATCGCCCCGACGAGCGTCGCCAGTCCGGCGCCCCCGCCCGCGATGACCTTGCGGCCGAGCAGGTCGAGGCTCTGGATGCCGTGCGTGCCCTCGTGGATGGGGTTGAGCCGGTTGTCGCGATAGAACTGCTCGACGGCGTAGTCGCGGGTGTAGCCGTAGCCGCCGTGCACCTGGATCGCGAGGTCGTTCGCCGCCAGACACCACTGCGACGGCCACGACTTCGCGATGGGCGTCAGCACCTCGATGAGGTCGTGGGCACGCTGACGGTCGGCCTCGTCGGGGGCCGTGACCTCCTCGTCGACCAGCCGGGCGCAGTACAACAGCAGCCCCAGACCGCCCTCGACGTAGGACTTCTGGGCCAGCAGCATGCGCCGGACGTCGGGATGCTCGGTCAGCGGCACCATCGGCGCCGTGGGGTCCTTCGCCGTGACGAGGCGTCCCTGGGTGCGCTGCTTCGCGTACTCGAGCGCGTGCAGGTAACCGGTGTAGCCGAGCGCGACCGCGCCCATGCCGACCGAGATCCGCGCCTCGTTCATCATGTGGAACATCTGGGCCAAGCCCCTGCCCTCCTCGCCGACGAGGTGGGCGACTGCGCCGGGCGCGCCGCCGGGCGTCACGAGTCCCTCGCCGAAGTTGAGCAACGTGTTCGTCGTGCCGCGCCAGCCCATCTTGTGGTTGAGGCCGACAAGGGCGACGTCGTTGCGCTCGCCGATCGAACCGTCGTCCTCGACAAGGAACTTGGGCACGATGAACAGCGAGATGCCCTTCACGCCGGGCGGTCCCCCGGCGACCTTCGCGAGCACGAGGTGCACGATGTTGTCGGTCAGTTCGTGGTCGCCGGCGGAGATCCACATCTTGGTGCCGAACAGTCGGTAGGTGCCGTCCGGCTGCAGCTCCGCACGGGTCGTGATGTCGCCGAGGGACGATCCGGCCTGCGGCTCGGACAGACACATCGTGCCGTACCACCGGCCTTCGACGACCGGCTGCGCGAAGCGGGCGACCTGGTCGGCCGAGCCGTGCGCCACCAGCAGGTTGGCGTTGCCGAGCGCGAGGAACGGATAGGACGCGGCGGCGGCACTGGCGGCCTGGAACCAGGCGAAGGAGGCCTGGGCGACCGTGAACGGCAACTGCATCCCGCCGAGTGCGGCGTCGAAGGTGCCGAGCGGCAGTCCGGAGTCGCGGTAGACGGCGAGCGCCTCGGCCAGCTCCTGCGGCAGGACGACCTTGCCGTCCTCGCCGACGACGGGCTCGTTCGCGTCCAGGAGGCGGTTGATCGGCGCGAACCGGTCCGTCGCGATCGTCTGGGCCAGGTCCAGGACCGCGTCGAAGGTCTCGCGCGAGTGGTCGCCGTACCGGTCGCGGTCGAGCAGGGACTCGATGCGGAGCCAGTCGAACAGCAGGAAGTCGACGTCGCGACGGGACAGCACGGTGGACATGAGGGCACCTCTCGGAAACTAAGCGCTTGCTTAGTGAACTTTAGCCCGCCCGCCCGACGACGTCGACCGGCGCCGAGGTCCGGACCACCGGAAGTTGACGACGATAGGTAATCGATATATCGTTAACCTATCAACGTCACATCGACGTGATCACTTACAGTGAAGTATCCAGAAAGGGGACCTGAGATGAAGCACTCTCAGCCCGAGAACGCCGGACAGCACCGGCACCCCCACCGCGCGCGTCGCGCCGGTGGACCCCGTGAGTTCGACTGGGACCTCGGTCCCGGCCGAATGGGCCGCCCCGGACCGCGTGGACCGCGGCGCGGCGGCCGCAAGGGCGGCGACGTACGCGCCGCCGCTCTCCTGCTGCTCGACGAGGCGCCGGCCCACGGCTACCACCTCATCCAGCAGATCGCCGACCGCAGCGGCGGCGCGTGGACCCCGAGCCCCGGCTCGATCTACCCCGTGCTCCAGCAACTCGAGGACGAGGCCCTCGTCGAGTTCGAGCGGGTCGACGGTCGCAAGACCGCCAGCCTGACCGAGACCGGCAAGGCGTACGTCGAGGAGCACCGTGAGGCGCTCGGCGAGCCGTGGAGCGCCGACGAGCTGCGTCACGGCATGCCGCCGGAGTACGCCGCCTTCGGCACGGCGATGAAGGGCTTCATCGCCGCCACCCGTCAGGTCATGCAGGTCGGCACCCCCGCCCAGCAGGCCCAGGCCGCCGAGATCGTCGGCGAGGCCCGTCGCAAGCTGTACGGTCTGCTCGCAGAAGATGACGCCTGAGCATCGCGTCCGGTTGCCCGAGTCGGAGTTGAGTTGGCGGTTCAGCCGCTCCTCCGGTCCGGGTGGCCAACACGTGAACACCACCGAGACCCGCGTCGAGGTCCTCTGGGCACCGGCCGACAGCACCGTGCTGACCCAGGACCAGAAGGACCGAGTCCTGATGCGCCTGCGCACCCGGCTCGTCGACGGTCGGGTCTCGGTGGTGTCGTCACGTCACCGCTCCCAACAGCGCAACCGCGACGATGCCGTGAAGCGACTGGAGGACCTGGTCGACGACGCCCTCCGGCCGGTCCGTCGACGACGCCCGACGAAGCCGTCCCGTGGAGCCGTCGAACGACGCCTCGAGTCCAAGAAGCGACGCGCCCGGCTCAAGCGGGACCGCCGCGACTGGTGAGCCGATAGCCTGCGCGCATGGAGCATCTGGGTGCCATCGTCTCGGCGAGTCTGGCCGTCCTCGTCATCGGCATCAACATCGCCGCCCTCGGCATCATCCCCGAGGGTCGTCGCCCCCAGACCGCCATGGCCTGGCTGATCCTGATCTTCTTCGTGCCGCTGTTCGGCTTCGTCGTGTTCCTGTTCTTCGGCAGCGCCCGCATCGGCTGGAAGCGACACCGCCACCTGACCCGCGCGAACGAGACCATCGCCCGCGAGACCGAGGTGTACGCCGTCGACGTCCCCGCCGACGCGCCCGGCTACCTCGCTCCGATCGTCCGGCTCAACCGCAAGCTCGCCTCGATGCCGCTGACCGGCGACAACCACGTCACGCTCCTGCCGGACTACCAGGAGTCGATCGACGAGATGATCGCCGCGATCGACACGGCCGAGCAGTACGTGCACGTCGAGTTCTACATCATGGCGCTCGACGAGATGACCTCGCCGTTCTTCGACGCGCTCGAACGCGCCACCGATCGGGGCGTCACCGTCCGACTCCTGTTCGACCACCTCGGCACGCGCGGCATCCCTGGTTACAAGGAGCTCAAGCAGCGACTGGCCGCATCGCAGATCCAGTGGCACCTGATGATGCCGCTGCTGCCGCTGCAGGGCCGCTTCCGGCGCCCCGACCTGCGCAACCACCGCAAGTTGCTGGTCGTCGACGACAAAGTCGGCTTCACCGGCTCGCTCAACCTGACCCACCCGTCGTACAACAAGCCGAAGAACCTCAAGGTCGGCCGCGAGTGGGTCGAACTGTGGATGCGCCTCGAGGGTCCCGTGGTGGCCACGATCGACGCGCTGTTCGCCGGCGACTGGGCCCTGGAGACCAACGAGATCATCGACATCACGGCACACACGGTCGACCAGACGCCCCACTCCGATCGCGACGTCGTCGGGGTGAACGCCCAGCTGGTACCGAGCGGACCGGGCTACGAGGAGGAGAACAACCTGCGGCTGTTCACCTCGCTGATCTACAACGCCCGCGAGCGGGTGTCGCTGACCAGTCCGTACTTCGTGCCCGACGAGACGCTGCTCTACGCCGTCACGACCGCCGCCCAGCGCGGGGTGGACATCGAATTGTTCGTCAGCGAGCAGGCCGACCAGTTCATGGTCGGGCACGCCCAGGCGTCCTACTACCGCGAACTGCTCGAGTCGGGCGTGCGGATCTGGCTGTACCCGGCGCCCTACGTCCTGCACGCGAAGCACTTCAGCATCGACGACGACATCGCCGTCGTGGGCACGAGCAACATGGACATGCGGTCGTTCGCGCTGAACTACGAGATGACCATGATGCTGCCCGACCGAGGCGTCGTCGACCGGATCCGACTGGTCGAGGACCATTACCGCGACCTCTCGCGGGAGCTGACGCTCGACTCGTGGATCGGGCGGCCCCGCGGACAGCGGTTCGTCGACAACACGATGCGCCTGACCGCCACCTTGCAGTGACGTGCTGATCAGGCCGGGCGGCCGAAGACCTGCACCGTGTAGCTGTGTCCGTCCTCGTCCTTGGCGACCCCGATGCCCAGCCGCGTGTAGGTCTTGCTGAGCATGTTCCTGCGGTGCCCCGGCGACTTCAGCCACGCCCGGACGTTGGCCTTCGGGCTGGTGAATCCGTGGGCGACGTTCTCGGCGACGGCGCGGGCCTTGCACTTGGCCAGCACGACCGACAGGTTCTGGTGGAACATGCGCTTCTGGTCGGCCATCCGGTTCGCCTGACGCTGGGCGTAGCGGTCGAGGCACGAACCGAACCTGAGCGCCTTGCGGTCATGGTCCTTGCGCGCCTGGTTGGTGTACGTGGTCAGCTTGGCGTCGAAGGTCTTGTTCGACATGGCGGCGGCCGGAGGGGCCGCGGGTATCAGTACGAGGGCAACCGCACACAGGGCGGCGATGACGATCCGGCGCACAGGTCCTCCCGATGGATGTCGACCTCGACAGCGTAGGCGTCCTGTGACTGGCGTGACTAGTGGTACGGACAGGAATTCACAGGCCTCTCACGAACCGGTGGTCAACGCCCGGTCCAGAGCGGCCACGAAGAAGTCCGCGGCGGGCTCGTCCAGGCACATCGGCGGCTTGATCTTCAAGACGTTCTGGTGGTCGCCGGTCGGCTGCACCACGACCCCCAGCGCGAGCATCCGCTCGCAGATGCGCGCGGTCTCGGCCGTGGCCGGCTCCAGCGTCCGGCGATCGCGCACGAACTCGACGCCGAGATAGAGACCAGACCCGTGCACCGCGCCGATCAGGCCGTGACGGTCCATGAGTGCCTCGAGACCGGATTTCAGCCGCTGCCCCGTGGACCGTGCGTTGCCCGGCAGGTCCTCGGCCGCCAGCACGTCCAGGACGGTCGAGCCGACGACGGCCGACACGGGACTGCCTCCGGTCGACGAGAAGAAGTAGCCCTCGTCGCGGTACCGCGACGCGACCTCGGCCGTCGTGACGACGGCGGCGACCGGATGCCCGTTGCCGAGCGCCTTCGCGACCGTGACGACGTCCGGCACGACACCCTGCTGCTCGAAGCCCCAGAACCAGTGGCCGAGCCGGCCGAGGCCGACTTGGATCTCGTCGGCGACCGCCAGCCCACCGGCGGCGCGTACCGCGGCATAGACCTCGCGCAGGTAGCCGTCCGGCAACGGCACTCCCCCGGCGTTGCCGTAGAACGCCTCGGCGACGAAGGCGGCCGGCGGCGTGCCCGCGGCGACGAGCTCCTCGATCACCGCGACCGCCTCCGGCGCGTACCGTCGGGCGTCGACGCCACGGTGACGGCCGCGGTACGAGTTCGGCGAATCGACCGTGTGGACCCACGCCGGCCGGGTCTCCAGCGCCCTCGGGTTGTCGGCGATCGACGTCGACACGGCGTCGGACAGGTGCGTCCAGCCGTGATACGCCTCGCGCACGGCGACCAGGTCCGGCCGCCCCGTGGCGATCGTCGCCAGTCGCAGCGCGAGGTCGACCGCCTCGGACCCGGAATTGACGAGGTAGACGGTGTCGAGCGGATCGGGCAGCAAGGCCGCGAGACGCTCGGCGAACTCGACGATCGCCCCGTAGTGGAAGCGCGAGTTCGTGTTCAGCAGCCGCCACTGGGCAGCCACCGCCTCGGCGATCTCCGGGCGCCCGTGGCCGAGCATCGTGACGTTGTTGACGATGTCCAGGTAGGAGCGCCCGGACGTCGACAGCAGGTGGTGACGCCAGCCGCGCTCGATCCGCGGCGGGAAGGCGTAGTAGTGCTCCTGCGTGCCGGCCAGCACCCGGTCGCGGCGGGCGAGCAGGTCGTCCTCGCGCGGTGGCGGTGACGGCAGGCCGAGCAGCGGCCCCGGGTCGGACAGGACGGCGAGCCAGCCCGCCGCGACCGACGCGGTCACCGCCTCGGGCACGTCGTCGACGAGCGTCGCCGGGGCGACCTGGATCTCGGCAGACCCCTGCAGCCGGCACCAGACCTGTCCCGGCACCACGGGGCCGCTCACGACGTGCGCGACCTCGCCGCACACGCTCAGCACTTGGTCATCGGTGTGCAGTTCCGTGCGGCCCGGCTGCGCGACGACGTCGCCCGCCCAGGGCGCCACCAGGTCGACCGACATGGCGGGGTGGACGGTGGCGCGCAGCACGACGGAGGCCGGTTCGTCCATCGACAGCGCCGGGATGCGTGTCGCGTCGACCTGTCCGAACGGCTCGACCACGACGTCGGCCCCACCGACGACGGCGCTGGTCACGACGGGGCCGCCCGTCTCCAGCCAGGCACCGCCGTCCATGCGCGCTGAGGTCACGGACAGATCGGCCACCTCGACCGTCGTCCCGGCCGGCAGGAGCGTCCCGCTCACCGTCGGCGTCGCGACAGGACGACCGAGGTGCCGGCGGAACAGCGCGGTCATCACGACGGTCGGCACGGAGGTCGCCACGGCCAGGATGAGCCCCTCGCGCCGGAGCCCCGCGGCCGCGTACGCGTGGTCCGGATCGAGCGCCACCTGCTGGTGCCCGCTGACGACGAGCGCCGCGGCACGCAGCACGACGAGCGGCCACAGCACCTCGATCTCGTCGTCGGTCAACGGCACGCGACGGTCGAACGCGACCACCGCGGGAACCGTGGACGCCGCCGTCGCACCGTCGTGGTGCAGGACCGAAGAGATCGTGACTGCGAGTTCGGCCACGCGCCACGAGCGCATGACGTCGCCGAAGTCGATGGCGCCGTCGGGCAGGCCCTCGGCGTCGACCACGACGTTGTCGTCGGTCAGGTCGCCGTGGATCGCCTGGACCGGCAGCCGGTCGGACCGCTCCGTGACGATGCTCCACGCGTTCGCGGCGGCGCGGACCAAACCGCCGCGCTCCTCGTCCGGAACGTGTGCGGCGAGCAGCTCGACCACACGCATCGCGTGCCACAGGTTCCATTGCAGGACCGCGTCCAGGTGCGGGTGATCGAGGTCCGCGAGCGCGGTGACGACGTCCGCGGCGATTTCACCCAACCGGGCGACGACCGCAGGGCGCAGGTACCGATCCCCGGTGAGTGTGCCGCCGTCGAGGTGGTCGATCAGCCGGGCCACGTGCGGGCGCCCGTCGATCGTGTCGACGAGGATGCCGTCGCCGACCCGGTGCTGACGCCGCGGCGTGCGCAGCCCCGTCCGGACCGCGACGAGGTCGGCCGCGTCGTCCTGCATGCGGACCGCCGTGTCGCCGAAGGCGGGGTTCGTCACCTTGAGCACGGCCACCGGACCGTTCGGTCCCAGGACCAGCGCGTTCGCGTCCTGCTGGCTGCCCAGTTCGTGCGTCGAGGGATCAGTGACCCCCAGGGCCCTTGCGATCCGGGCCGCCTCGGCGGCCGTCACGGCCGGCGCGGGCAACTCGCCGTCGGCGAAGAAGTCGAACACCGCGGTCGAGGGACCGTCAGGCACCGCTGAACCCGTTGACGAGCAGGAAGAACACGGCGCCGGCGACCGCCGCGGCGACCAGCCCCATCACCGCACCCGTGACGACCCGGCGACCGACCGGCACGCCCGCCGCCGCCATCTGCGGGGTGAGCGTCCACAGCAGGACTCCGGACACGGCCATGACCAGCGCGAACACGGGGATGATCAGGCTCCCGTGCGACTCGTCCAGGACGGCCGCGGTGGCCGGGAACAGCCCCAGGGCCAGCAGGACGAGGATCGCCGCGACGACGATGCGGTGGTAGCCACGGCGTTCGGAGGGGGTCTGTTGCTCCATGGCCCGACGCTACCGCTCGCGAGCGTCACCTTGGCGAAACCTCCCGCCGCTACGGTGCCGGCATGCCCGCGCACCACGACACCGCCACCGCCGATCGACTCCTCGACGTGATCGAGCACGACGTCGTCCCGCTGACGGCGGCCGGCGTGGCCCGCGGGTGCAAGATCTTCGGCGCCGCGATCCTGCGCCGTGACGACCTGTCCCTCGTCGTCGCCGAGACCAACAACGAGGTCGACAACCCGCTGTGGCACGGCGAGATGCACGCCATCAAGCGGTTCCACGAGCTGCCGCGCGACCGGCGGCCGGAGGCGGCCGGAGGCGGCCGACTGTCTCTTCCTGACGACCCACGAGCCCTGTTCGCTGTGCCTGTCCGCGATCACGTGGGCCGGCTTCGACAACTTCACCTACCTGTTCAGCCATCGGGACTCGGCGGACAGTTTCGCGATCCCGTACGACATCGCCATCCTCACGGCCGTGTACGCCGTGTCCGATCCCGACCGGGACTCCCCGGCGCCGGGCCGCGACCTCTACAACCGCACGAACGCGTACTTCGACAGCACCGACCTGCGGGCGGCCATCGTGATGCTGCCCGAGCCGGACCGGGGTCGACTGGCCACGCGCACGCAGCACCTCGCCACGATCTACGCCGCGCTGTCGGACTCGTACCAGGCCGGCAAGGGTGCCGTCGGCATCCCGCACGCCTGACACCCTCCCTTCTTGACAACCGACTCCGGTGGATCAATAGTTAGGTATATGGCTAAGTATGCGGATCCGCTCGACCGGGTGTTCCACGCGCTCGGCGACGGCACCCGACGCGCCATGGTCGAGCGGCTCGTCCACGGGCCCGCGTCCGTGAGCGAGCTGGCCGCACCCTTCGCGATGGCCCTGCCGACCGTCCTGCAGCACCTCACGGTGCTCGAGGACGCCGGCATCGTCTCGTCGCACAAGATCGGCCGGGTGCGCACGGTCCAGGTCGTCCCCGACGCCTTCGTCGGGGCGAACGCCTGGCTCGTCACCCACCGGCTCCCCCAGGAGCGCCGCCTCGACCGCCTCGGCCAGTTCCTCACCCGCCCCACCGACCAGGAGAACCCCTCATGAGCACTCGCACCGCCACCCACGCCACGTTCGTCATCGAGCGTCACTACGACTCCCCCGTCGAGGCCGTCTGGTCGGCGTTCGCCGATCCCGAGGTCAAGGCCCGGTGGTTCGCCGGTCCCGAGGGCGTCACGGACCCCGTGAGCTCCGAGGACTTCACCGTCGGCGGCCTCGCGATCAACGACGCGACCTTCCCCGACGGCACCCGCAGTCGGTTCCGCGCCGTCTACACCGACATCGTCGAGCGCGAACGGATCGTCTACGTCTACGACATGTGGCGCGACGACCTCCATGCCTCGACGTCCGTCTCGACGTTCGAGTTCGCGGCCGAGGGCGACGGCACCCGGCTCACGTGCACCGAGCAGGGCGTCCACCTCGACGGCGTGCACGGCCCCGGCCCCGAGGCGGCCGCGGGTCGCGAGCACGGCACGAGCCTGCTGTTGGAGGCGATCGCGGGCGCCATCGGCGGGGTCGTCACCACCCCGCCCTGCGACTGAGGGTCAGACGACGCCGGTGGTGCCCAGCGCCGACCCGATCAGATAGGTCGCCACGAGCGCGAGGGCACCGCCGAGCACGAGCCGCAGTGCCGCCCGCGGGCGCGAGCCCCCACCGATGCGCGCGGAGATCGTGCCCGTCAGCCCGAGGGCGATCAGCACCGCCACGAACGTCACCGGGACGCGCACGGACAGCGGGGTGGCGAGCATGGCGACGAGCGGCAGCAATGCGCCGGTCGTGAACGCGATCGCCGACGACAGGGCGGCGTGCCACGGGCTGACCAGGTCGTCCTGGTCCAGGCCGAGTTCGACCTCCAGGTGCGCGGCGAGGGCGTCGTGGTCGGTCATCTCGCGCGCCGCCAGTTCGGCCGTCTCCGTACTGATGCCCCGCTCCTGCAGCATGTCGGCCAGTTCCTCGAGTTCGCCCTCGGGGTCGGAGCGGAGTTCACGGCGCTCGGTGGCGATCATCTCCCGCTCGCTGTCGCGCTGGCTGCTGACCGAGACGTACTCGCCGAGCGCCATCGAGATCGCGCCGCCGACGAGGGCCGCGGTGCCCGCGGTGGCGATCGTGCCGGTGTCGGACGTCGCGCCGGCGACACCCACCAGCAGAGAGGCGACCGAGACGATGCCGTCATTCGCGCCGAGCACGCCGGCCCGCAGCCAGTTCAGCCGCTGGGCGACGTTCTGCTGTTCCTGGATCGTCACCGATCCAGCCTAGGACCCGGACCCGCGGGTGAGGACAGACTCAGACGTGGACGACGACCATCGCCGCGAGCCACGCCACGGTCGTCAGCAGGGCCGCGGCGAGCTCGACGAGGATCGAGATGCCGGTCGCCTTCATCGCGTGACCGGTCGCCGTCCGCGCCGCGCGTTCGTCGCGCAGCCGGTGCAGTTCGGACAGGTACGTGCCACCGATGAATCCGATGAACAGGCCGACCACGGGGATCACGAAGAAGCCGACGACGCCCAGCAGTGCGCCGACGACGAGGCTGCGGTTGGGCACGCCCCGACGTCTCAGGTAGCGGCCGGCGATGAGGTACTTCAGGACGATCCCGGTCAGGGTCAGCAGGAGGGCGAACGCCGCGGTCGTCCAGCCGGTCGTTCCGCCGGTGACGACACCCCACACGACGACCGCACCGCCGACGACGAGCCCGCCGGGGATGACCTGCACGACGGCGCCTGCGAGACCGATCAGAATGGCCAGGGCGACGACGATGTCCAGTACGACGTGCCCGCTCACGTGACCAGACTGTCAGGTCGGGCCTACGATCCGAGCATGAGCCTGACCCTTCCCCCGCCCCGCACCTTGGATCCACGCGAGGCGCCGTCGTTGCGCTGGGGCGTGTTGGGCACCGGCGGGATCGCGGCGGCGATGACGACCGCGCTGCTCGAGGGGACGGGCCAGCAGGTGGTCGCCGTGGGTTCGCGCGACATCGAGCGCTCCCGCGCCTTCGCCGAGCGCTTCGGGATCGCCCGGGCGCACGGCTCCTACGAGGACCTCGTGGACGACGACGTCGACGCGATCTACGTCGCGACGCCCCATTCGGAGCATGCCGAGCACGCCCTGCTGGCGATCGACGCGGGCCGGCACGTGCTCGTCGAGAAGGCGTTCTGCCGCAATGCGGAGGAGGCCCGCGAGGTGCTGGACGCCGCCGGCGACGAGGGCGTGACGTGCCTGGAGGCGATGTGGTCGCGCTACCTGCCCGGCTACGACGTCGTCCGCCAGACCGTGGCGTCCGGCGCACTCGGAGAACTGCGCCACATCCAGGCCGACCACGGTCAGTTGTTGTACCCCGACGGACCCGCCCGCCTGGCGAGCCCCGAACTGGCCGGCGGAGCACTGCTGGACCTGGCCGTCTACCCCTTGCACCTGGCGGCGATGCTGCTGCCGGACATCTCGGCGATGATCGCCGTCGGCGCGCTGACCGATCTCGGCGTCGACGAGCAGGAGGTCGTCGTCCTGCGTGATTCCTCCGGTGCGACCGCTGCGTGCAGCGCCAGCATGTCCGCCGCGACCCCGACCGTCGCCACGATCGCCGGGACGCGCGCCAGGCTGGAACTCGCCGGCGAGTTCTACCGGCCGACCACGATCCGGCTGGTCGATCCGGCCGGGCGCGTCCTCGACACGTGGGAGCCACCGGCCCTCGATCGCGAGCTCGGCCTGCGCTACGAGGCGGTCGAGCTGGCCCGGTGCGTCGAGGCCGACGCGTACGAATCGGAACTACTGCCGTGGTCGGAGACCGTGCGGGTCATGGCGCTGATGGACGAGGCGCGTCGCCAACTGGGGGTCGTGCTGCCGGGCGAGTGAGGACCGCTCACAGCCGCGCGAGCGCGGACCCCGCGGCGTGGAAACCGCACATCCCGTGCACGCCCGCCCCCGGGGGTGTGGCCGCGGAACACAGGTAGAGGCCGTCCGCCAGCCGGTACGGGTCGAGGGCGATCCGGGGCCGCACCAGGATCTGGCGGGGCGTGTTGGCGCCGACGCCGATGTCGCCGCCGACGTAGTTCGCGTTGTACGCCGCCATCGCCTGCGGGCCGCGCGGAACGCTCATCACGATCCGATCGCGGAATCCCGGCGCGAATCGCTCGATCTGCCGCACGATCGCCTCCGTGGCGTCGCCGGTCCAATCGTGCGGGACGTGCGCGTAGGCCCACAGCGGCACGTGTCCGTCCGCCGCCCGGGTGGGATCGGCGACGTGCTGCTGGGCGACCAGGACGAAGGGCCGCTCGGGCATGATCCCCAGCGACGTGAGGCCCTCGTTCGCCGCGATCTCTGCCGCGGAGCCACCGACGTGGACGGTGCCCGCGCGGCGCACGTCCGGGTGCGACCACGGCACCTCACCGGACAGCGCGAAGTCCACCTTGAAGGCGGCCGGGCCGTACCGGTATCGGCCGAGCGACCGCCGGACCCGCCCACTGAGCCGGTCCCCCGCGATCCGCACCGCCGCCGACGGTGACGTGTCGAGCAGGACCACGTCGGGGGCACCGCCGGCCGCGTCGGCGACCTGCGCGAGGCTCGTCACCTCGACGCCGGTGCGCACCGTCCCACCGCGCTCGGCGAGCAGCGCCAGCATCGCCGTCGAGATCGCCTGCGATCCCCCTTCGGCGACGGGCCAGCCGCCAAGATGACCGGCCGCCGCGAGCAGCAGGCCGACTGAGGCACTCAGGGGCCGGTCGAGCCGACCGAACGCATGCGCTGCTGCTCCCGTGAACAGCGCCTTCGCCGGGTCGTCGTCCCAGCGACGCACGAACACCGACGCCGGTTCGAGGGCGCGCAGGCCGAAGCGGGCGAGCGCGATCGGGTGCTGCGGGACGTGCGCGAGCGGACGGAACGCGTCCTGCAGGAGCAGGTCGAGGTCACGCACGATGGGCTCGAACAGCCGCCACCAGGCAGGGCCGTCGGCGCCGAGGCTCGCCACGGTGCGCTCCGGCGTCCGCGAGAGCACGGCGGCCCGGCCGTCGTCGAGCGGGTGCGCGAGATCGACGTCCGGCCATCGCCACGTGAGTCCGAACCGATCGAGTCCGAGCGTGGACAGGTACGGGGACAGCACGCCCATCGGGTGCACCGCGGAGCAGTCGTCGTGCAGCAGACCGGGGATCGTCGTCTCGGAGGTCCGGGAGCCACCCCCGGGCCGGTCGGCCGCCTCCAGCACGACGACCTCGATGCCCTCGCCCGCCAGCCGGAGGGCCGCCGCGAGGCCGTTGGGCCCGCTGCCGACGACGACCGCGCGGGTCATCGGAGCGGCCTCACGACGGGGGCAGCCGGGACGGTGGGCACTGCTCCATCGTAGGCACGGGTTCGGGCCGATCTCCTAGGTTGGTGGCCATGCCGTCCTCCCCCGCGACCCGGCGCGTCCTCGCCGCGGTGCTCGCCCTGGGAGCGGTCGGAGTCGGCATCGTACTGCTCCTGCATCCGCTGTCCGCCCTGGAACTGCTGGTGTTCTCGGTCGCGCTGGGACTCGTGGTCGCGGGCGGGCACGAGGCGTGGACGTCCCGGCGAGGCGGACGACGCGACGTGCTCGTCGGTCTGGGCCTGGTCGTCGCCGGCATCGCCGCGGCGGTGCAACCGGTCTGGACGATGCGGGCGCTCGTGCTGGTGCTGGCCGTCGTGTTGATCGCCGAGGGATGTGAGCGGTTGCGCAGGCCGCACGCACCGGCACGCATCGTCACCGGAACGTGCCTGGCGCTGCTCGGTGGCATGGCGCTCGTCTGGCCCGATCTCTCGGTGTTCGCGCTGGGCTTCCTCGCCGGCGGGCGGCTCGTGCTGGTCGGCCTGCGTTCGGCCGCGTACGCCGCCGGTCTCGCCGCCCATCCGGTGCGGCCCCCGCGACGCTGGGGCCTGCAGGCCCGCCGGGTCGGCTACGCGCTCGCCGTCGGGGCGACGGCCGCGGCCACGGCGCTGACGGCCTACGTCGCGGTGACCACTCCGCGGCCGGACGGCTTCTACGACACACCCCGAGCGGTGCCGACGACACCGGGCGAGCTGCTGCGGGCGGAGCCGTTCACCCGCAACGTCCCGGACGGCGCCCGGGCCTGGCGGATCCTGTACAGCACGACGCGCACGGACGGCGAACCGACCGTCGCGAGCGCCTTGGTCGCAGCTCCCCGCGGTGGCGCGGCCCATCCCGTCATCGCGTGGGGCCACGGCACGACCGGCTACGCACGCCAGTGTGCGCCGAGCCTGTTCGAGCGCGCCCTCGGCCAGGGCGGCAGGGCGGCGTTCACCGGCGCGATCGAGCGCGGCTGGGCCGTCGTGGTGACCGACTACGCCGGCATGGGGACCGAGGGCGTCCAGCCGTACCTCGTCGGACCGGGTGAGGCGCACGCGGTGCTCGACGCCGTCCGGGCCGCCCGCCGGCTCGACGACGTCGACCTGTCCGACCAGACCGTCGCGTGGGGACACTCCCAGGGCGGCCACGCGGCGCTGTGGACGGCGATCGAGCAGCAGGACTACGCGCCCGACGTGCCGTTGGCCGGGGTGGCCGCGGTCTCGCCGGTCAGCGACCCGGCCACGTTCCTGCGCGACCTGCAGACCCGACCCGTCGGCACGATCTTCGTCTCCTACGCGCTGGCGGCGTACGACGGCACGTACGACGACGTCGCGGCGGACGACCACGTGCGGGCCGTGGCGCGGGTGCCGATCGACGAGATCGGCGACCGCTGCCTGCACGCGCAGGCCTCCCGGGTCTCGCTGCGCGAGGCCACGGTGATGGCCGACCGCTTCATCACCCGATCGCTGTTCGACGGCAACCTCGGGCGGCGACTCAACGAGAACGCGGCCACCGGCAGCATCGAGGCACCGGTGCTGATCGCCCAGGGCGAGATCGACCAGGTCGTGACCCGACGGCTGCAGGACACGTTCGTGGCACAGCGCTGCGCCGACGGACAGTCGCTGGACTACCGCACGTATCCCGGGTTGGGACACGGCAGCATCGTGGCGAAGGGCTCGCCGTTCGTCACCGAACTGCTCGACTGGACCGCCGGCCGATTCGCCGGCCTGCCGACCACCGTCACCTGCTGACCGCGGGGGTCAGCCGAGATCGCGGGCGGCCGCGCGGCCGGCGGCGCGACCCGAGAACAGGCAGCCGCCCAAGAAGGTGCCCTCGAGCGCGTTGTAGCCGTGGACGCCGCCGCCACCGAAGCCGGCGACCTCGCCGGCCGCGTACAGACCGGGCACCGGTTCACCGCCGGGCGCCAGCGCCCGCGAGTCGAGGTCGGTCTGGACGCCACCGAGCGTCTTGCGGGTGAGGACGTGCAGCTTGACGCCGATCAGCGGCCCGGCCTCGGGGTCGAGGATCTCGTGCGGAGCGACGGTCCGGCTGAGCCGGTCGGCGAGGTGCTTGCGCGAGTTGTGGATGCCTTGGACCTGCGCGTCCTTGCTGAACGGGTTGCGGACCTGCAGGTCGCGGTCCTGCACCTGGGCGCGGATGGCCGCGGCGTCCAGCAGCGGCTCGTCGGTGAGCTCGTTCATCTTCGCGACCAGGTCCTCGATCGTGTCCGCGACGACGAAGTCGGCGCCGTGGTCGACGAAGGCCTGCACGGGTCCGGGCACGCCCTTGGCGAGCCGCGCCTTGATGACCTCCTTCTTCGAGCCGCTCGTGATGTCGGGGTTCTGCTCCGAGCCCGACAGCGCGAACTCCTTCGCGATGAGCCGTTCGTTGAGGACGAACCACGAGTGGTCGTACTGCGCGATGTCGGGCGTCGTGCGCAAGTGGCGCAGCGTGCCGATCGTGTCGTAGCCGGGCAGGTACGGCGCGGGCAACCGGCGACCGAGCGCGTCGAACCACATCGAGGACGGTCCGGGCAGGATCCGGATGCCGTGGCCGGGCCAGACCGGGTCCCAGTTCTGGATGCCCTCGGTGTAGTGCCACATGCGGTCGCCGTTGACCAATCGGGCGCCGGCCTCGGAGGCCAGCCCCAACCCGCTGCCGTCGACGTAGGCGGGCACGCCCGTGACCATCTGGGCCGGCGCCGTGCCGAGCCGCTCGGGCCAGTGCTGCCGGACGAGGTCGTGGTTGGCGCCGATGCCGCCGGTCGTCACGATCACGGCCTGGGCCTCGAGCTCGAACTCGCCGACGACGTCGCGGTTCGAGTCCACGCCACGGGCCGCCTCGTCGGGCGCCAGCAGGCTGCCGCGCACGCCCGTGACGGTGCCGTCGGTGACGACGACCTCGGCGACGCGGTGCCGGTGGTGGAACATGAGCAGTCCGGCGTCGGCGGCCTTGAGTGCGCTGTCGACGAACGGCTTGACGACGCCCGTGCCGGTTCCCCAGGCGACGTGGAAGCGCGGGACGGAGTTGCCGTGACCGCCGGCGCTGAGGTCACCGCGTTCGGCCCAGCCGACCACGGGGGTCAGGCCGATCCCGTGCTCGCGGATCCACGAGCGCTTCTCCCCCGCGGCGAACTCGACGTACGCGCGCGCCCACTTCAGCGCCCACGAGTCCTCGTCGTCGACGCGGTCGAACTGGGCGCTGCCCCGCCAGTCGCTCCACGCCTGCTCGAACGAGTCCTTCACACGCAACCGGCGCTGTTCGGGGGTGTCGACGAGGAACAGTCCGCCGAACGACCACCAGGCCTGACCACCGAGGTTCGCGGCGTTCTCCTGGTCGACGACGGCCACGGTGCGGCCCTTCGCGGTCAACTCGTGGGCGGCGACGAGACCGGCGAGGCCGGCTCCGACGACGATCGCGTCGTACTTCATGGTTCTCCTCGACTCGGGGTGTCGAGGCTCACGTTACTCGCGGGTCAGTATCGAACAGCGCCCGAGTCACGGCGGCCGCCTGCGATGATCGGACCGTGAGCACGTCCACCTCGCCCGTCGTCGTCGTTCGGTACTGCACCCAGTGCAGGTGGCAACTTCGCGCGCAGTGGTACCAGGGTGAACTGCTGCAGACCTTCGGTGACCTCCTCGGAGGCGTGATGCTGGTGCCGTCGACCGGTGGCATGTTCCGGGTGGACGTCCAGCACGGCGAGACCACGACGGCCCTGTGGAACCGCAAGACGGACGGCGGCTTCCCCGAGGTCGTCGAGCTCAAGCGGCGGGTGCGCGACCTCGTCGCCCCGGAGATGTCACTGGGGCACGCGGACGTCTGACAGCGCCCCGATCCACGCTCACAGGTCGCCGGTCTGCACCCTCCACAGGGCGTCGTACGCGCCGCCGGCCGCGACGAGTTCGTCGTGCGTGCCGGCCTCGATGATCCGACCGGCGTCGAGCACCCAGATCCGGTCCGCGTGCCGGACCGTCGAGAGCCGGTGGGCGACCATGATCGCCGTGCGGTTGCGGGTGGCCGTGGACAGCGATCGCTGGATCGCGGCCTCGGTCTCGTTGTCGACCGCGCTGGTCGCCTCGTCGAGG
>CAYXFT010000019.1:21287-26720 GCA_964464335.1 uncultured Aeromicrobium sp.
GCCGGACAGGGTGACGCCCCGCTCGCCGACCCACGTCCCGTACCCGTCGGGCAGGGCCTCGATGAACTCGTCTGCCGCGGCCAGTCTCGCGGCGGCGCGGACCTCCTCGGCGTCGGCGCCCGGTCGGCCGTACGCGATGTTGTCGGCGATCGAGCCGGCGAACAGGAACACGTCCTGCGACACGTAGCCGATCGAACCGCGCAGGGACTCCCATTCCAGGTCGCGCAGGTCGCGGCCGTCGAGGGTGACGCGGCCCGAGCGCGGGTCGTCGAACCGCAGCATGAGCCGCAGCAGCGAGGACTTGCCCGCCCCCGTCGGCCCGACGATCGCGTGGGTCTGACCGGCCGGCACGACCAGGTCGACGGAATGCAACACGTCCGGCCCGTCCGCGTATCCCGCGCGCACGCCGTGCAGTTCGAGCCGGCCCGAGACCGGCGTCCGCAGTGCCTCGGTGCCGGCCGGCACCGTGATCGGCTCGTCGAGCAGGGCCAGGATCCGCGCCGTGGAGGCCCGACCGCGCTGGTAGAGGTCGAGCATGTCGGCGATGTCGGTCAACGGCCACAGCAGTCGCTGGGTCATGAACACCAGGACCGAGTACAGGCCCACCTCGAGCGTGCCGTTCAACGTGGCCCAGCCGCCGAACAGCAGGGTGCACGTGAAGCCGGCCAGGATCGCCATCCGCACGATCGGCACGAACGCCGCCGACTGGCGGATCGCGTCGACGTTGGCCGTGCGGTAGGCCTCCGAGGCCTGCTCGACCCGCTCGCGCTCGCGGTCCTCGGCGGTGAACGCCTTGATCGTCGTGATGCCACCCAGGTTCGCGCCGAGCAGGCCCGACAAGTCGGCGACCTTCTCGCGCACGGTCACGTAGAGCGGTTCGAGCCGCCGCTGGAACCAGATCGACCCGATCACGATGAGCGGGATCGGCAGGAACGCCACGAGCAGCAACTGCCACGACGCCACCGCGAACACCGCGCCGACGAGCAGGACGTTCAGGGCGGTCTGCAGGATCGCGGGCGCGCCGATGTCGAGGAACCGCTCGAGCTGGTTGACGTCGTCGTTCATCGTGGCGAGCGTCGTGCCCTGCGGGCGACCCTCGTGCCAGTGCACGTCGAGTCGTTGCGCGTGGTCGTACGTCTCGACCCGCAACTCGTGCTCGATCGACTGGGACAGGCCCCGCCACGCGACGGCGGCCAGGTACTCCGAGCCCGACTCGATGATCCACACCACGACGTTGAACGCCGCGAGCCAGGCCAGCTGCGCGTACCGCGACTCGACCCCGAGGGCGTCCGCCACGAACGATGCGTCCCCGCGCACCACGACGTCGATCGCGGCGCCGATGAGCAGTTCGGGGACGACGTCGGCGACCTTGTTGACCGTCGAGAGGAGCACGGCCCAGACCAGGCGGCCGCGGTACCGGTTGTAGCGGTTCCACAGTTCGCGCAGCGGTGAGTCGTCCCGGACCCGGGCGGTCGTGGGCGCGGCCATGCCAGGCTCCTTCGATCAGGGGGAGGCTCACGAAGTTAGGTGAACCTCACCCGACGCTATCAGCGCAGCACGACCACGCCGTCACCGACGCCGATGAGTACATCGCGGGAGTGCCAGACCGCGTCCGGAGGGCGCACGATGACGCGCACCACCGTGGGCGAGAGCCGGTCGATCATGCACCAGCCCCGCCCTGTGCTCTCGAGGGCGAGCCGTGGGACCGGATCGTCCGCAGGCACCTCGGGCAGACCGAACGGGGCGCGCACGACGAGGTCGTCGAGGTCCGGCAACTCGACGTCGACGAGGATCCGCGGGACGGGTGCGTCGAAGTCGACGGCGCCCGGTCCGGCGACGAACTCCGGACCGTCCGGACCGACGCGAGGGACGGCGCGGGGACGCTGCCCCGACCCGATCCGGACGGCGTGCACCACGACCCGCGCGGGGTCGGGGAGGCTCGTCGCGACCTGGGTGTCCATGACTGCGACGAGCGGCGCGGCGACCGACGGATACGTCTTGGCCTCGCGGGAGGTCCCGCGCGAGTAGCGTGCCGCCATGACCACTCCCGTCACGGGCCACCAGGCCGCGGTCCACCGCACCCGCTGGTTCGCCCTCGGCGCCTTCGCCCTGCTCGCGATGACGACCCAGCTGCTGTGGCTGACCTTCGCGTCGGTCACGCCGCAGACGGCCGAGCACCTGGGCGTCTCCGAGGGGGCGGTGGGCGATCTGGCCGTGATCAATGCCGCCGTGTTCGTGCTGCTGGCGATCCCGACCGGCCGGTGGATGGACCGCAGTTACGAGCGGGCTCTGGCGGCCGGCGCGATCCTGACGGCGGGCGGTGCGATCGTGCGGGCCCTCGGTCCGGACTCGTACGGCTGGATCCTCGTCGGTCAGGCGATCATGTCGATCGGCCAGCCGCTCGTGCTCAATGCGACGACGAAGATCGCCGCCCGGTACTTCCCCGCGCACGAGCAGACCTCGGCGATCTCCGTCGCGTCGGGCTCGCAGTTCGCCGGCATCCTCGTCGCGGTGCTGACCTCGTCGTGGCTGGTGGACCGGGGTGAGTTCGGGCTGTTGCTGACCGTGCACGCGGTGTTCGCCGTGGTCGCCGCGATCGCGGTGCTGGCGTCGCTGCGGCTGGCGTCCCACCCGACCGACGCGATCGGCCGGGTGCCGCTCGGCTGGCTCCGGTCCGACACGCTGACGTGGAAGATGGCGGCGCTGCTGTTCGTCGGCTTCGGCTCCTACAACGGCATCGCGACGTGGCTGGACTCGATCCTCGTGGACTTCGGCCACCCGAACCTCGCGGGCCCCGTGATCGCGGTGATGACGCTGGCCGGCATCGCCGGTGCGGCCGTCCTGCCCACGTTCGCCGCGAGCCGCGACGCGCGGCGCACCGTCGCGCTCACCGCCACGGCGATCCTCGCGCTCGTCATGGTCCTGTTGACCGTGACGCAACCTCCGTGGCTCGTCTACACGGGCCTCGGCCTCGTCGGGTTCACCCTGATGGGCACCCTGCCGGTCATCCTGGACTGGTCCGAGGTGCACGTCGGACCGATCCGCGCCGGCACCGTCACGGGCCTGCTGCTGATGGCCGGCAACCTCGGCGGCGTCGCCGTGGTCCTCACCGTCCAGGTGGCGATCGGCAACCCGGTCGCCGCGCTCGTCGTGTTGGCGATGTGGGCGATCCCCGGCTTCGCGGTCGCCCTGCTGTTGCCCCGGCACGCCGGCCGTCACGTCGAGACGGCGGATCCGCGATGAAGCCCGTCCTGGTCACCGGCGGCACCGGTTTCGTCGCGAGCCACCTGGTCGCACGACTGCTGGACGAGGGGTACGAGGTCCGCGCGACCGTCCGCTCCCTGACGAACGCGGCGAAGGTCGCGCCGTTGCGAGCGCTCGCGGCCGGCCGGCCCGGCTCGCTGACGCTGTTCGAGGCCGATCTGCTGACGCCCGGCGCCTTCGACGAGGCGATGGAGGGCTGCGAGACCGTCTTCCACGTCGCGAGTCCGTTCCTGGTCCCCGAGCAGATCACCGACGGCGAGCGTGAGGTGCTCGAGCCCGCACGGCTCGGGACTCAGCACGTCGTCGCCGCGATCGAGGCGACACCGTCGGTGCGGCGGATGGTGATGACGTCGACCGTCGGCGCGATCTTCGGCGACTACGCCGACGTGCCCGCCCAGATGGGCGGCGTGCTGCGTGAGGAGTTCGTCAACACGACCAGCACGTTGGAGAACAACCCGTACCACTACGCCAAGACCGTGGCCGAGCAGCTCGCGTGGGACCTCAACGCCCGGCAGGACCGCTGGTCGCTCGTCACGATCAACCCGGGTCTCGTGCTCGGACCGGCCATCGCCGGACCGTCCTCGTCGGGCAGCCTGTTCCTGCTCGACGAACTGTTGCGCGGCGAGTTCTGGTACGGCGCCCCGAACTTCGCATTCACGGTCGTCGACGTGCGCGACGTGGCGACCGCCCATCTGCGCGCCGCCCAGCGTCCGCAGGCCCATGGCCGCTACATCCTCGCGCGGCCCGAGATGGTCTCGTTCCTCGACATGGGCCGGATCGTGCGCCGCGACCAACCGCTGCGCCTGCGGGTGCCCGTCCTGCCGGTGCCCGACGCCGCCGTCCGCATTCTGGGCCCGCACTTCGGCCTGACGCAGGAGTACATCCGCAACCACCTCGGCATCCGCTTCACCGTCGACAACCGTCGCTCCGTCGACGAACTCGGCATCACCTACCGCCCGGTCGCCGAGACCGTCCTCGCCCACGACGCCGCCTGGCGCGCCCGCCGCTGAGCGGCGCTCGGTGGTCGAGTAGCTCGCGAGCGCAGCGTCCCGTCGGTCGAGTGGCTCGCGAGCGCAGCGTCACGTCGGTCGAGTAGCTCGCGAGCGCAGCGAGCGGCGTATCGAGACCACCAGTCGTCGAGGGCGATCTCGATACGCGGCTCGTTCCTCGCCTGCAACTCGATCACCGAGCCAAGTCGTCGGTGGTCGAGTAGCTCGCGAGCGCAGCGAGCGGCGTATCGAGACCACGGTCGCTGGGGTGATCTCGGTACGCGGCTCGTTCCTCGCCTGCAACTCGATCACCGAGCCAAGTCGTCGGTGGTCGAGTAGCTCGCGAGCACAGCGAGCGGCGTATCGAGACCACCACCAGAACGTCATTGACCCGGGCGCGAAGTCGTCGCATCGTGAAGCCATGCCCGACCTGACCGTGAACGACGTCCGGCCGTTCGTGCCGGCGCGGGAGTTCGACACGTCCCGCGCGTTCTACCTCGCCCTCGGCTGGACCGAACAGTGGCGCGAGGACGGTCTGGCGCTGCTGTCCCTCGGCGGCAGTCAGTTCATCCTGCAGGACTTCTACGTGAAGGACTGGGCGGAGAACAGCATGCTCACGGTCGACGTCGTATCGGCAGCGGACTGGCACGAGCACGTGTCCGCGGTGCTGGCCGGTCGGGACTACGGCCCCGCTCGGGTGGCGGAACCGAGGAACGAAGGGTGGGCCGTCGTGACGTACGTGTGGGACCCGAGCGGGGTGCTGCTGCACTTCGCGCAGCTCCCTCAGGCCGAAGGCTGAGCCGCCTTCTCGATGCGGACGACGACCGCCTTCGAGACCGGCGTGTTCGACCCGCGGGCGGTCGAGTCCAGCGGGACCAGGACGTTGGCCTCGGGGAAATAGGCGGCGACACAGCCGCGGGCCGTCGGAAAGGCCACGGCACGGAAGCCGCGCAACTCGCGGTCAGGCTGGTCGGGCCACTCGCTGAACAGGTCGATCCTGTCGCCGTCGGCCAGACCCCGCGCGGCCAGGTCGTCGGGATGGACGAAGACGACGTCACGGCCGCTCTTGACCCCGCGATACCGGTCGTTGCGGCTGTAGATCGTGGTGTTGAACTGGTCGTGCGACCGCAGCGTCTGCAGCGGCCGGCGCCCCTCGGGCACGCCGACCGGCTCGCACCGG
>CAYXFT010000020.1:0-26706 GCA_964464335.1 uncultured Aeromicrobium sp.
CCCGGCGGTCGTGCACTACGACCCCGCGTACGCGTTCGAGATCGCCCACATCGTCAAGGACGGCCTCCGTCGCATGTACGGCGACGCGCCGGGCACGCACGGTGGTCCGGGCGAGGACGTCGTCTACTACCTGACCGTCTACAACGAGCCGATCAACCAGCCCGCCGAGCCTGAGGGCATCGACGTCGAGGACCTGCTCAAGGGCGCCTACCGCTACAGCACGGCGCCCGTCGACGACGAGCGTCCCGCGCGGATCCTGGCCTCCGGCGTCTCGGTGCCGTGGGCCATGGCGGCCCAGGAGATCCTCGCCGACCAGTACGGCGTCGGCGCCGAGGTCTGGTCCGTCACGTCGTGGAACGAGGTCGCGCGCGAGGCCGAGGAGGCCGAGCGGTGGAATTTCAACCACCTGGGCGACGAGGCACGCACGCCGTGGATCACGACGAAGCTCGCCGACGGCGGGCCCACCGTCGCGGTCAGCGACTACATGCGGGCGGTCCCCGACCAGATCTCGCGCTGGGTGCCCGGCACGTGGTCGTCGTTGGGTGCCGACGGGTTCGGCTTCGCCGACACCCGGGCCGGCGCGCGGCGCTACTTCCAGATCGACACCGAGTCGATCGTGGTCGCCGTGCTCGCCGCGCTGGCGCGCGAGGGACGCATCGATCCGAGCGTCGCCAAGGAGGCGTTCGAGAAGTTCCAGATCGACGATCCCACTGCCGTCGCAGGGGTCCTGCAGGAAGGTGGGGACGCCTGAGAAGACTCTCAGTCGGCTCACACTAAACTGATCCGCATGGTCGGACGCTGGTGGGACGTGCTGCGCTCGTGGCCCTACACCTTCGGCGTCACGCTCGCGTTGCTCACCGGAGGCGCGGCGGTCGTGCTGTCACAGCAGTTGGGGATCGCGCTCAAGGACCCCGAGGGCTTCCTCGGGCCGGCGTACGTCCGGCTGCCGTTGATCGGTCTGGGCTTCTTCGCCCTCGGCGTCGTGCCGATGGCGATCCGGCGCGCAGGCTGGCGTCACGCGTGGCGGGGCGTGCGGGACATCGTCCGCGACGAGTGGTCGTGGCAGCGGGTGGCCCACATCGCGACGGGCCTGATCACGTTCTACGTCTGCTACGTCAGCTACCGCAACATCAAGGGCTTCCTGCCGGTGCTGCGTGAGGGCGTCAACTTCGACACGATGCTGGGCAGCTGGGACTACTGGCTGATGTTCGGCAACCATCCCTCGACGTTGCTGCACAACGTGCTCGGCACGGACATCTCGGCGCAGATCCTGGCCACCGTGTACGTCAGCTACCTCGCGCTGATCCCGATCACGCTGGGCGCCTTCCTGGTGCTGAACCGCGACTACACGCTCGGTGCCTGGTACGCGACGGCGCTGTCATTGAACTGGGTGCTGGGGGCGATCAGTTACTACACCCTGCCGTCACTGGGCCCGGCCTACTCGAACGCGACGCTGTTCGCCGACCTGCCCACGACGGGCGTGACGCAGTTGCAGAAGTCGCTGTTCGTCAACGCCGCCCAGAACCTCGAGAATCCGACAGACGCCCCGATCTGGGGCATCGCCGCGTTCGCGTCCCTGCACGTGTCGGTCACGATGACCGCGGTGCTGTTCTTCCAGCGGACCGACCAGCCGCGCTACATCCAGATCACGGCGTGGGTGTACTTCGTCCTGACCGTGATCGCGACGCTGTACTTCGGCTGGCACTTCATCGCCGACGACGTCGCCGGCGCGTTCATCGGCTGGATCTCAGTGGCGATCGGCGGCTGGGCCACCGGCAACGGCTTCTGGCACCAGAAACATCACAAGGTGCAACTGACGGCCGAGGGCGAGTCGGACGCGGCCTCCGACGCCGGCTCCGGCACGCTCGCGAATCCCAGCTGATCGCCGCGGCGCAGCAACGTGCGCCAACGGCCGCGGTGGTACTGCGCCGGAGCCTGACCCTGACAGAAGTCCAGCAGCAGCCGCACGAACTCCTCCGGATGGTCCTTGTGCGGGAAGTGCCCGGCATGCTCGAAGACGTGGACCTCGGAGTTCTCCAGTGACGGCAGCTTCTGGGCGTGGTCGACCGGGATCACCAGATCGTCGCGACCCCACACGACCAGCACCGGCATCAGTTTGGCCAGGTAGGCACGGTCGGCCATCGTGACGAACTGGCCGTGCCAGTCCATGACGGTGCGCGTGAGCCGGCGGATCGCCAGGCTCTGGGCCGGGTCGGCGAGGCGTACGTAGACGTCGGCGACCTCGTCGAGATCGCGCACCGCGGGGATGGGCACCTTCGACAGGGCGCGCATCGATCCCGAGACGATGCCTCGTAGCGGGCGGACGGTGGCCAGTCGCAGGCCGATGCCGGCGCCGGGCAGGGTCAGCGCACGGATCAGCGGGGTCACCTCGGGGCCCAGGCCGCCGGTGGACACCAGCACGACGCGTTCGGTGCGCTCGGGGAACTGGTACGCGAACTGCATCGCGACTCCCCGCCGAAACTGTGGCCGACGACCGTGACCTTGTCGATCCCCAAGATCGTCAGCAGGTCGCGCATGCCGTTGGCGAAACCACCGAGGGAGTAGTCGGCGTTGGGCTTGTCCGACTCGCCGTGCCCCAGCAGGTCGGGCGCGATCACCGTGAAATGTTCGGCCAGTTGGTCGATGACCGGGAACCAGGTCGAGGAATCGCAGGCCATCCCGTGCAACAGCAGCAGCGGGGGGCCCGAGCCGCGCAGGCGATAGGCACGGCGGTAACCGTGGACGACCATGTAGTTCACGTCGTCGACGGGTCCATGTTCGGGGGCCAGCGCCATTTCGACATCATATCTTCGACGAGTTCGGTCCACTGCGGTATCCCCCGTAGACTCGTGCGCGTGGCAGCACAATCCGACTTCCGGCATCCCGCGGTGCGTGCCGTCGGCTGGCTGACGCTGATCGGAGTGGCTCTGGGCGTCGCCTTGGGCCTGTTCTCCGCGGGGGCACTCACGGCGACCGGCGTCACCGCCGCCGACCTCCCGCCCCTGGCCGCGCCGACGACCGCACCGACGACGACCCCCGCCCCGACGCCCGAACCGACGACCGAGGCGCCCAAGAACCAGGGCCCCCAGCCGAAGTTGCAGCAGATCAAGGGCAACGTGGCCCCCGGCGAGCGTTTCGCGATCGTCGGCCAGTTGCCCAGCTCGGACAAGGGCGCCGTCCTGCAGGTGCAGGTCAAGGACGGTGACGGACCGTGGGACGACTTCCCGGTCACGGTGCAGGCCGGCGACGGGGGCCGGTTCGAGACGAAGATCTACACGTCACGCACGGGCGAGCGGAAGTTCCGCGTGACTGACAAGGGCTCGAACACGTCGACGCCCGACATCACCGTCACCATCGGCTGAGCGTCGACCTGCAGGTCAGATCACCTGGTGCAACCAACGCACGGGTGCGCCCTCACCGGCCAGTCTGAACGGCTCCAGTTCGGCGTCCCACTTGACTCCGAGCAGCCCGTCGAGGGCCTCGTCCATCGTGATCTCGCCGGCGGCCGCCTTGACCCGGAAAGCGCGGATGCGGTCCTCGGGGATCACGATGTCGCCGTGCAGACCGGTCATGGCATGAAAGATGCCCAAGGTCGGCGTGAACGAATAGCGGGCGCCCTCGCTGGTCGCGGTGGGTTCCTCGCTGACCTCGAATCGCAGAAGGTCCCAGCCGCGAAGCACCGAAGCGATGGCCGCGGCGGACCCGACGGGTGCCTGCCACGACAACTCGGCGCGGTACGCCCCCGGCTCCGCCGGCTGCGGCGTCCACGCCATGTCGGCCTTGCCGCCCAACACGCCGGCGGCGGCCCACTCCACGTGCGCACACAGTGCCGACGGGGCAGAATGCACGAAGATGACACCCCTCGTGAGGGGGGTGCCGGACTGGACAGTATTCATGGGTACCTCCCTAGGTGCGCCTTCCCCAGCGATCTCGGGTGATACCTCGTCACCATTGTGACGTATGAGACGTGTCCACGACAAGGAAAGGCGGTTCCCCGCGTGCCGAATGTCACCGACAACCCCACGACCTCCCGCTTCGAGCTGTCCGACGACGACGGCACGCTCATCGGTTTCCTGGACTATCGACGCCACGGGGACGAGTACGCGTTGCCCCACACCAAGATCGATCCTCGCTTCGAGGGCCATGGGCACGGCGGCACGCTCGTGGTCGGGGTGTTGACCGAGATCGCCGAACGCGGGGGCAGCGTGCTGCCCTACTGCCCGTTCGTGCCGCACGTGATCCGCGACCACCCGCAGTTCCTCGACCTGGTGCCCGCCGACCGGCGCGCCGAGTTCGGGCTCTAGACGGCTCGGACGTCCGCGACACCGGCCTCGCGCAGCAGCTCGACGACGTCGGCGGCGTCCTCCCAGGCCTCGACGACCTCGAATCCGTCGCCGGCGACGTCGCGCAGCAGTTCGGTCTTGATCTTCACCGCGGGCCGGTAGTCGGCCGCGAGCCGCATGTAGAGCCAGTCGTGGGTGAGGTCGTGCGCGTCGAGCCAGTCGAGCGTCAGGTCGCGCCAGACGAACTCCCGCGCGGTCCACAGCACGACCGCCAGACCTCGCGCGCGGGCGTCCTGCAGGCCCGCCACGACGTCGGCGCGCGGCGGGCAGTGCGCCGAGGCCACGTGGAAGGCCCTGAAATCCTTCTCCTCCCCCGCGACCAGATGCTCGATCGACGACGTGTCGCACAGCGTGCCGTCGAGGTCGAACAGGGCGGCGTCGCGAGTCATGGCCTCATCCTCGCAGCGCCCCCGCGACCGCGAGCCGCGCCGGGGTACCGCGAGTGGCGCAAAAGGCACGCCACTGGCCGCGAGTGGCGTGCGTCTTGCGCCACTCGCGGTCCCCTTTGCGCCACTCGCGCCGTACCTACCCGCGGCCGCGGGGGATCGCCCGGAGGCGGGCGCGGGTGGCGGGGTCGAGGCGTTCGGTCGCGTAGGAGAGCATCGTGCGCGGCATGCGCCCGGCGTGCTGGTCGAGGAAGCCGAGCAGAACCGCCTCGTCGACACGTTTGCCGACCTCACGCAGCATCCAGCCGACGGCCTTGTGAATGAGGTCCTCGGGATCGTCGAGCAGGCGCTCGGCCAGCGCCAGCGTCGTCGAGGGGTCGCCACGCTTGATGAACGCGAACGTGCTCAACACGGCCACCCGGCGCTCCCACAGGGACTCGCTCGCGGCCAGGTCGAACAGCACGTCGCGCGGCCGGTCCCACAGCCACGGACCCACCACGAGTTCGGCCGAGGCGTCCACGAGGTCCCAGTTGTTGACGCGACCGTCGCGCACCGCCGCGAGGTAGAAGTCGACGCACGCCTGCTGTTCGGCGACGTCGAGCCGCCGAGGCGAACCGGCGGTCGCGTACCGGTCTGCGACGAGCAGGACCGCGGCGAGCCGGTGTTCGTGGATCTCGCTGTCGAGCAGGACTCGCGTCTGCACGAGGTCGAGTCCGCGGAAACGGCGCACGACCGAGCGGACCTCAGGCACCGTCGCGCCGAGGAACACGTCGCCCTCGCCGTACTCCCCCGGGCCGGTCTTGAAGAACCGCTGTGCATGGGCCGCCCGTTCGGCGCTGCCGAACTCGGCGAGCGCGGCCATGACGTCGGCTGCGGTGTCCACGGCTCCATCGTGGCATCGTCCCCGCAAGAGCCATACGCTGCGATCATGCAGACCGAGATCATCCACGGCCCGGCCTACGCCGCGGCGAAACTCACCCTCGCCCGAGGCGAGACCGTCCGCGCGGAGGCGGGCTCGATGCTGGCGATGTCTGCGGGTATCTCGATGCAGACGTCCACCCAGGGCGGCGTGATGAAGGGTCTGCGCCGTTCGTTGCTGGGCGGCGAGTCGTTCTTCATGAACACCTTCCATGCCGACGTCGATGGCGCGGAGCTCTGGCTGGCTCCCGCCCTCGCCGGCGACATCGTCACCCTGCCCATCGGCGGTGACCTGTTCGTGCAGTCGGGGTCGTTCCTGGGGTCGGCCGATGGCGTCGACGTCGACTCCAGCTGGGGCGGGTCGAAGACCTTCTTCTCCCGCGAGGGCCTGTTCATCCTCAAGGTCTCCGGGCACGGTGACGCCATCGTGTCGAGCTACGGCGCGATCCACACGATGGACCTGCAGCCGGGTCAGACGTAACGGTCGACACCGGCCACATGGTCGCCTGGGACTCCGGCGTCCGGTACGCGGTCCGCAAGGTCGGCAATTGGAAGTCGACCTTCTTCTCCGGCGAGGGTTTCGTGTGCGACCTCACCGGCCCCGGCCGGATCTACCTGCAGACCCGCAGCCAGGACGCGTTCCTCGGCTGGCTCATCCCGAAACTGCCGTCGAACACCGGCAACTGAGTCCTGAAGTAGGGAGGGTGGGGCTCGAACCCACGACCCAAGGATTATGAGTCCTCTGCTCTAACCGGCTGAGCTACCTCCCCGTCGCGGTCCGAGCGTACAAGCCACCTACTGCCGGGACACCCACCACGTCGCGGTGCCGTGCGGATCGCGGAATCCGCCACGCAGGTCGTCGTGGGCGTCCTTGCGCGCTACGGGCTGCACCGACTCCGCGCCGGCGGCGAGTGCGCGGGCGTGCACGGACTCCGGATCAGGCACGTAGAGGTGGACGTGCACCTCTACGCTGCGGGTCGAGGTCGCGGCGCCACCGATCATCACCACCCCGTCGTCGATGCGGACCTCGGCGTGCATCAGCCGTCCGTCCTCGTGGTCGAACCGGCGCAGCAACTCACCGTCGAAGACCTCCACGAGGAAGGCGACGAGCGCCACGGCCTCGCCGGAGATCAGGTACGGACTCACGGACGGGTACGAGTCGGGCTTCCAATCGGGCATGCTGTCACCTCTGAGGCCGAGCATAGGCTCGGAATCGTCAGAAGCCCCGGTGGAGGGATCGAATCGACTGCCAGCGATCGTGTCGCCACTCCGATCCAACTGTCCCTCGGCGAGCCGGGGGTGCCGCGTTTCCAGTTCGTCGGACGTTACGTCGACAGGGCGGGACGGCCGCTCGACTCGTGGTGGCTTCGCCGACCGGTCACTCGATCCCCAGGCCCTCAGAGCAGCGGTGGACGCGGCCCGAGACCTGCCCGACCGCGTCCGGTCGATCTTCGGCTGACCCGGCCGATACTCGCTCGCCGCAGGTGGGGACTCAGCGTCCGCGGGCGAGCTGTTCGTCGATGAGGCGGCGGCTGTCGACGCTGAGGCGCGACCAGCGCAGGTCCGGGGTGCCCGTGTCGATCTGGTCGAGGAAGTCCACGAGCTCATGGATCATCGTGTCGGCGGGTTCGACGGACGGCACGTGGAAGAGCGTCTCACTCGCCCCGTCACGCTCGATGCGCGTGATCGAGGAGGTCTCGGCGGGATCGTCGAACAGCAGGATCCCGTCCTCGCCATGGATGACGCTGGGGCCGCGGCCGGCGGCGATCTTGGAGTACTCGAGGTCCACGAGGGCCGTGCCGTAGTCCAGGATCAGGCTGCCACCGGCCTCGAATCCGTTGTCCAGCCAGACGCTCGCCCCCGTGGTGCGCGGAGGTGTTCCGAAGAGGTCCAGCGCGGGCTGGAGGCAATACACGCCGATGTCGGCGAGCGCGGAGTTGCCCAGACCCGGGTCGAATGCGTTGATGGCCTCGCCCGATCGGAACCGGTCGTACCGCGAGGAGTACTGCAACTTCTCGATCCGGGCATGACGCACGGCGCCGATGGACTCCAGCGCCTCACGCAGGATGCGGTGGGCGGGGGTGTGCACGTTGCGGACGGCTTCCATCGCGACGACGCCGTGGACACGAGCCGCGTCGAGAAGGCTCTCGACCTCGTCGGTCGAGGCGCCCATCGTCTTCTCGACCAACACGTGCTTGCCGGCAACGATCGCGGCCATCGCCTGCTCGTGATGAGCGGCGATGGGGCTCGCGACGTACACCGCGTCCACCGCGTCGATCATCGCATCGAGGTCGTCGAATGCCCGGTCTGCGCCCACCCGGTCGGCGAATCCCCGGGCACGGACGAGGTCCCGCGAGCACACGGCTGCCGCCGTGGCGCGGCCCGCCGTGAGGTGGCAGGCCCCGGCGAACCACTCACTGATGAAGTTGGTCCCGACGATCCCGAAACGCATCATCGTGGCTCCTTCCCTGTGTGGAGCGTAGGGCCCTCGGGCTCCCAAGAGAAAACCCCGCCCGACCGGTTCTCACCAGGTCGGGCGGGGTTGTTGCTCCCCCGACTGGACTCGAACCAGTAACCCTTCGATTATCCGTTTGCGCAGGTCGCAGGGGGGTCGGTCATCGACCTCGACGACTACCGATCCGAGCGAGGCGCCGCGTGAACGCCTGCTGCCCCGCACGCAGCGGGAGCGGGTTCCTGTGCACGCTGCCAGCCGGTCACGGCGGACCGCACGTCGCCGACGACATTCTCGGGCGAGTGCTGGACACGTGGCACACGGGTCTCCTGTCGGCCGTGGCCGCGAGGTCGGCCCGGTGAGCGTCAGGACGTCCCTGACGCCCGTTGCCTTGAGGGACATGGCCGACGTAACGGGAATGCTGCGTCGCATGATCCGAGCAGCCGGGCGGCGCGTGGCCTTGGGCGATGCCGAGGACTTGGCCGAGCTCGTGGCGCTGCGCGAGGCGCTCGATGCTGCCATCGCCGAGGGCGTCGAGGGTGTGCGGGCGACGGGCTACTCGTGGGGGGATATCGGACAGGCCCTTGGTATCTCTCGCCAGTCCGCACATGAGCGCTTCAGCCGCGTCTAATACCATGCCGCTGGAGGTAAGCACGTTGCCATGGCACGACCCTCGGAGCCGTTATCTCGCCGCGATGGCGGCGGTGAACAGGTCCGACAAGACGATACGACTCCACGCCCACTATTTGAGCGTGCTGGAGCGTGCCCACGTGAACCCGTGGGCGGTGTCGCTCGACGACTTGCGCGGCGAGCTGCTCGCCCACGGTTGGGGCGCCTCGGCGATGGCGTCGGCGCGCACGGTGTGGCGTGGCTTCTACAAGTGGGCGCACGGCGTCGGCCTCGCCGCCGAGTGGGTCGCCGACCGGCTCGACCCGGTGACGGTGCCGATGGGCCTGCCCCGTCCGGCACCCGAGACCGTGGTCGCCCAAGCGAAACGATCCGGCACCCGCGTCCGGCTGATGGCGATGCTCGCGGCCCATGGTGGCCTGCGGGTCGGCGAGATCTCGCGGGTCCACCGTCGAGACCTGCGCGAGGATCTGCTCATGGTGCACGGGAAGGGCCGACGTGAGCGCGTGGTGCCCATCGCGCATGACGAGCTGCTGCGCGAGCTCAACCGACTCACGGGGTGGGCGTTCCCGAACCCTCAAACAGGCCAGCCGCTCACGCCGGGGACGGTGTCGAAACTTCTGTCTGACGCGATGCCGCGAGGCTGGACAGCGCACACGCTGCGCCACAGGTACGCGACGGCGGCCTACGACGGTACAGGCGACCTGCTCGCCGTGGCCGAGCTGCTCGGACACTCTCAGGTCAACACGACACAGGTCTATGTGAAGGTGTCGGCCAACAAGCTCCGAGCAGCTGCCACGGCGGCGGCCTAGTTCTGTACCTTCGAGCGGGCGAGGCCGAGGGCGGCGGCCGGGACGGCGAGCAGCAACAGGGCGTGCTCGGCGCTGACGAGGCCGAACCCGACACAGGCGTAGAGGCCCGCCTCGATGACGCCGTAGAGGTATCGGCGGTTGCGCTCGGGCTCGGCGAGGGCCTTGATTCGTTCGATCATGGTGTCTCCTAGGCGGTGATGAGGACTTGTCGGTTGTGGTCGATGAGGGGCCGGTCGCCCTTGGCGTTCGGGCGCGGCTTGACGTTGCGGTACTCGTGCACGGTGACGGACTCGTCCACGAACCACAGGTCGACACGGCGACCTCGGCGGAGCTTGACGCGCCATCCGTTCGTGGTGGCGTATGCGCCGTTGGTGACCTTGCGGGCGATGAGCCGGGCGTCGCGGTAGCCGTAGCGCTTGGCCTCGACGCGGGCGGCCTTGGGGCCGTTGGTGTCGCCGCCCAGGACGACTTGCCAGCGGTCGAGGCCGTACCACTTGCGCAGGGTCTCGACCTTGGTGAAGACCTCGCGCCAGTACGCCCGCTTACGCTTGTAGCTGATGCCGAACGGGCCGTGAACGTTCACGACGAGCCGGGTCCGGTAGCGGTCGATGCGTACGAGCGCCCACGTGAACGGCTTGTCGTGGCCGTCGCCGCCCTTGATGCTCGGAACGGTCTTGCCCTTGGCGATGAGCTTGACCGTCGAGGCGCCCCACAGGTAGCGGCCCGAGGCGCCCGCGATGAGGCGTTGGCCTTGCTTGCGTCCTCGGGGTCGGTCGTCGATGTTGGCGCGTAGCCACTTGTGGATGCCGTCGATGGGTGCTTCCTGCAGAACTGTCACGTGTGCGCCGGGGCGCAGAATGTCGGTCAGCAGGCGTGCGCGGCGGGCGGTGCGGGTCGCGACGCCCGTGGCGTTGTTGTCGGCGCAGTTGACGGACTGGTAGCGCAGCGGGCGAGGCGTGAACGCGAAACCGACGTCGGGGTCGCGGAACGAGTCGGCGGCGAACTTGGCGCCCGCTCGTCGTCGCTCGATGTGGCAGTGAGGGCCGGTGGTGTTGCCGGTCATGCCGACGGCGCCGATGCGCTGCCCGGCCTCGACGAGGTCGCCGACTTTGACGGTTGCGGCGTCCTTGGGCATGTGGCAGTACCAATACTCCTCGCCGTCGATGAGCTGGACAATGACTTTGTAGCCGTACGACGTGTCGTAGGCGTTCGCGGCGATCACCTTGCCATGGGTGGCGGTGTAGACCGGCGTCCCGACGGGCGCGGCGAGGTCCTCGCCGGTGTGCCAGCCGAGGGACCACCGGGCGCCGGGTTGCTTGAATCGTGCGGTGCGGGTTGCGCCGGGTACGGGGTTCACTGGGAACCTCCTTCGAGGTGGTGGTCGAGGCGGGTGTCGAGGTGGTCGACGCGGCCGGACAGGGCTCGCACGTCGGCGCGGATGCCGCCGACGTCCTTGATGAGGGTGGTGAGCTGTTCGGCCATGAGGGCGTGTGCTTTGGAGTCGCCAGCGGTGCGCGAGCTCGTGCGGCGCAGCAGCTCGACGAGCAGGCCGAACACGCCGCCGATGACGGTGATGAGGACGGGGTCGCTCATGCGTAGTTCCCGAGGCGGGTGACGGCGAGCTTGCAGGCGCCAGTTGCCACGGTGGCGCCGCTGTTCTGCGCTGCGCGGACACTCAAACGAACGCCGACGCCGCCGCCGACGTCGGCGGCGGTGAAGGCGAGTTGGCGCGTGAGGGTGTTCGCCCACGACGCCGACGAGGTCGCCTGCCCGAACTCGATGGCGACCTGCGCGGGGTCTGCGAGAGCGGTGTCGGAGTAGATGAAATGACGGCGGTAGCCGGTCGCATTCGCGTTGAGGGCGAGAGTCGATGACACGAGGTAGATGCCCGGTTGCTTGACGAGGACGTAGGCGCCCGCATTCAGCAGGAACGTCGCGTCGGGGTCGTTTGTCTTGGTGGTCGCCCACCCTTCGATGTACGCCTCGGCGCCGGTTCCGGACGTGGCTGTGCCGGACTGCGCTAGCTCGATGTGCGGCTGCGTGATGAGGGTGTGATTCAGCCGTGCGTTTACCTTGGCGGCGTCGAGCAGCTCCAGATCAGCGAACACGTAGGGCGCAGGATCGGGAAGTGTCATGAGGTCTCCTTGAGAGTGAGGGCGACGGTGTGGACGCCGTCGACGGGCTGGATGGTGTGGGTGATGCCGACGACGGCGCAGGTCGTCCACACGCCGCGCCGGGTGACCATGACACGGTCGAGCAGGTCGAGGACGACGTCGAGGTCGCCGTAGCGGTAGGTCAGGGCGGTCGGGACGCGGGCGACGGTCGAGGTCTCGGCGAGCAGCTCGGCGGCGCGCAGGGGGACAGCGTCGAGCGTGAGAGACAGTGCTACGTCGGCCTTGCGGCGCTTGTAGGTTGCTGCGCTCGTAATGTCGGTGTAGGTGGTGGTCGTGTCGACGGCGTTTCCTGCGGCGTCGCGGCCGTGGTTGGTGACGTCGTAGACGTTGGCGATTCGGTCCGTGGTGCCGTAGGCGACCGTGACGGATGTGTAGGACGCGAACGAGGGCAGGTCTGCGTCTGCGGGGTCGTCGGTGAAGAACGCCACGAGCGGGCGGGCGGCGACGTCGGTGAACACGTCTACGGCGCCGTCGGTGGCCGGGCGCCATGCGGCGTCCTCGAACGAGTCACACGCCACGGTCAGGTGGTCGCCGACGTCGGCGTCGTGCACGTTGGCCTGTAGCAGGGCGGGCGTGTCGGTGCCGTGGACGCGTACGGCGGCCGTGGTCTTGCCCATGACCTCGGCGACACGCTGCCCGAGGGTCTGCTCGAACCCGTAGACGCCTGCCGCCGAGCACGGCGAGTTGGCGAGGGTGTCGGCGACGTCGGTGCACACGATGGTGGTGAGGTCGTAGTCGCGGCCGTCGGTGGTGATGGGGTCGAGCAGGTCGCCGCCGAACAGGACGACGCCCCGGGCGTCGTCGCGCAGCCGGACAGCCCGGCCGGGCGTGAGGGCGAGGTCGAGGTCGTCGAGACCCTTGAACGTGGCCGCGAGGCGCCCACCGTCGAGCCGGTTGAGATGGCCCGTCGAGCCGCCGCGAGACACGGTGATGGTGGTGGCTTGTGGGAGGAAGTCGTCCCACGTCTCAGCGGCCGACGGCGACCCGAGGCGCCCGACGCCGACGAGGGAGCGGCCGAGGATGAAACCGTCTGGCGGCGGGGTCAGGATTTCGAGTTTCACAGGCGAGCAGCTCCCTCGTTGTAGGCGGCGCGCACGGCGGCGATGAGCTCGCGACCAATGGCGCCCTTGTCGGCGGTCGGTGGAACGTTGACGGTGACGTTGAAGACAGGCGCGGTCGAGCGGGTCGAGGACGCGGCGACAGTGCTGCCGCTGCCCCATGCGTCGAGGCCGGGCGTGGGCATGGTGTAGCCGCCGATGACTGCGGCGGCCGAGGCCAGGGCGGGAATGATGCGCGAGCGGGTGGCCTGTTGGAGACCCTCGCCGATGGCGGCGCCGGACCAGAACCCGACGGGGATGACCTTTCGGGCGGGCGAGTTGATCCCAAGGACCTTCTTGAGCCAGCCGGGGATGAGCCGCCCGACGCCCGAGAGCTTGTTTCGGATGAGGCCGAACGCATTGTCGATGCCCGAGACGAGGCCCTCGATGACCGAGCGGCCGACGCCGGACAGCCACGAGCCTGCGCCCTTGACGGCGCCGACTACCTTGTCCTTGATTCGTCCGACGGCGGTGCCGATCTTGCCGAACCATCCCGTGACGCCGGACCATGCGGCTTTGGCGCCGCTGACGACGAGACGGAACGCGCCGACGTAGAGGCCGATGTAGGCGCGCACGAGCTTGGCATAGAGGCCGATGCCTACAGAGATTTTGTCGAACGCCCATTTGATGCCGGACCAGAGGGCCTTGCCTGCGGCGACGACGCCCGAGAACGCGGCTTGTACGCCCTTGCGGAACCATGAGACGTTCTTGTAAGCCCACACGGCCGCGCCGACGAGCAGCGTCAGGCCGAGGACGACGAGGCCGATGGGGTTGGCGCGCATGGCCGCGTTGAGGCCGACCTGTGCGGCGGTCATGCCGTTCGTGATGGCGACGCGGGTGGCGCCGATGAGGACCGAGCGGGACTGCCACAGGTAGAGGCCCCATTCGGCGGCGGCGACGCCGAGCGTGATGGCCTTGTAGGCGACGTACCCGCCGACGAGTACACCGATCACGGCGGCGTTGTCGCGGGCGTAGCTGGACACGTCGAGCAGGAACCCGCCGAGGTCGCGCAGCGCCGCGCCGACACCGACGACAACGGGCGTCGCCGTATCGACGGCCGACTCGACGGCCGCGAACGCTGCCGGGCCGTTCTCGTTGAGGAACCCAAACACTCGGGTCATCGCGGGCAGCAGCCGGGCGCCTAGGCCAGCTTTCATGTCCTCCCATTGCGCGGAGAGTCGCTGTTGCTGCCCGGCGAGGGTGTTGGTTTCGCGGCCGAACTGTCCCTGCGCGCTGGAGGTCTGTTCGTAGAGCAGGGCGAGGCGAGCAGTGGACTCGGCTTCCTTGAGCTTCTTCCCGGTGAGCTTGTCGAGGCCCTGCGCCGCGAGGCGGGCGTTCACGTCAGATTGCTTGATCGACACGCCGTAACGCTCGATGGGATCGGCCTCGCCGCGCATGAGAGACGACACGGCCGCTACGGCGTCCTTGGTGGTGCCGCCGAACGTGGCCGCGAGATCGGCGCCCAGGCCGACGAGCTTGTCAGTCTTGCCCGACAGGGCATCCATGGGCGTGCCTGCGTTCTTGAGCATCGACCCGAGGCCGTTGGACAGCTCGCGATACTCGTTCGCGGACAGCCCGACAGCTTGGGCGGCCTGTTGTGACTTGGCGATCACGCTGTCGGCGTAGCGGCCATAGATCTGCTCCGTCGCACCGATGGACTGCTGCGCGTTCGAGGCGGCGTTGACCGACGAGACACCGACAGCCACGACGGTGGCGGCCGCCGCGACGCCCACGAGCTTGGCGACCCCGGCCGCCTTGCCGCCGAGGCGGCCGAGGAATCCCTCGGCCTGCTTCGTGCCACGCCCCACGCCGTTGGCGTCGGCGAGGATGCTGATGACGATGGGCTTAGCCATGACTGTCGGTGTCTCCCTACGGGTTCAGGTCAGCTCGGGCCTCGGCGAACGCTTCGAGGTCGAGGTCGGTCAGGTGGTCGAACTCACGGACGGGCTGCCCGGTCGCCAGTGCCCAATGGGCACGGCGATAGGCGTAGGCCCACGCGGCCGGGTCAGACGCTTTTCGAGTCGTCCTCGCCCGCTTCCAGCGACTCGGCGTAGGTGTTGAACTGCTCGCCGAGCTGATCGGCGGTCAGGCCGAGGGCGGCGACGATCTCGCCGTCGGTCATGTCGAGCAGGTCGGCGATCTTGACCTGCCCCGTCGTGGCCTGTCGGTGCTTCCACACGACGGCGACCATGTACTCGGGCGAGCCGAGGCCGACGGCGGTGAAGCTGACGCCCAGGGCGTTACTCAGGCGCAGCTTGTCGCCCTGCGTGAGCCTTTTGTAGATGGCCGGGACGTTGACGGCCTCGGCCGCATCGGTGTCAGGGTCGCCCTGACGCTCGGGGGCGGGCTTGGGCGTCTTGGTGGTCTTGGTGGTCATAGGTGCTCCTAGAGGTCAAGCGACCTGACGAGGCGTGATAGCTCGGCCTCGATGGTCTGGACGTGTTCGGCCTGCCGGGTGTTGGCGGCGTCGGTGAGGAAGTGGGTCGGCCGGATGCCTCGGGCGGGCCATCCGTAGTTGATGACGCCCGCGTAGGGGACGCGGGCGGCGTAGCCTGCGCGGACAACGGACTTGTTCTTGGTGTTGCCGGGTCGGATCGACGCGGACAGGGCGCCCGAGGCGACGGGGACGTCGCGGCGGGCGTCGGTGACGACGGTGGTGGAGATACGGCCAAACGCTCGTTTGAGGTCTTGGGTTTCGATGCCCAGTCGTTCGAGCTTGCGCACGGTCTCGCGCAGTCCGGTGATCCGAACGCCGGGGCCGTGGTCCACCACCGTCGCCATCGGTTACGCCCCGTCGTCGAGGTCGTAGTCGCCATCGAACGCGAGCTCGTATTCGAACTCCTCGCGCTGTCGGCCGGTGCGTGCCTCGGTGCTCAGCTTGGGCTTACCGTCGGCCTTGACGACGCCGACGATATGCGGCTTGGTGGCCGTCGGGACGGCGTTGCCGCCCGGCCCGTAGACGGCATCGAACACGCCGGACGGGTTGTCGTGGAGCAGGCGCCAGAGCGAACCCTCGGACATGTCCACGATGCCGGTGACCTTGAGAGTGTGGTTCTTGGTGTCGCCGGACTGGACTTCGGCGAACGTCAGGTCGTCCTTGTCTTCGTTGTCAAGCTCGATCTTCTTGACGTGGCCGTCGAGCTCGACGGCCGGATCGGTGGCGAGCTTGAGGGTGAAGAACGATCCGTCGTTGCCCCTGATGGGGTTGGTTGCAACGTCTCCCATGGTGGTGTCTCCTTACAGGCTGGTGATGGTGGCGGCGGTGAGTCGGATGCCGTAGGCGGTCCATTCGCCGTTGGTCTGCGGGCCGGGCTTGCCGGTGGCGGTGACGAGCCAGGCGGCGGGTAGGGCGAGGTAGAACGCTTCGAGCGCGTCGTCGAGGTCGTCGGCGTCGGTGTCGTTCTCGCCCGCGTAGCCGACGAGGACGACGACGTCGAGGGCGACCTCGACCTCGTAGCGGTTGAGGGTCTCGCCTCGGGTGAGGTAGTCCTCGGAGGGTTCGAGGACGACGGTTCCGAGGCTGTCGGTGTCGATGGCCGGGGGGACGTGGTCGTAGACGTCGAGGCTCGGCGCATCGACGCGCAGGTCGTCGGCGAGGCCCTTACGGACGGCGGACAGGCTCACGGGTTGCTCCCTAGCTCAGCTGGAGGACGTAGCGGTCGAAGATCGGACGGGCCGAGGACATGGGGTCGCGGGGCGCTCGGATGGGCGTGGTGCCATCCATGCCGGTCTGCTGCCGGACCCCGTCGGCCGACTTGGCGCCGTCGTAGAGGCCGTACGCGACCCGTAGCACGGCCTCGACGTAGTCGCGGCCGAGCACGGGCCGGTAGGCGTCTTCGAGCGTCTGCTCGACCATGGCGACGGCCGTCTCGTGTGCGTCGGAGACGGCCGCCGTAACCTCCTTGGCCTTGACGCGGGCGCGGACCTGTTCGGCCGTGACCTCGGGCCAGTCGGTTGCCATGGGTCAGGCGCCCGGCCGCACGAGGGCCTTGGCGTCCTGCACCGCGACGGCGCCGAACCCGTAGACGCCGATGGCCTGCGTGAGGGTGGTGATTTCCTCCTGCGGGCCGAGGCGGGCCGGGGCGCCACCGGACTCGAACGTCTTGAGGGCGAACGAGTTGCCGACCTCGACGAACCCGGTGCCGGGCGTGAGGACGATACGCAGGCCCGCGACGTCGCCGGTCTGCTCCAGCAGGTTGATGCGGCCGGTGTCACGCGACAGCAGGAACGGACCATCGGTGCCCTCGCGCAGCTTCACGAGGGCCTTGAACACGTCGGGCGACATGTTGAGGTACTCGGGGGCGAGGCCCTTGTCGTCGAGGTGCATGGCCGCATCGACGAGGAAGTCGATCCAGCCGTCGAACTCGGCGAGCGCGGCGAGCGAGCCGACGGTCTGCGCGGCGACGGCGGCGCGAACGGTGCGCATGTAGGTCTCGGTGGCCTTGCCGTAGGCGATGCCCAGGGCGCGCCAGTGCAGGTCCAGCACGGCGACGTTGGAGCGCTTGACCTGCTGAAGGCTCAGCTCGGACCCGCCCGCGAAGGTGAGCACGTCGGCGAAGTCGGTGTCGATCTTGACGTTGCCCATGACGATGGCTTCGCCCTCGACGTCCTGCACATCGACGGCGATCGTGTTCTCGGCGATCTTGCCGTATTCGAGCTTGGTTCCATCGGCGGGCAGGACGCCCGTGTCGAACAGGTTCCAGACCTTGCGGGACTTCTCGACGAGGCGGATGATGTCGCCGACCCACGAGTCGCGGACGGTGGTGTCTCCCGACACGCCGCCCTCGTAGGCGAGGGCCTCGAACTCGGCGGCGAAGGTCTGCGCGTCGGTGTCGCCGGACGCGAGGGCCTTGACGTACTCGCCGTAGCTGCGGAACGGGACGGACAGGCCCGAGGGGCCGGCCGGGGCGGTGCCGAGGGTGGCGACCTGCGCGCCGAGCGCGCCGAGCTGTCCCTCGATGGCGGCGATGGCCGCGAGGACGTCGGCGTCGGGCGCCTCGGGCGGGGTGATGGTGGGAGCGGTCATGTTGGTTTCCTTCCGGGGGCGGGTGTGGAGGACGTCGTTCACGGCGGCGCCGTCGAACTGCGGGAACGGGACGACGGACAGCTCGAACACGTCGGCGCCCAGGACGACGAGGACGGGCGCGTCGGTGTCGGCGTCCTCGACGGCGTAGGCGGTGACGTAGAAACCGATGCTGACGCGGTCGAGGACGGCGATGCCGTCGGCGTCGGGTTGCATGAGGGCGTAAACCTCGTCGGCCTTGACGGTCTCGGAGAGACGGCCTCGGGCGACGGGTCCGGCGTCGGTGTCGTTGACGGCGACGACGCGGCCGATGGGCATTTGGTCGAGCTGCCAGTCGTGGCCGTAGAAGACCTTGGCGGAGTCGCGGAACGTGGCGGCGCCCTTGGCGATGCGAAGTTTGGTCGTCCCGAGCAGCCAGTTTCGGCGGTCGGTCTCGACCTCGTAGGGGACGGCGAGGGCCTCGAACTCGCGCAGCGGCTCGCCGTCGTCGCCCTTGGCGAACGTGAGGGGGTAGTCCAGGCGCAGGACGAACGGCGTTCCGGCCTCGGCGTCGAGGGTGGGGCGCTCGGGAGCGGTGACGGTCATGCGTCGGCGTCCTTTCGTGGGGCGGGGCCGGGGATGCGCTCGACACGTCGGGCGTATTCGGCGTCGTAGATTCCGTGGTCGATGGCGATTCCGTGGGTTTCCATGCGGGTTTTGTCGTCGCGGCGGCGCATGTCGCTGTAGTCGTGCCGGACTTCCTGCCCGGCCGGTACGAGCTCGGTGAGGGCGGCGGCGAGCGGCGCGAGGTAGACCGGATCGAGCGTCGAGTCGATGAAGTCCTCATTGACGTCGGCGAGGTTCTGGTAGGTGAGACTGCTGCCGTCGATGGCGGCGGCGAGCCGGTACGGCGGGACGCCCCACATACGGGCGTGTTCGAGGATCGTGAATTTCTGCGCCTCGATCCATTGCGCATCCTCGGGCTTGATGAGGATGGGGTCGAATTTCAGTCCCTTGCCCATGACCTTGATGAGGCGCGGGTCGCCGTCGTGCCAACGCTTCTGCATCGCCTCGGCGGTGGTGGTGTCGATGTGCTGGTCGCTGGTGAGCACGCCGGGCGGGATGGCGCCCGTGTCAAAGAACGTCGCGGCGTAGTCGCGGGTGTTGAGGGCGCCTTGCATGGTGAGGCGGGCGGCGGTGATGGGCGAGATTCCACGGGTGAAGCCGGGGAACTCGTTCATCCAGACGTGCTCGACCTGCTCGGCGGAGAGGGTCTCGGTGGTGCCGTCGTCGAGGCGGTGGTCGTAGACCTTGCGGCCGGACTTGTCGCGGCGGATGGCGACGGCGTACGGGTTCATGACCGGGGCGGCGACGACGACGCGGCGCTCGGACTGGAGCGGGTCGAGGGAGAGCCGGAGGAAGATATTTCCGTCGGCGCACGCGGACGTGAGCGCTCGGACGCCCCACGAGCGGCGAGCTCGCCACGGGTCGGGCTTGGTGATGACCTGCGGCTGACGCGGCGCCAGGGCATCGCCTCGCCACGACCAAAACGGAACCTTGCCGCCCTGCGTCGTGATGAGCTGGATAGCTCGGAACACGGCCGGGAGTCCTACGACGGTTTCGAGGGTGACGGGCTTGTCGGTGCGCGAGGGGACGCGCAGCACGGGAACAGTCGTGCCCTCGTCGGCGAAGGTCTGGAGTCCGAATGACTTGGTGATGATTCCCACGAGTAGAACCCTCGCCCCGCCCTTGTCATGATGGCAGTCTCAGAACAGCTGAGCGCGGGTTTCTGCCCGTACTGACGCGACAAACAGCCCCGCGTGCATGGCTTGCACGGCGTCGATATCGCCGATGGACAGCGACGCGGACAGCCGGGCGCCGTCCTCGGTCTTGCGGGCCTTGGCGCGTGAGGACTGGAGACGGACGAGCACGTCTCCACCGTGGGTCAGCGTTTGGGCCTTGACGGCGCCGAGGGCGGTTGCCATGGCCTGCTGTTGCTCGGCGACGACGAGGCCCCACGCGTCGAGGCCCTCGTCGCGCAGGGCCTTGACGAGCGGGCGCAGCGTGTTCGCGGGAATGGCGAACGAGCAGGGGCCGAGGGTGGCGAGGTCGCGACAGGCCCGCAACAGGGTTTCTTGGTCGGGCCGGTCGAGGTCGGCGACGAGCTCGGAGTAGAGGCGGCCGTCGCGCTGCCAGCTCGCCGTGATGGCGGCGTGCTCCCATGTCTCGGTGCGCTGGACACCGAACACGGGATTTGAGCGGTCGAGCTCGGAGAGGTCGCCAGTGAGTCGGTTGAACTGCGCGGCCGGTGCCCAGGCATCGGCGGTGCCTTGGGTGAACCGATTCATGGTGTACCGGATGACGCGATCCCGCCCGGTGATGCCGTTCTCGTCGGGACCGGCCGCCCACATGCGCAGCGTGTCGGCCATGACCTCGGCGAGCGGGATACGCCCACAAGCTACGGCCGGGTTCGCCGCGATGACGTCGGCCTCGGTCGGCTCGTAGTCCTTGCCGAACTCGGTAGTGACCGATTCCCACGCGAAGAATCCCATGCGTTCGTCACGGCCGTCGAGGGCTTCCTCGCCCTCGCCGTAGAGCCGTTTGAGCAGTAGCGATGCGTCGTCGCCTGCGGTGGTCAATCCGACGAGCATGGCCGACGGCTTCGAGCGCTGCCCGAGCACGATGGCATCCCATAGACCCATGTCGCCGAGGTGGAGCTCGTCGTAGATGGCGGCGGTGAACGGCTCGCCCTGCAAGCTCGCTTCCTTGGCCGGGTGCGTCTCGTAGATGCCCGAGCCGTCGCGCAGCTCGACGCCCTTGGTCTTGGTGGCCTTGAGCGAGGCCGCGAACTCGGGGCACTTCTCGACGGCGAACCTGACGCGGTCGTAGACGATGCCAGCTTGCGCCTCGATGGATGCGAACCCGCCGACCTTGGGGCCTCGAACGTGGCGGGTGAGGAAGAAGAACGCGAGCAGGGCGCCCAGGACAGATTTACCGTTCTGTCGTCCCATGCTGATGACAACGCGCTTGTAGCGCAGTCGGCCGCGCAGGTGCTCGACGGGCCAGTCGGCCGGGTAGGTCTCCAGCACGCGGCGCAGCAGCCAGATTTGCCATGCGTCGAGGGTGAGCGGTCCCTCGGTGGTGCGCCAGAGCATCGCCACGAGCACGAGCAGACCGTCGGCGGCCGACGTGAAATCGTCGGTGCCGGTGAGGGTGTCGGTGTAGCGACCGGGCCGCCAGTCGCCGACCTCGCCCGAGCGCGACGGCTCGAACGAGGGGGCGACGACGACAGCGGTGGTCATTCCATCATGGTCGGGCAACGTGTGCCAACGTCAGTCGTCGAACGCGAAGTCGAGGATGCTGGTCTGGCCGGGGAGCTGCGGAATCGCCGGGACCGAGGTCGTCGGGCGGCGCTTGTTGAGTCGCTCGATGGCTTGCAGGTAGGCCGACATGGTCGCCGCGACGGCGTCGTCGCCTGCCGCGTCGAGCTGCCGGGCGATGGCTCGGGCGTGGTGCACGAGCGGCCCCTCGGCGGCGGTGATCCATGGGGACGCGGCGAGGTACGCCTCGACGGCCTCGGTGTAGGTGGTGAGGTTTGGTGTCGTTTCGGTTGAATCGGTCATTGTTGCTCCTATCTCAGGATGTTTCGGGGTCTCTCGCGGGAAAACAGATCCGAGCGGGGCGGAACTAGAAGTCACACCAAAGAACCGGGTGTCTCGGTTTCGCGGTCGTCTTCGTCGAGCAGCCACGCGAGCACGCCCCACCGGGGGTTGACCCATGGCAGGCGGGTCGGTTCGGTGGTGATCCGTGCGCCCTTGGATGCGTTGCAGGGCTTGCACAGGGTGGTCAGGTTCTCGACGTCGAGGGCGGCCTCGATGGCGTCGGGCGTGACGCCGTGGACGAACAGCAGATCGAGCGGGACGACGTGGTCGGCCTGTAGTTCGTCCTCGCTGCCGCATCGTGTGCACTGGTAGCCGTCGCGGTCGAAGCACTCGGCTCGGGCGGCCTGCCACCGTGCGCCCTTGATGTGGTCATGGTGTTTGCTCGCCACGGGTCACCACTTGCCCATCGTCTTGGCCTGCTTGACGAGGCGATAGGTGGTGCGAACCGACATGCCGAGGCGTTCGGCAGTGTCAGCCACGGTCATGCGCTCGACCTTGATGCAGATCCGGAGGTCGTCGAGCCACGAGTCGAGCGGGTATGCGGGTTGTGCGGTCATGCGTGCTCCCATCGTTCGGGGGCGGGTGCCGGGTGTGTTCACGGCGGGTCTGTGTGGTGCATGTTCTTGCAGTCGTGCGGGCGGTTTATATCACATGTGGTGTTGTCTTGGCGGTGTGGCGAACGTCACCATGTGACGCGGTGTCGCCCATCGCCGAGGCCGAGGGAGTGAGCTGGCGGGGAGGGTTCCCCCACCACAGCTCGTGGTGGGGGCACTCTCTGTTGAGGTTGCTATCGCGTCAGCGTCAGTCGCTCACAGTCGTTCTCGTGCCCTCGATCGCGGGTATTACTCGGATCGACGAGGCCGGGATGCGAGGGGCACCACTACGGCTGTCACGGCCGTCCACGTCCGGGCTCGCCTTGATCGTGTGGATGCTTTCCTCTCGGATAGGTGCCAATGCCCCTCTAACGGGCGACGGCCACGCTGACTAGGCGTGCCGCCCGTGGTTGTTCCGTACGGGCGCAGACGGCTATGAGGTTGTGAGTGCCACGCCGAGGGGCTTGAACCTCGGTGCACGGCCGGTTCCGTGCGTGGCTTCTAGCGTCAGGGGCGGTGTCTCACGGTCGGCGGTATCGACGACAGCCGCGACGCCAGCAGGTGGCCTCTCATTCGCCCTCGTTCCAGTAGCCGAGGACGTAGCCGACGGCGGCCCAGGCGGCGCAGATGGCGGCGAGCAGGAACCCGCCCGCCTCGTCGGGGCTCACTGGTCGGCCGTTCGGAGCTTGGCGCGGAGACGGGCGTTCTCGGCTTCGAGGGCGCCGATGGTTCGGAGGTGTCGGCCGACGATGCTTTCGAGCACGCCGAGCCGTCGGAGCAGCTGCCGACGGGTGGGCCGAGGGCCCATGATGGCGCGCCTCACTTGGCACCGCCTCGGGCGACGGTGATGAGGGCGAGTACCCAAGCGGTGCAGAACCCGCCTGTGACGACGCCAGAGAGGTACGTGATCAGTTCGGTCATGGGCGGTTGGCCTTTCGTTCTTCGAGGTACAGGGCGAGGCAGGTGGGCGAGCAGAACGTCACGAGCGACCCGTCGGGGTGCACGTGCACGCACATCTCGGTGGCGGTCGTCGAGGCGCAGCGGTCGCACGCCCACGGGCTCGGGGCGGGGCGGTTACGCATCGGCGACCTCAAGCTCACGAACGCGCCAGATACCGAACGGCCACGCGGGCGTGACCTCTCGGCGCACGGTGTGCTTGACGCCCGTGTCGAGGGCGGCGCCGACGGCGAACGACACGGCGGCGTGCCAGTCGTGGAACAGTCGCGGGAGCGTGCAGGCGCCCGCCCGACGGGCGAGGGGACGGATCATGACCGACCACCCCGAGCACGCCAGTCAGCGAGGACGGCCGTGAGCTGCGCGCCGAGGTCGGGCCCGACGGCGCCCTCGACCTCGACCACGACGTCGAGGGTGCGCCCGGTGAGCAGCCACGAGGCCAGGGCGATCACGTCCTCGACCACGACGGGACGCTCGGCGTACTTGCCGCCCTTGCATCGAAGGATGCTAGCGGCGGCCTCGGCGGCGAGGCGGCGCTCGACACTATCGACGTCGAGCCGGTCGCCGAGCTCGCGCAGGCGGGTCGCGTTCTTGGCTGGGCCGGTCATGCCACACCGCCGAGGCGGGCGGCCGTGCGGGCCGTGCGGAACTGGTCGCGGGCGACCTGCATGAGCAGGTAGGCCGAGGACGCGGCCGCGACGTCGCGGTAGTCGTGGGAGCGTCGTGCCCGCTCGGCGGCCTCGGCGTGGAGGCGCGCAGCGGTGAAGTAGTTCTCATGCGTCGCGGCGAGCTGCGCCCGCTCGAACGACGAGGGCCGACGGCGGCGCCGCGACCGAGTTACACCGTTGTTGTTATCAGTCATGACCACAACAATCCATTCAAATCTGAATGGAGCCAAACCGACACGCCGTAATCAATGAAACAAATCTGAATAGATGAGGCTTCGACGCGCTAGTCTCATCGCATGACAGCAGACATGACGCCAGAGCCGAGCGCGCTAGCTCGCAAGGTGGGCGAGAACGTGACCACGTTGATGTTTCGCATGAGCTGGAGCCACACAGAGGCGGCAAAGCACTTCCATATGAGTCAGCCGTCCGTCGGACGCAAGGTCAAGGGGCTCACTGAGTGGACCCTCGGCGAGCTGGAGCAGGTCGCCCGCGTGACGTATGTCTCGCTCGGCGAGCTGCTCGGCGACCTGCCCGATTACGCCGCGTGGCTCCCCCGGTTGGACTTGAACCAACAACCCTTCGATTAACAGTCGAATGCTCTGCCAATTGAGCTACGGGGGATCGGCTCCCGCAAGAGGAGCACGGCGACCAACTGTAGCAAGCCCGGCACGCAGATGCGAAAGCGCCCTCGCCTCGCGATCGCGGACCTCCCACGGGGTCAGGTCGAGGCGCCGGCCGACCTCAGAGATCGTGAGTCCGACCCCGTCGTCGCACAGCAGGCCGTACCGCAGACCGACCACCGCCGCGAGGCTGGCGGGCAGGTCGGCGAGCAGTTCCGGGCCGCTCGGTGCCGGTGCCGGCAGGGGCCCGATCGGCAGTGCCCGCGCTTGCGTCATCGCCCGGGAGATCCACTCCCATGCGTAGGTCGACAACCGTGTTCCCCGGTCGGGATCGAATCGGTCGACGGCCAGGATCAGGCCCTCGATCCCCGCCGCGACCGCCTCGTCGAGGTCGGCGCCACGGTGGCCCAGCCGTAGCGCATGCAGGGCGACGTTGCGCAGGCCCGAGCAGATCAGTTCCTCGCGGGCCGCACGGTCACCGAGGGCTGCCCGCCGGGCCAGCTCCTGCTCGGCATCGACGGTGAGCGGGGCCTGGTCCAGGGCACGGGAGACGAAGGGCGACATCAATCCAGCGTCGCGGCGCCGGGCGGCCACGGACAGACCGGCGAGGACGGCTGTGGACCACGCCCGCGTTACCCACAGCCGGGATCAGGACGACATCGCGCCGAGCGCCCGCTGGCGGACGTCGCGGCGGCGCTGCTCGAGCGCGACGAGCTCACCGAAGACCTCGGCGTACTCCGGCGCGGTCGGATCCGTGCGCTGCAGGCGCGACTTCACGTCGGCGACCCTGCGGGCGATGCCCAACTCCTGCAGACGCGCCAGGACCGCCGGCACCACGGCGGCGGCGCCCTGCTCCGACGAGTGCAGCGGCTCGACCGCCGCGATGCCCAGGACCCGACGCAGGTCGTCGCCCGGCAGCCCGTCGGCGACCGCCGGCAGCCAGCCCGCGTCCGCGTGGTCGGGCAGGCCCTTGGCGACCAGATGCCGCCACAGTTCTCGGGCGACCGGGTGCGAGAAGTCGTCCTCGGACACGTCACCGGCGCCGGCCTTGGCCAGATGGGGGTACTGCGCGACCGCCTTGAGCGCCTCGCGCTCGTCGGCGAACTGCGGCCCGCCGAAACTGGCGAACACCGGCGGCTGGGCCGCGGGCGACTCGGGCGTCGGCGACGATCGCGTGGCCGTCTTGGCCGGGCCGGCCTTGGCCGCCTTGCGGTGCTCGGCGCGCACCATGTCGACGTCGACGCCGGCGCGGTTGGCGACCTCGCGCAGGAATTCCTCGACCTTCGAGTCGTCGCGGATCGACGAGGCGAGGTGGACGGACTCGCGGACCGCGTCGATGCGCTGGTCGCCCCGGTCGAGGTCGTACCGAGCCAGGGTGTTGTCGAGCACGAACCGGTACAGCGGGATGCGCGAGGAGATCAGGTGCTGGACCGCCTCGTCCCCATCGGTCAGCCGCAGGTCGCACGGATCCAGGCCACGGGACTCGACCGCGACGTACGTCTGGCCGGCGAACTCCTGGTCGTTCTCGAACGCCTTGACCGCCGCCGCCTGGCCCGCCGCATCGCCGTCGAACGAGAAGACGACCTCGCCGTGGAACGCGTCGTGACCGAGCATGAGCCGCCGCAGGACCCGCGCGTGCCCCTCACCGAACGCCGTCCCGCAGGTCGCGACCGCCGTCAGCACGCCGGCCTGGTGGCAGGCCATCACGTCGGTGTACCCCTCGACGACGACCGCCTGGCTGCGCTTGCGGATCGGGTCGCGGGCCAGGTCGAGCCCGTAGAGCACCTGGGCCTTCTTGTAGATCGGGGTCTCGGCGGTGTTGACGTACTTGCCGCTCATGAAGTCGTCGTCGAACATCCGCCGTGCGCCGAAGCCGATGACCTCGCCGGAGATCTCCTTGATCGGCCACAGCAGCCGGCCCTGGAACGCGTCGTAGGTGCCGCGCGCCGACCTGCGGGCGAGCCCGCCCACGATCAGTTCCTCGTCGCTGAAGCCCTTGGACCGCAGGTGCTCCGACAGCGCCCGGCCCGACTTCGGCGCCCAGCCCATGGAGAACACCTCCGCGGCGGCCTGGTCGAAGCCACGGTCGGTGACCAATTGGCGGCCCGGCGCGGCCTCGGCGGCGGAGGTCAGCTGCTGGGCGTAGAAGTCGGCGGCCGCCTTGTGCGCGAGCAGCAGCCGCTGGCGCTGGCCCGGATCACGCCGCGGTCCCGAGGGCGCGCCGGTCTCCTCGTAGCGGAGCTGGACGCCGTACTTGTCGGCCAGCCGCTCGACGGACTCGGCGAAGGTCAGCCCCTCGATCTCCATCAGGAACTTGATCGCGTCGCCGCCGACGTCACAGCCGAAGCAGTGGTAGAAACCCTGCGCCGGGCGAACGTTGAACGACGGAGACTTCTCG
>CAYXFT010000021.1:0-7667 GCA_964464335.1 uncultured Aeromicrobium sp.
GCAGGGCAGCCGGTTCTCCGCGGCGATCGCCTGCGCGCGCAGGTGCTTCTTCACGGTCACCGGGTAGTACGTCCCGCCCTTGACGGTGGCGTCGTTCGCGACGATCACGCAGTCGCGGCCCGAGACGCGGCCGATGCCGGTGATGATGCCCGCGCTGGGCACCGCGAAGGGATCGTCCCCGTACAGGCCATAGCCGGCGAGCGCGCCGATCTCCAGGAAGGGCGAGCCCGGATCGAGCAGCCGGTCGACGCGGTCGCGCGGCAGCAGCTTGCCGCGCGCGACGTGCTTCTCGCGCGCCTTCTCCGATCCGCCGAGGCGTGCGGTGGCGGTGCGTTCCCGCAACTGCGCGACGAGTTCTCTCATGTCCACGCACTCAGGTTAACACTCATTAACCTGAGTGGACGAGGTCCAGCCAGCCGGTCACCAGTGCCGCGGTGGCGGCGGGTTGGTCGAGATGGACGTTGTGGCCGGCGCCGTCGAGCGCGACGAACGTCGCCCGGGGGTAGTGGTCGAGGAGCGCCCACTGGTCGCGATACCCGACGACGTGGTCCTGACGCCCGGTGACGACGAGGGCCGGACGGGCGAAGGGTGCGGCGCCATCCTCGGGCGGGCTCGGCAGCGCGTAGTCCGCGGCGATGAGGCTCTGACCGTCCGGATCTCCCGACCGCAGGCCGGGCAGCGCCGCCTCGACGAACGCCGCGGCCGCCCCGGCGGTCTGGAGGACGGCCAGTTCGGCGAAGTCCTCCCGTACATCGCCCAGCGAGGCCATCACCGCCGCGTCCTCGAGGAGCACCGTGCGCGGCGGCACATCGCGGTCCGCGGACGCCGCGTGGACGACCGGCGCGATCAGTGCCAGCCCCAGCACCCGCGCCCGCAGGTCGCGGGCGATCTGCCGCGCGACCAGACCGCCGAAGGAGTTGCCCACGAGGGCGAAGGGCTCGTCGCCCACCCGCCGGCCGATCTCGGCCTCGACCGCCGTGACGACGTCCGCCGCCGAACGGGCGCCCGCCGCCGGACTGCGACCGTGCGCAGGCAGGTCGACGTGGATGCGGCGCCACGGCCCGTGCGCACCGATCACGTCGTCGAGCGGCAGCAGCAGGCGATGGTCCACCTGGAAGCCGTGGAGCAGCACGATCGGGGTCCCCTCACCGCGCTCCACGACGTGCACGACGTGCACGACACGAGGCTAGCGAACACGGACGGAGTTAATACCCGCTAACCGTGACGGGTAGGCTCGGCCCGTGGCCGGCCGACGCGAACAGATCCTCGAGACCGCAGCCGGGCTGTTCGCCGCGCGCGGGTTCCACGGCGTGTCGGTCAACGAGATCGGCGAAGCGTGCGGCATCTCCGGACCCGCGCTCTACAAGCACTTCGCCGGCAAGGAGGACCTGCTCGCGCAGTCCCTGACGTCGATCAGCGAGCGCCTCCTCGCCGAGGGCCGTGCGCGCCGCGCCGCGGCCGCCGACCCGTCCGCCGCCCTCGACGCGCTGATCGCCTGGCACGTCGAGTTCGCCCTGACCCACCCCTCGCTCATCGTCATCCAGGACCGCGAGTGGCCGAACCTTCCCGAGCAGGCGCAGCAGACCGTCCGCGAGCTGCAACTGGCCTACATCGACGAGTGGGTCACGACCCTGCGCGAACTGCAGCCCGGCATCGACCGCGCCACGGCCCGGGCCGCCGCGCAGGCCACGTTCGGCCTGCTCAACTCGACGCCGCGGTCCGCCCGGATCGGGACGGCGGGAATGGCTCGCCTGCTGGCGGAGATGGCGCGGGCGGCGCTGCTGGCGCCCGGCGCGTGAGCGTCGCGATCGCGACCCCCACCATCATCACCGTGCCGCCGAGCCACTCCAGCGCGCTCGGCACCTCGCCGAGGGCCAGCCACGCGGCGAGCACCCCCACGGGCGGCACGAGCAGGATGTACGGCACGACGCTGGCGGCGGGATGCTTGGCCATCAACCCGTTGAAGATCGTGTAGCCCACCAGCGACGAGAGCACGACCGTGTAGAGCGTGGACACCCACACCTCCCAGCCGAACCGGCCCAGGGCCGCGGAGATCTCGGCGGGACCGTCGACCAGCAGCGAGACGGCCAGGCACGGCAGCGGCACCCACAGCGCCGACCACACGACCAGCGAGAGCCCGGACGTGACCTTCGCGGCGCGGACGATGACGTTGCCGACCGCCCACGAGAGCGCGGCGGCGATGGTGACGAACAGCGGGACGATCGGGGCGTCGGCGTGGAAGCCCCAGCCGACGATCGCCAGTCCGAGGGTGCCGATCGCGGCGCCGAACAACTGGCGCGAGGAGGCCCGCTCGCCGAGCACACCCCACGCGATGAGGATCGTGAAGATGACCTGCGCCTGCAGCACGAGCGCCGCCAGCCCGGCCGGCATCCCGATCGCCATCGCGAGGTACAACAGGCCGAACTGACCGAAGCTCATGAACAGGCCGACACCGGCCACGACGTGCCATGGCGCCTGCGGGCGCGGGATGAACAGCACGAGCGGGAACGCGACCAACACGAACCGGATCGCCAAGAACAGGAACGGCGGCACGTCGGCCAGACCGACGTGGATCGCCACGAAGTTGCAGCCCCAGATCACGGCGACGAGTACGGCGAGAAGACTGTCGCGGCGGGTCACTCGACCCATCCTCCCAGCCGTCCGGAGACCCCGCCGCGACGCGGTCTGCCAAGCTCCGTCGAAATCCCGTCAGGTCGGCAGCGAGATGACCGCGGGGACCGGGGTGCCCGTGCGCAGCAGGTCGAGCAGGTCCAGTTCGTGCGGGACGATCGGGTGCGGCAGGTGGTCGAGCCGCTGCCAGCCCAGGTGCGACGCCTTGTCCGGCTCCTGCAGCACCGGGTCGCCGGCCCAGCGGGTCGCCTCGAAGAAGACGTCGACGCGTTGCTCGACAGCCGGGCCCTCGCGCTCGAAGCGGTGCATCGTCGTGAGCGGTCGCAGGTCGGCCGGGTCGATCGTGACGCCCGACTCCTCGAAGGCCTCACGGACGGCCGCCTCGTGGACGGACTCGCCGGGATCGACGTGTCCGGCGAGCACCGCCCAGTACCCGTCGCGGTACCCGGTGCCCGCGCGCTGTTGCATCAGCACCTCGTCGCCGCGTCGCAGGACGACGTAGGCCGCGGCGACGAGCAACGTGCGCTCGCCCGCATGGTCGTTCTCGGGATAGTGCTCGGTCACGTCTGCCAGTCTCGCATCGTTCGCCCCCGGCAGAGGAGGACGCATGATCTCAACACACCGGCTCGTTCCTCGCCGGCACTCGATCAGGAGGGTCGGTGGTCGAGTAGCTCGCGAGCGCAGCGAGCGGCGTACCGAGACCACGTCGTCGCGCGGAACGGTGGGCGCGAGCCGGTCAGGGCATCGACAGACCGTAGTACACATACTACATTGATGAGCATGGACGATACGGTCATCGAGGTCGGCGACCTACGGATGAGTTACGGCGAGAAGCAGGTGTTGACCGGCGTCTCGTTCACCGCACGCCGCGGTGAGGTGCTCACCCTGCTGGGCCCGAACGGTGCGGGCAAGAGCACGACGATCGAGATCCTCGAGGGCTTCCGGCGTCGCTCGGCGGGCGCGGTCCGCGTGCTCGGCGTCGATCCGGCGCACGGCGACGAGGTGTGGCGGTCCCGGCTCGGCGTCGTCCTGCAGTCGTGGCGCGATCACGGTCGGTGGCGCGTCGAGCAACTGCTGCGCCACCTGGGCGAGTACTACGTGCCCTACGCGACCGCGGACCGTCCGCGCCCGCTCGACGCGACGGAGCTGCTCGCCACGGTCGGCCTGCAGCAGCACGCCGGGGCCAAGGTCGCCTCGCTCTCGGGCGGGCAACGGCGCCGTCTCGACGTGGCGATCGGCATCATCGGCAACCCCGAACTGCTGTTCCTCGACGAGCCCACCGCTGGATTCGACCCGCAGGCGCGACGCGAGTTCCACGACGTGGTCCACCGGCTCAGCGACGTGCAGGGCACGACGATCATGCTGACCACCCACGACCTCGACGAGGCCGAGAAGCTGGCCGACCGGATCCTCATCCTCGCCGGCGGGCGGATCGTCGCCGACGGGACGGCCGAGGAGCTGTCCCGTCAGGTCGAGGGCACGACCGAGGTGAAGTGGACGCTCGAGGGCCAGCGGCACGTGCACGCGGCCGAGGACGCGACCGGCTTCGTCCGTGCCCTCTTCAGCGAGCACGGTGAAGCGGTGCGCGACCTCGAGGTCCGGCCCACCACCTTGGAGGAGACCTACATGAGCATGGTGCAGCGCCAGGAGTCCGGTGCGCCCGGACCGGACCGGGTCGAGGACGCGTTTCCCGCCGAAGGAGCGCGCGCATGAATGCCGGGACGCACGCCGCCCGGCTCGGGGTCCGGCGCGGCTGGATCGAGATGGTGCAGAGCCTGCGAACCCGCAGCGACCAGATCTGGATCCTCGTCACCAACGGTGGTTTCATCGCCGTGCTCTGGTTCCAGCGGGACAGCACCATCCCGGGCACGGACGTCTCGCTGGGGCTGTCCACCCTGCCCGGGCTGATCGCCATGAACGTCGCGATCGGCGGCTGGATGGGCACGACGGGCCAGTTGGCCGTCGAGCGCGAGGACGGCACCCTCCTGCGGGCGAAGTCGACGCCGAACGGCATGGTCGGCTATCTCGTCGCGCGCATCACCTTGGCGACCCTGAACACGCTGTTCGGGCTGGTCGTGTTCCTCGCCGCGGGCTTCTTCCTGCTGGAGGGCCTGTCCGACGTGCCGGCCGAGGGCTGGCTGCTGCTGGCAGCCGTGTTCGTCATGGGCATGCTCGCGACGCTGCCGTGGGGGGCGATCGTCGGCTCGCTCGTGAAAAGTTCGAGCTCCGGATTCGGCCTGAGCTTCCTGCCCATGGTGGTCCTGATCGGCATCTCGGGGATCTTCTATCCGATCACCGCGCTGGCCGGCTGGGTGCAGGCGATCGCGCAGGTCTTCCCGCTGTACTGGCTCGGCCTGGGCATGCGGCAGGCGCTGTTGCCGGACTCCGCGGTGGCGGCCGAGATCGGCGAGAGCTGGCGCACGCTCGAGATGTTCGGGGTACTCGCACTGTGGGCGGCCGTGGGTCTGGCCCTGGCCCCGAGAGTGCTGCGGCGCATGGCCGAACGCGAGTCCGGTTCCGCCGTCGAGGCACGCCGGCACGCGGCGATGCAGCAGTGGGGCAACTGAGTGGCCGCGGAGTACGTCTTCAACCGGATCGCGATGCTTCGGGTGGAGCGCGGCATCTCGCGGCGTGACCTCGCCGAGGCGGTGGGCGTCCACTACCAGACGATCGGCTACCTCGAACGCGGCGAGTACAGCCCCAGCCTGTTCCTCGCGCTGAGGATCGCCGAGTACTTCGACGTCCCCGTCGAGGTCGTCTTCTCCACCACGCCGTTCCCGCGGCTGGGCCAGCCGACCCCGTAGGTCAGAGGCGGCAGCGAGCCGCGTAGAACTCGTCGAGCGACGCGTGCACCGCGTCCGGCAGGTCGAGGGTGAAGTAGGCCTCCTCGACGTCGGCCGTCCGCACGCGCGCGCCGAACCGGGAGCCGACCTTGTCCTCGGCCACGATGTGCGGGTCGCACCGCCCCATCACGACGTCGAGGTGCAACCGCCGGGGCTGGTCCAGCGGCACCTCCACGTCGGTCGGCGTGCGCGGGCCGAAGGCGAACTTCAGCGTCGGCGCGAACCCGAGCAGGACGACGTCGTCGCGGTCGCCGGTCGGCGTGAGCGTCACGTCGGCCGACCACGTGTCGCCCTCCACCACCGGCGAGCCGACGTCGACGGTGGCCGCCTCCGCGAAGGACTGCTGGCCGCAGTCGCCGTCGACGAGGCTGCCGAGGACGTCGTAGGGGTCGGTCACGGCGAGTCGCGAGCGCCGTTCCTGCCCGTCGTAGCGATACGTCACCTCCGCCGTCGTCGCGAGATCCTCGCCATCGGGGCACGTGCCCTGCGACGGGGTGACGTCGATGCCGGTGCCGTACCCGGCGTCCACCCGTTCGGCGCCGTCCCACGTGAACGGCTCGGACAGCCGGTTGGAGGTCAGCCGCATCGACTCCAGCTCCACGGCGTGCCGCGCGTCGTTCGTGAAGGCCACCGCGATGTCGCGCGTGAGTCGCTCGCCGCGGTACTGCATGATGCTCGCGCTCAGCCCTTCGGGCGCGGCGGTCTGCTCCGGCGGCGACTCACACCCGCCGAGCACGAGGATCGCCCCGACCACCGCGATTCCGACCCGCATGCGCGCCAGCCTAGGTGGGCTGGGCTGCCGGTTTCCCACGAGACCGCTCGAAGCACGCTTCGCGCACACGAAGTTACGTAGGCGCGAAGCGCGTTCTGAGCGGTCTCGTGGGAAACCTGTGACCAATGAGCCCGCTCAGCCGCGGCTGAGGGCGCGGCGCGAGACCCAGGCCGCGAGGGCGGCGATGAAGATCGCGGCGCCGGCGGTGAACTGGACGCCGAGGTCGAAGGCACTGGAGGCCGAGGCGTGCATCCAGGCCTCGACGGGCTCGGAGAAGTTCTCGGCGAACTGCAGGGTGCTGCCGAGCGTCTCGAACGCGTTCTCACTGTCGCCGTAGCGGGCGACCGCGGGGACGGTCAGGTGCGCGCGGAACGTCGCGGTGAGCACGGTGCCCAGCACGGCGGTGCCCAGCACGGCACCGATCTCGTACGCCGTCTCGGAGATGGCGGACGCGGCTCCGGCCTTCTGCGGCGGCACGTTGGCCAGGATCAGGTCGTTCGTGATCGTCTCGGCCAGGCCGATGCCGATGCCGAGCACCGTGAACGCCACGGCCACCGACACCACGGTGGGCCGGCCGGTGAACGCCGCGATCGCGTAACCGATGGACGAGAGCAGGAAGCTCAGCGGGACCAGCGTGCGGGCCGGCACCTTCTCGACGAGACGCACGGCCGCGAAGCCGGCGACCATCGTCGCGACCAACCCGGGAACCAGTACGAGGGCGGACTCCAGCGGGGACAGACCGAGCACGAGCTGCAGCAGCTGCGCACCGAAGTACAGGAAGCCCGCCAGCGCCATCAGGCTCAGCGCGTTCGCGACGAGCGCGCCGCTGAAGACCGGGTTGCGGAACAGCGCCAGGTCGAGCAGCGGCGAGGCCGCGTGCCGCTGGCGATGGACGAACAGCCAGCCGGCGCCGAGGCCCAGCGCCGCGGCGGCGAGCGTCGTGTCGTCGAGCCCGGCGGTCGCACCGTGCTTGATCGCGAAGACCAGCGGCACCATCGCCAGCAACGACAGCGCGATCGAGAACGGATCGATCGGCCCGGGCCGGGGATCGCGGGACTCGGGCACGACGGCGAGCGCGGCCGGGACGAACAGCACGATCAGCGGCACGTTGATGAGGAACACCGACCCCCACCAGAAGTGCTCGAGCAGGTAACCGCCGACGACCGGGCCCAGCACGGCGCCGCCGGAGAACATGGCCGCCCAGGTCGCGATGGCGAGCCGGCGGTCGCGGGCGTCCTCGAAGATGTTGCGGATCAGTGAGAGCGTCGACGGCATGAGGGTCGCGCCGAAGAAGCCGAGCAGGCCGCGGGCGACGATCAGCATCTCGGCGGACGTGCTGAAGGCCGCGATCGCCGAGGCGACGCCGAAACCGACGGCACCCAGGACGAGCAGGCGACGGCGGCCGACGCGGTCGCCGATGC
>CAYXFT010000021.1:7677-26058 GCA_964464335.1 uncultured Aeromicrobium sp.
GGGCAGCATCGGCGACCGCGTCGGCCGCCGATGCTGCCCATCGCGATGAGCAGGCCGGCGAGCATGAGGGCGTAGAGATCGACGATCCAGAGCAACTGGTTGCCGGTCGGTCGCAGTTCGCGGCTGATCTCGGGCAGGGCGAACGACAGGACGGTGTTGTCCACCGAGACCAGGAGCACGGGCAGCATCAGGACCGAGAGCGCGATCCATTCGCGGCGCCCGGCGCGCGTCGGGGTGAACGCGGTCATCCCTCAACTATACCGTCCAGACGGTATAGTCCCAAGCCGCTTCGGTCGCTCCACCTGTGTCCTTCACTACAGTGGGCGCATGCCGAGCGCCCCCGACGAAACCAGCACGCGGGACAAGGTGCTCGATGCGTTCGAGCGACTGCTCGTCAGCGAGGGCAGCCGCGCCGCGACCCTCGACGCCGTCGCCGCCGCGGCAGGTGTCTCCAAGGGCGGTCTGCTCTATCACTTCCACAGCAAGGACGCGCTCGTCGAGGGCCTGGTCGCCCGGTTGCGCGACCAGGCGGCGACCGACGTCGACCTCATGCGCTCGGCTCCGCAGGGCCCCGTCGACTTCTACCTCGAGACCTCGGTCGACTCCGGCAGCGACTTCGACCGCGGACTCATCGCGGCCGCCCGTATCGCCCAGGAGAACGACCACCGGGCCGGCGAGGCCCTCGCGGCCATCCGCGAGGAGTGGTTCGAGGTCCTGCGCGAACACCTCGGCGACGACGCGCTGGCGCGCACGATCCAGCTGATCGGCGACGGACTCTACTTCGACGACTCGTCAGGGTTCCGCGATCCCGACGCGCTCGCCCACGTCCGCGAGGTCCTGGCCCGGCTCGGCCTGTGACGGTCAGGTGTCGCGCCAGACCGGGTCGAGCACGCTGACCTCGAGGCGGTCGAGCACCGCCGCATCCCGGTGGGCCACGGTGTAGACGACCTGTTCCGCGCCGTAGTCGACGTCGAGGACGTCGGTCGACTGTCGCAACCGGTGCTCGAGCACGCCCACCTCGGTGACCGGTGCGGTGACCCGGGCTCGCTGCCAGAGGACTCTCTCGCGGGTGCCCGCCGCGTCGAGGGCAGCCGCCGTGGCGTCGGCGTACGCACGCGCCAGACCGCCGGTGCCGAGCAGCGTGCCACCGAACCACCGGGTGACGACGACGGCGACGTCGCTGATCCCGCGACCGGACACGACCTCCAGCATGGGCCGGCCCGCGGTCCCGGACGGCTCGCCGTCGTCGTTGCTGCGCCGCAGGGAGCCGTCGGAACCGATCACGAAGGCCGTGCAGTGGTGACGGGCGTCGTGGTGGCGGGCCCGGACCTCGGCGAGGAAGTCGCGGGCGGCGGGCTCGTCCTCCACCCGGCGGACCTCGGCCAGGAAGCGGGACCTCAGCACGACGATCTCGGCCTCGGCGCCCGACCCGGGCGGCCGATCGATCGTGCGGTAGGCCGCCACCTCAGCCGATCTTGCGCAGTTCCAGGAAGATCGAGGGACCGAAGTCACGCTTGGCGAGCGGCTTCTGCAGGACCCGCTCGACGGCGACCATCGCCCGCGTCGGCAGCGCCTTCTTGAGCTTCTGGCTGCGCAGGTTCGAGACCGAGAGCTTGCCGTGCAGGCTCAGTCCCGCGGTGGCGAGCTGCTGGACGACCGTGTCGACGTTGTGGTTGACGAAGGCGATCGCGTCGGGCTCGTCGGCGGCCACGGTGCGGATGCTGACCGGCTCCTTCGGCAGCGTCTTGCCCGCCTTCTTGAAGGCGCGGCGGTTCTTGAAGTGACCGTAGTTCGCGACCTCGATGATCGCCGTGCCTCCCGGCGCCAGGACGCGTGCGATCTCGGCGAACTCGGCGGACGGCTCGGGGATGTGGTGCATGACCCGCACCATCGTCACCAGATCGAGTTCGCCGTCGGCGAACTGCAGGTCGTCGGCCTGCTGACGCTGCTTGATGACGTCGGTGCCGGCGAGGAACTCCTCGGCGGCGTCGAGCTGGGTCTGGCTGGGCTCGGCGAGGGTGACGCGGTCGGCGTACTCGCGCAGCAGCAGGGCGAGGCGGCCGAAACCGCCACCCACGTCCGCCGCCTTCGCGAAACGACGGCCCTTCAGCAGCCGACGGATCGCGACCTGTTCGGCGGCGTTCTCGTAGTCACGGTGGTTCCAGTACTTCGTGTAGTCGTACCCACGGTCGTACTGGTCGGCGACCTTCTTGCGCTTTTCCTCGCTCACCTGCGAAACACTAACAACGCCGGGCGAACTCAGCGCCCGAAGGTGCGCGGGCCGAACTCCGGATCGATCTTGGCCGACCCGGCCTTGCGCGCGATCGCGGTGTTGGGGGACTTGAACATCGCCGCCTGGAGCCGGCGCTCGAGCCGGAAGGCCCGGCGCGGGGACGCGCGGCGGGTCTCGTTGAGCAACTTCTTCGACGCGGCGACCGAGTCCGGCGAGCGGGCGATCAGCTGGTCGACCAGTTCCATCGCCGGCTTGAGGGGATCCTCGGCGACACCGGACGCGATGCCGTACTCGACGGCCTGCTCGCCGGAGAAGACCTCACCGGTCAGGACGAGTCGCTTGGCCAGGTCGGCGCCGACCAGTTCGGACAGCGCCACCGTGCCGCTCATGTCGGGGACCAGGCCCCACTTCGCCTCGAGCACGGACCACTGGCAGTCGGGGGACGTGAAGCGGAAGTCGGCCGCGAGGGCCAACTGGATCCCCCCGCCGAAGACGTGGCCCCGGGTCACTGCGATGACGGGGACGGACAGCTGGCGCCACGCCCACAGCGGCTGCTGGAAGCGGTTGGTGCCCTTGAGTGGGTTCGGCAGGAAGTACCGGGCGACGCGCTTCTTGTCGGTCATGACCTGCCCGAAGTCCAACCCGGCGCAGAACGAGGGGCCGCGGCCCTCCACCAGAACGGCGCGCACGCTGGGGTCGGCCTCGATGCGGTCGGCGGCCTCCAGCAGCCCATCGAGCACGTCGAAGGTGATGCCGTTCAACTTGTCCGGGCGATTGAGCCAGACGTGGGCGATGGGCCCCTCGATCTCGGTGACGACGTGCGGTTCAGCCATGGCCTCAGCGTAGTTCGTCGTTGAGCGCGGCCTGCACGTGCTCGACCGCCTCCCCCAGGGTGTGCGAGGTGACGAGGTCGCTCGGCCAGGCGGGCCCGCCGAGCAGGAGGCGGGTCCGCGCACCGACCACGGCGATCCGTCTCAGCCCGAGGTCGTCGGGGGTGATGACCGACGACCACAGGAACACGACCGACGGGGCGGTCGCGTCCACGAATGCCTCGAGGGCGTCCAGCGGCAGTCGCGAACCCAGTTCGGTGGAGGCGATCCCGCGTTCAGCGAGCGCGGCTCCGAGTGCCACGATCGGCAGTTTGTGCTGCTCTTCCTCGGTCGTCGCGAGCACGACCCGTGAGCGGTCCGCGACCGGATGGCGATGCGCCGTGACACGCAGTGCCTCGAGGATCCGGGCGGTCACGAGGTGTTCGGCGGCGACGCTGAGCCGGCCGTCCTCCCACTGCCGGCCGACCTCGATGAGCGCCGGGACGATCGTCGAGTCCCACGCGTCGACGAGGCCGAATCGCTCGATCGCGTCCTCGGCGCTGGTCTGCACCCGCTGGCCGTCGAAGGCGAGGGCCCCCTTGAGGATCCCGACGATCGCGTACTCGCGCGCCGACGTGCGCAGGCCCTCTTCACCGGAGGCCACCACGGCGGCCAAGTCGTGCGGGTGCAGGCGTTGGACGAGTTCGGCCGCCTCGCGCGGCGACACCCCCTCCGCGATGAACCGCGACATCGTCGCGACCCGGTCGGCGTCGACGATCGTGTAGCGGCGATGGCCGCCGGCCGTGCGGTACGTGGGCCCGATGCCGTAGCGCCGTTCCCAGGTCCTCAGCGTGGGTGCGGCGATGCCGAGGAGCTCCGACAACGCCCCCACCGTCCACCGCCGCTGCATGCGGCCCACCCTAGAACTTGTTCACCACGGGCGCCCATTGAGCAAGTTGGCCGACGGTGAACGACGCATGAACTTACTCAGAATGCTTGCACGGTGAATAAGTTGGGTAGTACGGTCGGACTACTCACCGGGTTGAACACACCAGCCCGAGTCAGTCCTCACCCTTGGGGAAGGGGCAGGAAATGGTCAACATCAAGCGACTTCCGTCGCCGATTCTCGAATCCTACGAATGGCAGTGGGAGGGCGCCTGCATGGGCGCCGATTCCTCGGTCTTCTTCTCACCCGAAGCCGAACGCGGCATGAAGCGCCAGCGCCGCGAGGAGTCGGCCAAGGCCGTCTGCGCGTCGTGCCCGGTCATCGATCGGTGCCGCGAACACGCACTGGCCGTCCAGGAGCCCTACGGCGTCTGGGGTGGGCTCAGCGAGGCTGAACGCACCGCGATCCTCGCTCGCCGCACCGCAGCCGCGAGCTGATGAGCGGCTCGAAGCCCGCACCGGCCACCACCTCGGCGAAACTGCTCTACAAGCCGGTCGGACTGCTCTCGTCCATCCTCGCCGGCCTGATCGCCACCGCGGTGTTCAAGCAGGTGTGGAAGCGAGTCAGCCCGAACTCCGAGGGCGATCCGCCGGGCCCGACACAGTCGGAGTTCCCACTCAAGGAGATCCTGGTCGCCGCCGTGATCCAGGGCGCGATCTTCGCCGGAGTGCGGGCGATCGTCGAGCGTCAGGGTGCCAAGGCCTTCGCGAGGGCCACCGGCGAGTGGCCCGGCGACTGACCGTACGACGGCCGGCCTCGGCCGGCCTCAGTGGGCGCTGAATACCACGACCGACTGGGCCAGCACCGTGTAGCTCGACTCCACCGTTCCGTCTGTGTCGAGCCGCGCGGTGTCGGTCCGGGCGGTGCCGTCCCGGGCGGTGTCGACCCGAAGGCGCCACGTGCGGCCGTCGTGTGCGTCGGGAAGCGTGAAGTCGACGTCGTCCCCGGTGTTCAGCACGACCAGGGCCGCGTCGGTGAGCGTCTCGCCCACCGGATCGCCGGCGGCACCGCGGATCACGGCCGCGACCGCACGCCAGTGCGGATCGCGCCAGTCCTGCTCGGTCGGCACCTCGCCGTCGGCACGCAGCCATGCGATGTCCTGGTGGCCGTCCTGCCGCACGTGGCCGTGCATGAACGCACTCTGGCGCAGCACCGGGAGGTCCCTGCGCAGCGCGACCAGTCGGGTCACGAGGTCGCACAACTGCGTGTCGGGGTCGGACCAGTCGATCCAACCGATCTCGTTGTCCTGCGCGTAGGCATTGTTGTTGCCGCCCTGACTGTTGCCGATCTCGTCGCCGGCCAGCAGCATCGGCACGCCCTGCGCCACCAAGACCGTGGCGAGCATCCCGCGCACCCGGCGCGCGCGTGCGCTCAGCACCGCGGGATCGTCGGTCGGCCCCTCGACGCCGAGGTTGGCCGAGAGGTTCTCGTCGTGACCGTCACGGTTGTCCTCGCCGTTGGCCTCGTTGTGCTTGTGCGCATACGAGACCAGATCAGCGAGGGTGAAGCCGTCGTGCGCAGTCACGAAGTTCACCGACGCGGTGGCCGGGCGCGACGAGTGGTCGAAACGATTGGCCGAACCCAGCAGGCGCGCACCGAGATCGGCGTCACCGAGCGACTCGCCCCGCCACGCCCGGCGCACGCCGTCGCGGAACCGGTCGTTCCACTCGCTGAACGGAGGCGGGAAGTGGCCCAGTTGGTAGCCGCCCGGGCCGAGGTCCCACGGCTCGGCGATCAGCTTGACCTGCGCCAGGACCGGGTCCTGCCGGATCGCGCTGAAGAACGGCCCGTGCGGGCGGAAGCCCTTGTGGGTGCGGCCGACGGTGGTCGCGAGGTCGAACCGGAACCCGTCGACGCCGAACTGCTCGACCCAGTACCGCAGGCTGTCCATCACGAGACGCAGCGCCGTCGGCCGGTCGACCGCAAGCGTGTTGCCGGTGCCCGTGTCGTTCACGTAGTGCCGGCCGACGTCGACCAGTCGGTAGAAGACGCCGTTGTCCAGACCGCGCAAGGACAGCGTGGGCCCGAACTCGTCGCCCTCGCCCGTGTGGTTGTAGACGACGTCGAGGATGACCTCGATGCCGGCCTCGTGCAGCGTGTGGACGAGGTGACGGGCCTCGGCGACGGCGTCGTGGCGGGCGTATCGCGGGTCGGGCGCGAACCAGGCGATCGGCTGGTAGCCCCAGTAGTTGGACAGGTCCTTCTCGACGAGGAACTGGTCGTCGAGGAAGGCCTGCACCGGCAGCAGTTCGACGGCGTTCACGCCGAGTCGGACGAGGTGGTCGACGATCGCCGGATGTGCCATCCCCTCGTAGGTTCCGCGCAGGTCCTCCGGCACCTCGGGGTGGCGAGCGCTGATGCCCTTGACGTGCGCCTCGTACACGACAAGGTCGGCGAGGGCGTGTCCCGGACGATTGGCAGCGGGATCGGGTCCCGTGGGGTCGGCGATGACGATGCCCTTGGGCACGACCGGCGCGCTGTCGCGCTCGTCGAGCGTGAGGTCGTCCGCGCCCTCCACGTTCCCGGCCATCAGCGGGTCCCACCGCAGTCGCCCGTCGAGCGCGCGGGCGTACGGATCGACCAGCAGTTTGGCGGGGTTGAACCTCAGGCCCTCGCCCGGGCGCTGAGGGCCGTGCGCGCGCAGCCCGTAGCGCGCGCCGGGCCCGACGCCGGCGACGTGCGCGTGCCGGACGTTCCCGTCGCCGTGGGCCACCGCGATCCGCTCCTCGCCGCCATCGGGATGGAACAGGCAGAACTCCACGCGGTCGGCGGTCACGGCCGGCACCGCGACATTCACGCCATCGCCGTCGACCGTCACGCCCAGTGGCCAGGCACGGCCGGGCGTGACGATGCGTTCGCTCATGCGATCAGTCTTGCGAACATGTCCGCGTACTGCGCGGCCGACGGTCCCCAGTCGACCGGCGACGCCATGGCCTGGCGGCGCAGGCGGTCCCACGCCGCGCGGTCCGCGTAGAGGTCGACCGCGCGGGCCAGCGCGTGGGCGAGGCCGCCGGGGTCGATGTCGGTGAAGGCGAACCCCGTCGCCGTGCCGTCGGCGAGGGTCTCGGGCGTCGCGTCGGTGACGGTGTCGCGCAAGCCGCCCGTCGACGCCACCAGCGGCACGCTCCCGTAGCGCAGACCGTACAGCTGGGTCAGCCCGCACGGCTCGAACCGCGAGGGCACCAGGACGAGGTCGCCGCCCCCGTACATGCGGTGGCTGAGGGGCTCGTCGTAGCCGATCCTCAGCCCGACGGCGTGCGGGTACCAGGCCGCCAGTTGCTCCAGTCCGTACTCATAGCCCGGATCGCCCGAGCCGAGCACGACGACCGCGCCTCCGGCCTCCACGAATCCGGGCAGCGCCTCGAGCAGGAGGTCGACCCCCTTCTGGTGGGTCAGCCGGGTCACCACCACGGCGAGTGGCCCGGTCGGTTCGGCCAGGCCGAACTCGTCGAGCAGCGCGCGGCGGTTCAGCTGCTTCGCCGCGAGCCCGTCAGCCGAGAACGGCGTGAGGAAGGGGTCCTTCGCGGGATCCCACACGGTCGTGTCGATGCCGTTCACGATCCCGGCCATGTCGCCGCGGGCACGCCGTTCGGCCACGACCCCCTCGAGTCCGAAGCCGAACTCGGGCGTCGCCAGTTCCTCGGCGTAGGTCGGGCTGACGGTCGTCACCTTCGAGGCGTGCACCATGCCGGCCTTGAGCGTGCTGACGACACCGTGGTACTCCAGCGCCGCGGAATGGAAGTCCCACGTCGGCAGCCGGAGATGGTCGAGTTGGTCGGGTCCGAAGATGCCCTGGAACGCGATGTTGTGGATCGTCAGGACGCTGGGCACCTCGGACCCCGCGTACTTCAGGTAGGACGGCGTGAGTCCGGCCTGCCAGTCGTGGGCGTGGACGACGTCCGGGCGCCAGCCGTCACCGGTCCCGTCGATCGCCAGGCGGGCGCCCACCCACGACAGCGCCGCGAACCGCACGTGGTTGTCCGGGTGGTCGTGCCCGTCGACGTTGTACGGACCACCGGGACGGTCGAACAGGTGCGGGGCGTCGAGCATCAGCAGGTCGAGGCCGCGGTGCCGTCCGGCCCGCACGACGGCCGGCCCGCCGAACAGGTCGTGGTCCTCCCACACCGGCTTGAGCGTGCGGAACCGGTCGAGCAGGCCCGGGTAGGCGGGCATCAGCACCCGCGAGCGCCAGCCGAGCGGCGACAGCGCGGCAGGCAGCGCCCCCACGACGTCGGCCAGACCACCGGTCTTGACCAGCGGCACGCACTCGGACGCCACGGACAGGACGCTCGGCCGCCTCCTCGCCATGCCCTGCTCCCTTCGTGCCCCCGGTGATCGAGTAGCTCGCGAGTCGTGCCCCGGTGATCGAGTAGCTCGCGAGCGCAGCGAGCGGCGTATCGAGATCACCGCTCGCTGCGGTGTCGCCTAGTCGAGCGCCGCGGCCCGGCGGTCGAGCATCGGCTGCGTGATCAGCACGATGCCGCTCTTCGTGACACGGAACCACTTCTCGTCCTCGGCCGGATCCTCGCCCACGACGATCCCCTCGGGGATCCGGACCCGACTGTCGACGACGCAGTTCGTCAGCCGTGCCGCCCGGGCGACGTCGACGTCGGGGAGCGCGACGACGTGGTCGAGCAGCGCGTAGGAGTGCGTGCGGGTGCCGGTGGACAACAACGAGTTGCGGATCTCCGAGCCACTGATGATGCAGTTGCCGGACACGAGCGACTGGACCGCGCTGCCGCGTCGGCCGTCCTGGTCGTGCGCGAACTTCGCCGGCGGCGACAGCTCGGCATAGGTCCAGATCGGCCAGGCGTTGTCGTACATGTCCAGCGCCGGGACGAACTCCGTCAGGTCGATGTTCGCCCGCCAGAAGGCGTCGATGGTGCCGACGTCGCGCCAGTACGGCTCCGTCTCCAGGCCACTCATGACGCACGAGTCGCTGAACCGGTGGGCGAAGGCGCTGCCGCCGCGCACGATCGACGGGATGATGTCGTGACCGAAGTCGTGACGACTGCTGGTGTCCTCGGCGTCCATCAGCAGCAGGTCGCGCAGGAACGCCCAGTCGAACACGTAGATGCCCATCGAGGCGAGCGCCATGTCCGGGTCGTCCGGGGTGCCGGGCGGGTCGGCCGGCTTCTCGAGGAAGTCGACGATGCGCGCGTTCTCGTCGACGTGCATCACGCCGAACGCCGAGGCCTCCTCACGCGGCACGGTCAGGCAGCCGACCGTCACGTCGGCGCCCTTCTCGACGTGCTCGCGCAGCATGATCTCGTAGTCCATCTTGTAGACGTGGTCGCCGGCCAGGATGATCACGTACTTCACGTGGTAGTCGTCGACGATGTCGATGTTCTGCGTGACGGCGTCGGCGGTGCCGAGGTACCACTTGGTCTCCTCCACGCGCTGGCTGGCGGGCAGGATGTCGAGGTACTCGTTGCGCTCGGCCCGGAAGAATCCCCAGCCACGCTGCATGTGCCGGATCAGCGAGTGCGCCTTGTACTGCGTCGCCACCGCCATCTTGCGGATGCCGGAGTTGAGCGCGTTCGACAACGGGAAGTCGATGATCCGGGACTTGCCGCCGAACTGCACCGCCGGTTTCGCGCGCCGGTCCGTGAGTTCCTCCAGCCGGCTGCCACGACCACCGGCCAGCACGAACGCCATCGCCTGACTGGACAGCCGCGGCGGGGCTCCGATGGTGTGGGTCGGGGGTGTGTTCGGTGGGGTCATGACCGTTCCTCCACGAAGTAGACGGCGGACAGGGGCGGCAGGGTCAGCAGGGCGGACTGTGCCTCGTTCTGGGCCGGGACGGGTTCGGTCTCGATCGCCCCGGTGTTACCTCGGTTGCCTCCTCCATACAGTTCGGAGTCGGTGTTGAGCGCTTCGATCCAGCGGCCCTCGATGGGGAAGCCGATCCGGAACCCGGTCCGTTCCACGGGTGTCAGGTTGAGCACCACGACGACGTGCGGGTCGTCCTCGTCGCCGCGACGCAACCAGGCGAAGACCTGTTCGTCGACGGCGTCGACGAGCAACCACTGGAAGCCGCGGCCGTTCGCGTCGTTCTTGTGCAGCGCGGGCTGCTCGCGGTAGAGCCGGTTGAGGTCGCGCACGACGGACCGCACGCCGGCGTGGCCGGGATCGTCCAGCACGCCCCAGTCCAGCTCGGCGTCGTGGTTCCACTCGGCGGGCTGGCCGAACTCCTGGCCCATGAACAGCAACTTCTTGCCCGGATAGCCCCACATGTACCCGTAGAACGCCTTGAGGTTGCCGAGCTTGTCGGCGTGGGTGCCGGGCATCCGGCCGTACATCGAGCCCTTGCCGTGCACGACCTCGTCGTGACTGATCGGCAGCACGAAGTTCTCGGTGAAGGCGTACGTGATGCCGAACGTGAGGGTGTTGTGGTGGTGCTTGCGGTAGATCGGGTCCTTGCCGAAGTACGTCAGCGAGTCGTTCATCCAGCCGAGGTTCCACTTGTAGCCGAAGCCCAGGCCGTGCTGGTCGACACGATGGGTGACCCCGGGAAAGGTCGTGGACTCCTCGGCGATCATCGTGACGCCGGCGTGCTCGCCGTAGGAGGCGATGTTGGCCTCCTGCAGGAACTCGATCGCCTCGTAGTTCTCGCGGCCGCCGTCCTTGTTCGGGATCCATTCGCCGGGCTGGCGCGAGTAGTCGCGGTAGAGCATCGAGGCGACGGCGTCGACCCGCAGGCCGTCGAGGTGGTACTCGTGCAGCCAGTAGAGCGCGTTGGCGACGAGGTAGTTCAGGACCTCGGGCCGGCCGTAGTTGAAGATGAGCGTGTTCCAGTCGGGATGGAAGCCCTCACGCGGGTCGGCGTGCTCGTACAGGGCGGTGCCGTCGAAGCGGCCGAGGCCGTGCTGGTCGGTGGGGAAGTGGCCGGGCACCCAGTCCGCGAGGACACCGAGGCCCCTCGCGTGCGCGGCGTCGACGAACGCGGCGAACTCCGCGGGCGTGCCGTACCTGATCGTCGGGGCGAACAGACCGATCGGCTGATAGCCCCACGAGCCGTCGAAGGGATGCTCACTGATGGGCAGCACCTCGATGTGGGTGAAGCCGAGGTCGGCGACGTAGTCGACCAGTTCGGTGGCCAGTTCGAGGTAGGACAGCGGCCTGCCGTCGTCCGCGGCGACGCGGCGCCACGAGCCGAGGTGCACCTCGTAGGTGCTCATGGGGGCGTCGACGGCGACGGTGGCGTGTCGGTTCTCGAGCCACTCGGCGTCCTGCCAGTCGTGGGTGCCGAGCCGGCGCACGACCGAGCCGGTGTGCGGCGGGTGTTCGCTGCCGAACCCGAGCGGGTCGGCCTTCAGCGGGACGCGGCGACCGGACTTGCCGATGATGTCGTACTTGTAGACGGTGCCCTCACCGAGCGCGGGCAGGAACAGTTCCCACACGCCGGTGGCTCCCCGCGGGCGCATCGGGTGGAAGGCCCCGTTCCAGGCGTTGAAGTCACCCACGACCGAGACCCGTTCGGCGTTGGGTGCCCAGACGGCGAAGTGGACCCCGTCGACCTCCTCGTGGGTGGTGATCCGCGCGCCCAGCACCTCCCACAGCCGCCGGTGGGTGCCCTCGCCGATGAGGTACTCGTCGATCTGGCCCAGTAGAGGGCCGAAGCGGTACGGGTCCTCGCGTTCCTCGGTGTGGCCGCCGGGCCACTGGACGCGCAGGCGGTAGAAGGGCAGGAACGCCCCGACGAACACGGCGGGGGACGCGGGGTGCGCCTGCATGGGCGCCTCGTCGGTGTCGTTGACCACCCAGACGCGCTCGGCGCCGGGCAGGTGCGCGACCACGTACTCCTCGTCCGCGCTCGGCCCGAGGGCCGAGAACGGGTCGTGGTGCACCCCTTGCGCGAGCTGCCACGCCTCGGCCGCGTCGAGGACCAGCGGTGTGGTGTCCTCGGCCATCGGTGTCGCCTCCTGGGGTCAGTTGTCATCCAACCACCGCCCGGGGTTCTTGGCACCCTCCCGCGCGGCGCGGGTGGGTGCGGCGGGTTGCGGGTTTCCCACGAGACCGCTCGTTCCATGCTTCGCGCATACGAAGCTTCGTGTGCGTGGAGCCGGCTTTGAGCGGTCTCGTGGGAAACCTGTGGCCAGTGCGACCCGGCTCAGAGCGCGGGAGTGATGTCCCAGATCTCGCGCATGTACTCGCGGATCGAGCGGTCGGAGCTGAAGTACCCCATGCGGGCGACGTTGAGGATGGCCATCTTCTGCCACCGCTCGTGATCGAGGTAGGTGCGGTCGACCTCCCGCTGGGCCTCGTCGTAGGCGTCGAAGTCGGACGCGACGAGGAACCAGTCGCTGTTCCAGAGCATGTCGACGAGGCCGCCGTAGCGGTTCGGCTCGTCGGGGCTGAAGGTGCCTTCGGCGATCGCCTGCAGGACGTCGCGCATCGCCTGGCTCTTCTCGATCGCCGTGCGCGCGTGGTCGGGCTCGGCCCGACGGGCGGCCACCTCGTCGGCGGTGAGGCCGAACAGGAAGAAGTTGTCGGCGCCGACGTGCTCGCGGATCTCGACGTTGGCGCCGTCGAGGGTGCCGATCGTCAGTGCCCCGTTGAGCGCGAACTTCATGTTGCCGGTGCCTGAGGCCTCCATGCCCGCGGTCGAGATCTGCTCGGACAGGTCGGCCGCGGGGATCAGCTTCTCGGCCATCGACACGTTGTAGTTCGGCGGGTAGACGACCCGGAGCAGGTCCCGCGTCACCGGGTCGTTGTTGACGACCGCGCCGACGTCGTTGATGAGTCGGATGATGTCCTTCGCCATCGCGTAACTGGGCGCGGCCTTGCCGCCGAAGATCTTCACGCGCGGCACCCAGCCGGCGGTGGGGTCCTTCGTGATCCGCTGGTGGTGCGCGATCGTCCACAGGATGTTCAGCAGTTGGCGCTTGTACTCGTGCAGCCGTTTGACCTGCACGTCGTAGAGCGCATTCGTCGGGATCTCGATGCCGTGGTGGTCGGCCAGCCAGTCGGCGAGGCGTTCCTTGGCCTGCCGCTTCGTGGCGCCGTACGCCTCGCGGAACCCCTCGTCGCCGATCCGGTCCTCCAGTCCGCGCAGGCGGTCGAGATCGGTCTCCCAGCCTCCGCCGACCGTGTCGGTGATCAGTCGGGCGAGCGGCGGGTTGGCCAACTTGATCCAGCGTCGCGGCGTGACGCCGTTCGTGACGTTGACGATGCGGCCCGGGTGCTTGGCCTCGAGATCGGGAAACAGGTCGCGGCGGACCAGGTCGGTGTGCAGCGCCGAGACGCCGTTGACCTTGTGGCTGGTGACGAAGGCGAGGTCGCCCATCTGGACCTGGTCGTCGCGCAGCAGACCGGCGTTCTCGCGGCCCTCGATCTGCTCGATGATCTGCAGGTGGCGCGGCAGCACCTTGCGCATGAGGCCGACCGACCACCGCTCCAGCGCCTCGGGCAGCAGCGTGTGGTTGGTGTAGCCGAGCACCTGCGTGGTCAGGTCGACGGCGGGGTCGAAGTCGAAGCCGTGGTCGTCGACGAGGAGGCGGATCAGTTCGGGACCGGCGATCGCGGGGTGCGTGTCGTTCATCTGGATCGCGACGTGGTCGGGCAGGTGCCGCAGGTCGTCGTGGGTCTCCAGGTAGCGGCGCACGATGTCCTGCACGGACGCCGAGGTCAGGAAGTACTCCTGCGACAGACGCAGTTCCTTGCCACGCGAGGTGGTGTCGTTCGGATAGAGCACGCGACTCAGGGTGCGCGCCCAGGCCTCGGGCTCGGCCGCGGCGGTGAAGTCGCCGGCGTTGAACCGGGCGAGGTCGAACAGGTCGGCGCTCGGCTTGGCGGCCCACAGCCGCAGGGTGTTCGCCCACCGGGTGCCCCAACCGACGACCGGGGTGTCGTGGGCCTCGGCGATGACCTGCAACTGGGGCTGCCAGACGTCGCGGCCGCCCTCCCTGGTCATCTGACCGCGGAAACCGACCGTGTAGGCCGACTCGGGGCGGGTGAAGTTCCACGGGTTGTCGGTGACGAGCCAGTCCTCGGGCGCCTCGACCTGACGGCCGCCCTCGAAGCGCTGCTTGAACAGGCCGTGCTCGTAGCGCAGGCCGTACCCGTACGCGGGACAGCCGAGGGTGGCCATCGACTCGAGGTAGCACGCGGCGAGCCGGCCGAGACCGCCGTTGCCCAGGGCCGCGTCCGGCTCGTCGTCTGCGATGTCGGCGAAGTCCAGCCCGAGCCCGTCCAGCACCTCGACCGCGACGTCGCGCAGGCCGAGGTTGATCGTCGCGTCCTCCAGCAACCGGCCGATGAGGAACTCCATCGACAGGTAGTAGACGCGCTTGCGGTCCTCGTCCCACGTCCGCCGGGTGGCCGCGAACCACGGCTGCAGCGCGCGGTCGCGGATCGTGTGGGTCAGCGCCATCCGCCAGTCGAACTTCGACGCGTGCTCCGGATCGGTGCCGAGCGTGTACTGCAGGTGGTGCAGCAGCGATCGGCGGAAGTGTTCGGGCGTCGGCTCCGGCAGCGCGAGGTCGTCGGGGTCGACGCCGCGGACTTCGAGGGACTCGGACATGTGGCTCCCGCATGGATGGTGGGGACGTGGCCGGCGCGCGCGTCGGTGAGCGCGTCCGTGCCATCCTAGGGCCGCGCACCGCGTCCCGGCTCGCCGGCGACTGTGGCTCTGCGCACGCCTCGCAGAGTGAAGACGCGAGTGCGTGTGACGCACGACGACGCACGATGCGAGGTGCCCGGTCACCTCACTACGGGCACGGATGCCGGAACCAGATCGGCGGCATCGAGCAACAACTCGACGCCCTGCTCGATCTTCGTGAGGCGGGCCGGCTCAGCGGCGTCTGCCGACTGGACCACCACCTCGACGTAGGCGCCGTTCTCGCATGTCTCGGCCTGCACACCACATCAGGGCGCTGTTCATCAGTGTCCGTCCAGCCCGCCGCAAGGGACGTGGCGACCTCAGAGCAGTGTGAGGCGGTATACGCGTGCGATACGGCCCAGCGCCGGCTGCAACACCGGCTCGGTCAACGCACGGTCGCTGCTAGGTGACGACGGGATCCCTTCGAGGGCGCGCTCGTACAACGCGACCGATCGACCACCGGGCAGGACGCTGGACGACCAGACGAGACCGTCGATGTCCGGGTAGGCGTCGTAGATGACTTTCGACCACAACCGCGCGACACCACGGGCGCCCGACGTCAGCGCCGCGTTGCCCTTGGCCTGCGCAAGCCACGCGCCGTCCGTCAGCCGCAGCAGCTTCAGCGGCCGGGTCGGCTTCCACACCGACAGCCGAGGCCCACCCCTCAATCGGTCGAGCACCCCGTTGGTGAAGCACTCGAGTACTGCGACATCGAGCGGGTCAACCAGGCCTGCACCCTCGGGGTCCCAGGCGATCGCGGCGTAGCTGATTGCGCGCGTCGGATGCTCCTTCGGCCTGCCGGTGTGGTGGTCGAACCGCATCGAAGACACCGGTCCAAAGGCCCGGAAGGTCGACCAACTCGACGGATGTGGACCCTTCGACGAGTAGATCCTGACCACCGGGCCCGCCCATTCCAGGACATGCGCGGGCTCCAACGGCGGAAGTGGCGGTTCCGGCTTCGGGCAGCGGGTGCTCACCAACGCACCTCAGGCGAAGACGCCGAGGTCAGCAGCCAAGTCCGCAACCGACTCAGCGTCCCCACCAGCGACAAGCCACTGCACTGGGCTGACCGCCATCCCATCCACTTCCAAATCCGGGTCGGCCCTCATCATGAAGCCCGCCAGGGTCAGCGGATGAACCGACGACCCAACGTGCTCAAGCACCGTGGACAACGACGGAACAATCCGCCCCTCGTTGAACTGCCAGCTCGGCAACCGATACCCCGCCTCTCCGTTTGAGATGGTGGCCAATTGGCCAGCGGTTACCAGTTGCCTGACCCGCCCCTCGGTCTTGTCCAAAACCTTGGCTGCCTGCGCCACCGAGAGAGCGTCCGCTCGGAACCGTTCGAACAGTGCCAGCCCCTTCATCACCTCACCCACACCCGTCGGGTCTTCGGGATGCCCCTGAAGCTTGATGCCCGCCTCGTCAAGAGCAGCTCGTTCAGCCTCCGGGAGACCGCCGGACTCATCGGAGACGTCAACGACGGCGTCCTCCAAGGACGTCAGCAGAAGTTCTGTCGCCAGCCCGAACCGCGCAGCGGCCCGCTCCAACTGAGATTGTCGCTCCAAGATGAGCTCAATGCCCTGCTTGACCACATCTTCAGCAAGAGGCTCCCAGTCGTCGTCCCGAGAAGTCAGAACACGGATGACCAACTCGCCGTCCTTGACCTTCAACTCGATCTCGACGGTCTCGCTGCCCTCAGTCACGCTCAAGTCCGGTTCCCGAACACCCGCGCCCCCACGTACGACCACAGCCCGGTTGCTTCCAGACGTGCTCTTCTTCGCCGGGTTCTTCTTCGGCTTGATGACGGCACCTTTGGCCAACGCGGCCGCAGCTGTCTTCTTCGCCGCACGACCCGAAACTGTCGAGCGCGTCCGGGTTCTATTGGTTCCCTTGAACGCCGACGTGCGCACCTTGAACTGCTCCGCCACGACTACCTCCTTCACGTCGGCTTACGTTCTCTATTGTCCGATAGTATCCGATAGCACGCGGTAGGCAAGGGTGCCGAAGGCGACCCACCCTGTCGGTCCCCCGCCTACCGTCAGCGCATGCCGCCCCGCCGACATCGGACGTCAAGGCGGCCGCAACGCCTTCGAGAGCGAACTCAGGCGACTCCACGTGATCCAGAAGAACGGCAAACCAACCACCCGACCAGCCAGACACGATCGACCAGCTGCAGACACTGCTCGACGTCTTCGTCGACGAATACAACAACCGACGACCCACCGCTCCCTGCCACACGCCGCGACACCAGCAGCGTTGTTCGACACCATGCCCAAAGCGCTGCCCAGCAACAGCCGAGACACCGACTCCGACACAACCGCATCGTCAACGCAGTCACCGGCGAACTCCTCAGAGAACTCACCATCCACCCAGAACGCGACTACCAGCGCATGACATGACAAAGGCCCGAACCCACTTCCGTGGGTTCGGGCCTTGCCTATCTCTTGCGAGATCACACATGGTGCGCGAGGGGGGATTTGAACCCCCACGCCCTTGCGGACACTGGCACCTGAAGCCAGCGCGTCTACCATTCCGCCACTCGCGCGATGGTCCGGAAACCGGACCGAGGGTTGAGTCTAACAGCACGGTGAAGGCCTTCTCGCATCGGTGGGGAGGCCACCGGCACGCGGAGACTCGCGCACGGGAGGACGCCTGACAAGCACGCGGCCGATACGATCGACAGGACCGAACAGGTCGAGACGTTCGCATGCCCGAGGAGGTGACCAACGATGGCCGGAGTGCTGCAGCGCTTCGAGAAGCGCCTCGAGGGCGCCGTCACCGGTGCCTTCGCCCGCGCGTTCCGCAGCGCCGTCCAGCCCGTCGAGATCGCCGCTGCCCTGCAGCGCGAGGTCGACAACAACGCCACGATCCTCAGCCGCGAGCGGACGCTCGTGCCGAACGACTTCAGCGTCGAGTTGTCCCCGGCCGACCACGACCGGCTCGCCCCCTACGGTGCCACGCTGGCCACCGAGCTGAGCACCCTGCTGCACGAGCACCTCGAGGAGCAGCGCTACACGGCCTCCGGACCGATCCACATCGACTTCGCGCGCGACGAGGAACTGCACACCGGCCGGTTCACGATCGTCAGCCGCTCCAACGCGTCGGTCACGCCGGTACGCGGCGAACCGATCACCGACACGGCGGTCCGGCGCGCCAAGGTCGTCCTCGACATCGGCGGCCTGCGTCACCCGGTGAACCCGCCCGGCATCACGATCGGCCGCGGTTCGACCGTCGACCTCAAGATCGACGATCCCGGCATCAGCCGCAGCCACGCCGAGATCGTTTTCGTCGGCGGCGGTGTCGAGGTCCGCGACCTGGGCTCGACCAACGGCGTGATCGTCGACGGCCGGCGCGCCGACTCCTCCCCGGTGCGCGACGGTTCGCAGGTCAGGCTGGGCAACACCACGATCACGGTGCACATCAGCCAGGAGGTCGTCGGGTGAGCAGGTCTCGATGCACCGGCTCGTCCCTCGCCGGCACTCGACCACCGGGAGGTGCCGGATGAGCGAGTTGACCCTCACGCTCATCAAGCTCGGCTTCCTGGCCGTGCTGTGGCTGTTCGTGCTCTCAGCCGTCTCGGTGATCCGCACCGACATCTTCGGCACCAAGGTCGCCACCCCGAAGACGCCCAAGGGACAGAAGCAGCCCAAGCCCCAGAAGACCAAGCGCACCAAGAAGGTGCGCGGGGCGCCCACGAAACTGCAGATCGTCGACGGCCCCAACGCCGGACAGAGCGTGCCGCTCGGAGCCGATCCGATCCTGCTCGGCCGCGGCACCGACGCCGCGA
>CAYXFT010000022.1:0-25987 GCA_964464335.1 uncultured Aeromicrobium sp.
GGCGTCGGCGTCGAGCGCACCTTCCCGGTCCACTCGCCCGTGATCGACAAGATCGAGATCGCCAGCCGTGGCGACGTCCGCCGCGCCAAGCTGTACTACCTGCGCAACCTGCGTGGCAAGGCTGCCAAGATCAAGGAGAAGCGCGAGATCTGATCTCTCGCCCGCTTCCGCCACGCGACCCCGCTCCGACACGGAGCGGGGTCGCGTGCTTGTTGAGCCTCACCGCTACGCTCTTCGAGTGAGTGAGGCGAAGCGTCAGCTGCCCGTGTGGCAGGAGTCCATCCTCCTCGTGGCCACGGCGCTGGTACTCGCGCTGATCGTCAAGACCTTCTTCTTCCAGGCCTTCTACATCCCGTCGGACTCGATGGTCCCCACGATGATCCAGAACGACAAGCTGCTCGTGCAGAAGGTGTCGTACTGGTCCGGCGGACCCGAGCGCGGCGACATCGTGGTCTTCAAGGATCCGGGCAACTGGCTCGGCCCCGAGGACTCCGATCCGGCGGGCAACGCGGTCCAGAAGGCGCTGGAGACGATCGGCCTGTTCCCCTCCGGCGGTCACCTGATCAAGCGGGTGATCGGCGTCGGTGGCGACGAGGTCCGCTGTTGCGACGACCAGGGCCGCACGGTCGTCAACGGCGAGTCGATCGACGAACCGTACCTGGCCGACCAGTCCGTGAACGCCGAGCAGACCTTCGACGTGACCGTGCCGCGCGGATTCTTGTGGGTCCAGGGCGACAACCGGGGCAACTCGGCGGACTCGCGGGCCCACCTCGGCGAGCCGGGCGGCGGCTTCATCCCCGTCGACGACGTCGTCGGCAAGGCCTGGCTGCGGGTGTGGCCCTTCGACCGGGCCGGGTTCATCGAGGGAACGGACGCCTTCGACGAGGTCCCGGACCCGTGAGCCCCCGGCCCGCCGGATCGGCACCGTCGCTGAGGATCGAGCGGCGGCTCCTGCGTGAGGGTCGACAGGCGGTGGCGTGCAGCGACGAGGTCGGTCGTGGCGCCCTGAGCGGGCCCGTCACCGTCGCGATGGTGGTCGTCACCGAGCAGACCAGGACGGCTCCGCAGGGCGTGCGGGACAGCAAACTGCTCAGCCCGCAGGCCCGGCAGCGACTCGCGCCGCTGATCCGACGGTGGGCGCCGATGCACGGTGTCGGTCATGCGAGCCCCGAGGAGATCGACCGCTACGGCATCGTGCCGGCGATGCGGCTGGCCGGCCACCGCGCACTGGCGCAGTTGGAGATCGTCCCCGACACGGTGCTGCTCGACGGGAACCACGACTACCTGAGCGTCCCCGAGCAGGAGGCGCTCTTCGGGCCGCCCGGTGTCATCGACGTCGTCCCGCCCGTCCTCACGATGATCAAGGCCGACCTGCGCTGTGCGGCGGTCGCCGCGGCCAGCATCCTGGCCAAGACCGAACGCGACGACCTCATGGTCGCCCTCGCCCACGAGCATCCCGAGTACGGCTGGGACGTCAACAAGGGCTATGCGGCACCCGATCACATCGCCGCCCTCACGGCGCACGGTCCGACCGCCCACCACCGCCGGTCCTGGCGGTTGCCCGGGTGCGACGTGACCCCCGGGAACGCGGTTAGCATGACCGGAACGACGATCCTGGAGGTGAGCGCACCGTGAGCGCCGAGGACCTGGAGCGGTACGAGATCGAGATGGAACTCGCGCTCTACCGCGAGTACCGCGACGTCGTCTCGATCTTCAAGTACGTCGTCGAGACCGACCGCCGCGTCTACCTGTGCAACGCGGTCGACGTGAAGGTGCGGACCGAGTCCGGGGACGCGTACTTCGAGGTGACGATGAACGACGCCTGGGTGTGGGACATCTACCGGCCCGCGCGCTTCGTGAAGAACGTCAAGGTGCTGACGTTCAAGGACGTCAATGTCGAGGAACTGCAGGACGCGGACGTCAAGCTGCCGACCGCGTGAGCGCCGCGAACCCGCCGACCGAGGCCAACCGGGTCTTCGGCCACGTCCTGGTCAACACCCTGCTCGCGAACGTGACGACCAGCTTCCTGTGGTTCGCGCTGACGTTCTGGGCCTACCTCGAGACGCGGTCGGTGCTCGCCACGGGGATCATCGGTGGCTCCTACATGCTGATGCTCGCCCTGTTCGCGATGCTGTTCGGCACGATCGTGGACCGGCACCGCAAGCACCGGGTCATGGTGCTCTCGGGCACGATCACCCTCGTCGCCTTCGCGCTCGCCGGCGTGGTCTACACCGCCGTGGGCGCGAACGAGGTCGTCGACCTCTCGGGTCCGTGGTTCTGGCTGTTCGCCGGGATCGTCCTGTTCGGCTCGGTCGTCGAGAGCATGCGCAACATCGCGCTGTCCACGACCGTGACGCTGCTCGTTCCCGAGGATCGCCGGGCCAACGCCAACGGTCTGGTCGGCACGGTGCAGGGCATCGCGTTCATCGTCACGAGCGTGTTCAGCGGGCTCGCGATCGGTCAATTGGGCATGGGCTGGACGCTCGCGGTCGCGATCGTGATGACGGCGGTCTCGCTCGGCCATCTGCTGGCGATCGACATCCCGGAGGAACAGCCCGACATGGCGGGCCCGGACGCGCCGCGCGTGGACGTGCGCGGCGCGCTCGACGCGATCCGGCAGGCTCCCGGGCTGTTCGCGCTGATCGTGTTCACGACCTTCAACAACCTCATCGGCGGCGTCTACCTGGCGCTGATGGACCCGTACGGGCTCGAACTGTTCAGCGTGGAGATGTGGGGCATCGTGTTCGGTGTGGCGGCCACCGGCTTCATCATCGGCGGCATGCTGGTCGCGCGATTCGGCCTGGGTGCCAACCCGATCCGCACGATGCTGCTCGTCGTGGCGGCGATGGGCCTGCTCGGCGCGATGTTCACGCTACGTGAGTGGTGGTGGCTCTATGCCGGCGGCATCTGGCTCTACCTCCTGCTCGTGCCGCCCGTCGAGGCCGCCGAGCAGACGGTGATCCAGAAGGTCGTCGAGTTCCGCAACCAGGGTCGGGTGTTCGGATTCGCCCAGGCCTTCGAGTCGGCGGCGACCCCGGTGACGGCGTTCCTGATCGCCCCGCTGGCGGAGTTCTGGGTGATCCCGTCGGTCGACTCGCCCGAGGGCGCAGATCGCTGGGCATGGCTGCTCGGCGAGGGCCAGGCCCGGGGGATCGCGCTGATCTTCCTGGTGTCCGGTCTCGTGATGGTCGTCGCGGCCCTGCTCGCGTTCACGACGCGCTCGTACCGCTTGATCAGCGCGCAGTACCTCACGTCGACCAGCTGATCGTCCACAGGCCACGGGCACCGGAGCGAGGTGTCCACAGGCCCCTCGCGACCCGTTCCGCTCGCCGTGCCGAGCCGCGAGGCTCTCGTCATGACCTACGCGCGGAACCGAGCCCTCGGCGACTACGGCGAACGAGTCGCCGCCGACCATCTGCGATCCCTCGGCATGGTGATCCTCGACCGGAACTGGACGTGCCGGTTCGGTGAGGTCGACATCGTTGCCCGCGACGGCGACACCCTGGTCATCTGCGAGGTGAAGACGCGCACGACCACCAGCCACGGCACGCCGCTGGAGGCGGTCGACGGCCGCAAGGCGGCGACCTTGCGGCGGCTCGCATCGGCCTGGTTGGAGAAGCACGACGTCACGCCCGAGGGCGTCCGGATCGACGTCGTCACGGTGTGGGTGCCGCGCAGCGGCGGCCCCCAGGTCGAGCGCATCGCCGGGGTGGCCTGATGGTGGCGGTCAACGCGATCGCGCTCGACGGTCTTGCGGGGCGCCCGGTGGAGGTCGAGGTGGACATCGCCTCGGGCATGTCCGCGACGGTCGTCGTCGGGCTGGCCGACGTCACGGTCAGCGAGGCGCGCAACCGCATCCGGTCGGCCGTGGTCAACGCCGGGACGTCGTGGCCGGACACGCGCGTCACGATCAATCTCGCGCCGTCCAGCCTGCCCAAGACGGGGCCGCACTACGACCTGGCCATGGGGCTGGGCATCTTCGCGGCGAAGGGTCTCGTGCCGGTCGAACTGCTGGCCGGCTCGGTGTTCCTCGGCGAACTGGCCCTCGACGGTCGACTGCGCGCGGTGCGCGGGACCCTGCCGGCCACACTCGCGGCCGCGACCGCGGGGTTCGAGCGGATCTTCGTCCCCGAGGCGAACGCCCCCGAGGCCGCTCTGGTGCCGGGCATGGACGTCGTCGCGGTGCGCTCACTCCGTCAGGTGGTCGCGATGCTGCGCGGCGAGGAGGAACCCGACGATCCGCCGGTGCCGCCGCTCGGCGATCCGATGGACTCGGGCTGGTCCGGGCTGGCCGGCGCGAGTGATCTGGACCTGGCCGACGTCGTGGGACAGGAGGACGCCCGACTGGCGACCCTGATCGCGGCGTCCGGCGGCCATCACCTGCTCCTGACGGGCCCTCCGGGGGTGGGCAAGACGATGCTCGCGCAACGACTGCCGGCGCTGTTGCCCGACCTGGCACCGGACGCCGCCCTGGAGGTCAGCGCCATCCATTCGCTGGCGGGTGTCCTGCCCGCGGACCTGCCGATGCTCGTCCGGCCGCCGTTCCTCGAGCCGCACCACACGGCCAGTGCGGTGGCGGTCGTGGGCGGTGGCAGCCGCGGGGTCCGGCCCGGCGCGATGTCGCTGGCTCATCACGGTGTCCTCTTCCTGGACGAGGCCCCGGAGTTCGCGATCAACGTGCTGGAGGCGTTGCGCCAGCCGCTGGAGAGCGGACGCATCGTGGTCTCCCGCGCCACCCAGACCGCGGTGTTCCCCGCGCTGTTCCAGTTGGTGCTGGCCACGAATCCGTGCCCCTGCGGCCACGCGGGCTCCGCCGTGCAGCGGTGCGAGTGCACCGCGCCGATGCGGCGGCGGTACGCCGACCGGCTCTCCGGTCCGATCCGCGACCGCATCGACATCCACCGCGTGCTGGTCGAGCCGAGCCGGCGCGCGGTGCACCTGGCCGTCGCCGCGACGGGCTCGACCACGGCCGATCTGGCCGCCCTCGTCGCCGGCGCCCGTGACCGCCAAGCACACCGCTTCCGCGAGACACCGTGGCGGGTGAATGCCGCGGTGCCCGGGGTGGACCTGCGCCGGGACTGGCCCGCGCACGACGACGGAATGCGGTTGATCGACCAGCAGGTCCGGGCCCACAAACTCACCCCGCGGTCCGCCGACCGCGTCCTGCGCCTGTCGTGGAGCGTCGCGGACCTGTGCGAGCACGGGCGACCGGACGGGGACGACGTCGCGGCAGCCCTCGACCTGCGCCGGGGAAGTCCGATCGGCGGCGCGGTCGCGCGACTGCTGGAGGCGGCATGACGCCGCCGTCGCCGACGCGGGCGCGCCTGTTGACGTCACTGGTCGTCGAACCGGGCGACCCGCGGATCGTCCCGTGGCGCGAGCGCTGTGATCCGGTCGAGTTGTGGACGGCGATCGCGCGCGGCGGCTCCGAGATCCCCGACGCGTGGACCGAGGCCGCGGGCCGCGCACCGGCGCGGTGCGACGACGTACGCCGCGAGGCCGACCTGGTCGGAGCCCGCTGGGTGCCGGCCGGTGCCCGGGAGTGGCCGGTCGCCCTGGACGACCTCGACCACCTGGACGGGATCGGCCAGGTCGCCGGCGCTCCCGGCGGGCTCTGGGTGCGTGGCGGTGGAGACCTGACGGACCTCGCCATGGCTCCCGTGGCGATCGTGGGCGCCCGCAGCTGCACGACGTACGGCGCCGAGTGCGCCAGCGACATCGCGGCGGACTGTGCCGACCGGGGACACGTCGTGGTCAGCGGGGCGGCGTTCGGCATCGATGCGTGCGCGCACCGTGGCGCGCTGCTCGGCGGGGGACCGACGATCGCCGTGCTGGCCTGTGGTGTCGACATCGAGTACCCGCGCCCGCACGCTGCGCTCCTGCGTCGCATCGCCGAGGACGGACTCGTGGTCAGTGAGTATCCGCCCGGGACGACCCCGCAGAAGCATCGGTTCCTCGTGCGCAACCGGGTGATCGCCGCTCTGAGCGTGGGAGTCGTGGTGGTCGAGGCGGCCGGCCGCAGCGGATCGCTCAACACCCTCAACTGGGCCGATCACCTCGGTCGGACGACCATGGCGGTCCCGGGCCCGGTCACGTCCCAGGCCTCGGCGGGCGCCCATCGGGCCCTGCGCGAGGGGAAGGCACTGCTGGTGACCTCGGGTTCGGACGTCCTGGAGGACACCTTCGGTGTCGTCGCGCAGGACCATCCCGCGGTCGGCGCCGGGCTGCGCCGGGTCTGGCTGCGACTCGACGGCGAACCACAGTCCGTCGAACGACTGGCCGCGGCCCTGCGGCTGAGCACCGTGGCGGTCCTGCGTGCGCTGAAGGAGTTGAAGCGGCTCGGTGCGGTCGACAGCGAGGACGGCGGGTGGCGTCGCAGGCCCGTGGACACGGGCCCGGGAGACGAGGGTAGGTTGATCGAATGACCGAGACGACCGACACGCATCCCCACCCGGTCGAGGCCTCGCCCTGCGACGTCTTCGCGTACTGGGAGGAGAAGTACGGCTCTCAGGAGGGCGTCTGGTCCGGCCACGCCAACGCGGCCCTGTCCGCCGTCGCCGCCGGCCTGACGCCGGGTCGCGCACTCGACCTCGGTGCCGGTGAGGGCGGCGATGCCCTCTGGCTCGCGGAACGAGGCTGGACGGTCACCGGAGTCGACGTGTCGCCCACGGCCTTGGCCCGCGCCGAGGTCGCGGCCGAGCGCGCCAGCCTGCGCGACCGGCTCACGTGGGTGGCGGCCGATCTCGAGGAGTGGGTGCCCGATGACACCTACGACCTCGTGGTGGCGTGCTTCCTGCAGTCACCGATCGCGTTGCGCCGCGCCGAGATCCTGCGGCGTGCCGCGCAGTGGCTGACCGTGGGCGGACACCTGCTGGTCGTCGCGCACGCCGCGGCCCCGCCGTGGTCCGACCACGCCCACGACATGGTGTTCCCGACGCCTGCCGACGACCTCGAGGCGCTCGACCTGCCCGAGGACTCGTGGGAGGTCGTGATCGCCGAGGTGCGCGACCGCCAGACCTACTGCCCGGACGGCACTCCGGCCACCTTGCGCGACGGCGTGCTCGTCGTGCGCCGCACCGCCTGAGGACTCACGCCGGGCGTTGGCCCCGCGCGGCCTGCGCGACGATCGTGGCGATCCGGCGTGCCTTGGTGTCGGGTCGTTTCGCGAAGGCGAGCTGCGACAGGGCGAACTTGCGGGCGCTCGGCGGGAACGCGTCCCAGTGGGCCCGTGCCTGCGGCATCGCATCGAGGGCCGCCGCCAGGTCGGGGGACTCGATGAGTGCCTCCGCGTCGTCGAGCAGGTTCCACAGCCCGCGCGCCTTGGCGTCGTCGATGACGGCCTGGCCGGCCGGCTGCATGCGACCCGCGGCGATCAGTTCGCCGACCCGTGCCTTGTTGCTGGCCGCCCACGCGCTGGTGCGGCCGCGCCGCGTGAACCACTGCAGCGCCCGGCCATCGTCGAAGCGCTTGGTGTGGCCGTCGATCCAGCCCCAGCACAACGCTTCGCGGACGGCCGCGTCGTAGTCGATCGGAGCATCCGGTTCCCGGCCCGACCGCCAGAAGATGAGCCACACGCCGGTGGAGGTCTCATGATGCTGAGCGAGCCAGTCGTGCCACTCGGCCACGGTCGACACCTCGAGCCGGGGCTGGGAGGGATCTGCCATCTGGGCATCCTAGGCCGGTCACGCCCCGGGTGTCCCGTCGTGACCTGAGCGCAACATTCCTCGGCTTGACTGTCCGGGCCAGTCACCCAGCCGAAGGACGCACGACCGTGGACCAGCACACCGTGGAGTCATACCGGTTCGCCACGACGCGTGCGGATCTCGTCCTCGCGCCGGGCGAACGGTTCGTCGCGGGTGGCACGTGGCAGTTCTCCGAACCCGACCCGGAGACCACCGGTCTGGTCGACCTCACCGGCATGCGGTGGCCGGCCTGGGAGGTCGGCGCGGACGGACTGTCGATCGGCGCCACCTGCACGATCGCGGAACTGGCGGCACTGCCGCCTCGGGACACGTGGCGCGCCCACCCCCTGTTCGCCGAGTCCTGCCGGGCACTGCTGGCGTCGTGGAAGGTCTGGAACGTCGCCACGGTCGGGGGGAACGTGGCGCGCGCCTACGCGGCCGCGGCGATGGTCAGTCTGCTGGCGACGCTGGACGCCGTCGCGGTCGTCTGGACCCCTGACGGTGGTCAACGCCGGGTGGACGTCGTGGACCTCGTGGCCGGCGACGGACTGACCACGCTGGCCCGTGGCGAGGTCCTGCGATCGTTCGAGATCACGTCGCGGGCCCTGCGCGCGACCGCCGCGTTGCGCAAGATCGCCCTGGCCGAGCTGGGCCGGTCCGGTTCGGTGGTCACGGCTCGCCGCGACGAGGACGATCGCTTCACCCTCGTGGTCACCGCGGCGACGCTGACGCCCCAGCGGTTGCGCTACGACGACCTCCCGACCGAGGACGCCCTGCGCGGCGACGTCGACGCCCTGCCGGGGTTCTACTCCGACCCGTTGGGCAGTCAGGACTGGCGACGCGGCGTCTCGGCCGAGCTGGCCGCCCGGGTCCGGGCCGATCTGGTGGCAGCATGATCGTCGACGGCCGACCGCTGGACCGCGAGCCGCGGCCCGGCCAGTGCCTGCGCACGTATCTGCGCGAGAACGGACACACGGCCGTCAAGAAGGGCTGCGATGCCGGGGACTGCGGTGCCTGTTCGGTCGTGCTGGACGGCCAGGCCGTCCACGCGTGTCTCTACCCGGCCGTGCGAGCGGTCGATGCCCACGTCACGACGGCCGCCGGGCTGGGCGAACCGGGTGACCTGAGTGCGGTCCAGCAGTCGTTCGTCGACCACATCGGGTTCCAGTGCGGGTTCTGCACGGCGGGCATGGTGGTCACGACGTCCTGCCTCGACGCCGACGCGCTCGACGACCTCCCACACGCGCTGAAGGGCAACCTGTGCCGGTGCACGGGATACCGGTCGGTGCGCGAGTCGATCGAGGCCGTCCTCGGTGCCGACCGGCCCGCGGCTCCGACTCCGGCGGGGGCCGTGGGGGAGTCGGTCCGTCCTCCCGCCGCCGAACGCATCGTCACCGGCCGAGAGCCGTTCACCTTCGACGAGCTGCCGCAGGACTGCCTGCACGTCGCCGTGCTCGGCAGTCCCCACGCCCACGCGCGGATCCTGCGCATCGACACCACGGCCGCGCTCGCCCTCGACGGGGTGGAGCTCGTCCTGACGCACCACGACGCTCCGGACCTGTACTACTCCAGCGGACGCCACGAGCACCGCACGGACGACCCCGACGACACCCGACTGCTGGACGACACGGTCCGGCACATCGGCCAACGGGTGGCCGCCGTGGTGGCGACGAGCCCGGGGCTGGCCGAGCAGGCCTGCCGGTTGATCGAGGTCGAGTACGAGGTCCTGCCGGCGGTCTTCGATCCCGAACAGGCTCGGCGCGACGGAGCCGCGGTGCTGCACCCGGGCCGCTCTCCCCACGATCGGGTCGACCACAGCCTGCGCAACACGGTGCTGGGTTTCCGGGACGAGCGGGGCGACGTCGACGGTGCGGTCCGCGACGCCCCGGTGGTCGTCCGGGGCACCTGGCAGACCCAGCGTCAGACCCACGCCCAGCTGGAGACCCACGGCAGCATCGGCTGGATCGACGACGACGGGCGACTGGTCATCCGCTCCAGTACCCAGGTCCCGTTCCTGACCCGGGCCGAGCTGTGCCGGATCTTCGAACTCCCGCGCGAACGGGTCCGCGTCTTCGCCGCCCGGGTCGGCGGGGGATTCGGCGGCAAGCAGGAGATGCTGACGGAGGACCTCGTCGCGGCCGCCGTCCTGCGCCTCGGGCGTCCCGTCGCGTACGAGATGTCGCGGACCGACGAGTTCGTCCGGACCAGCCTGCGTCACCCGATGCGCGTCGCGGTCACACTGGCCGCCGACGCCGACGGAACCCTCACGGCGATGGACGTCGACGTCCTCAGCGACACCGGCGCCTACGGCAATCACGCGCGCGGCGTCCTGTTCCACTCGTGTGCGGAGTCCGTCAGCGTGTACCGCACCGCGAACAAGCGGGTGACGGGCGAGGCGGTCTACACGAACAACCCGCCGTCGGGGGCGTTCCGCGGCTATGGACTCGGTCAGGTCATCCTCGCGGTCGAGTCGGCCATGGACCTGCTCGCCGAGGAACTCGGCCTCGATCCGTTCGACCTGCGGCGGCGCAACGTCGTCCGCGAGGGAGATCCGCTGCTGACCGGCCACGAGCACCCGGATCCCGATCTCGGCTTCGGCAGTTACGGGCTGGACCAGTGCCTCGACCTCGCCCAGTCCGCCCTGGCGCGCGGCAACGGCGTCCGCGCCCCGGCCGGGTGGCGGACCGGCGAGGGGATGGCGATCGCGATGATCGCGACGATGGCGCCGTTCGGGCACATCTCCCAGGTGACAGTGTCCCTGCGGCCCGACGGGACGTATCTCGCCGGGGTCGGCACGGCCGAGTTCGGCAATGGCTCGACGACCGTCCACACGCAGATCGTCGCCGAGGTGCTCGGCACCCGGCCGTCGTCCGTCGTCCTGCACCACGCGGACACGGACGCGGCCCCGTACGACACGGGCGCGTTCGCCTCGGCCGGCATCACGGTCGCCGGCAAGGCCCTGCACGCGGCGGCCACCGCGCTCGAACGCCGCATCCGCGATCTCGCAGGAACCCTCGCCGGCGTCGACCCCGAGGTGTGCCGGGTCGGGCCACGCGGCGTGGAGACGCCGAAGGGCCTGATCGGCTTCGATCGCGTGATCGGCGCGGCCGATCCGGACGAGCGAGCGAGCGGTGGGCTCATGGCGGCGGGCGAGGAGCGGGGAGAACGACGTTCACTCGCGTTCAACGTGCACGGCGTGCGGGTGGCCGTTGACCCGGCGACCGGCGAGGTCCGGGTCCTGCAGTCGGTCCATGCGGCCGATGCGGGGACGGTGATGAATCCCGAGCAGTGCCGCGGTCAGATCGAGGGCGGTGTCGCGCAGGGCTACGGCAGCGCCCTGTACGAGGAGGTGATGACCGACGGCGCGGGGAGGGTGACGACACCGAGTTTCCGGACCTACCGGGTCCCGCAGTTCGCGGACGTCCCGGTCACCGAGGTCATGTTCGCCGAGACGAGTGACGCGCTCGGACCGTTCGGCGCCAAGTCGATGAGCGAGTCCCCGTTCAACCCCGTGGCCGCGGCCGTCGGCAATGCCGTGAGCCGGGCGATCGGGCGGCGGTTGACGGAGGCGCCGTTCAGCCGCGATCGGGTGTGGCGGGCCGTGCACTCAGGGTGACGTGCGCGTGCAACGGTCCGTCCGATTCACGGAGCGGGCGACCGTCGTGGCCGTGACGCGCCGCGATCACCTCGGCCATGATCGCGATCGCGGTCTCGTGCGCGGAGCGTCCGCCGAGGTCGAGGCCGATCGGCGCGTGGAGTCGGTCGAGGTCGGTCGGGGTGAGACCCGCCGCCTGGAGCCGTCGCCGCCGCGCGGCGGTCGTCGATCGGCTCCCCATCGCGCCGACGAACGCCCCGCCACGTCTCAGCGCCTCGACCAGCACCGGCACGTCGAACCGGTCCTCGTGGGTGAGGACGCACACGACCGTGGAGGGACGGTCCGCCCGGGCCGCCAGGTCGGACACCGGTTGGGCCCGGACCACCTCATGGGCGTCGGGGAACCGCTCGATCCGGGCGAACGCGGGGCGGGCATCGACCACGGTGACGCGGTATCCGGCCATCCGGGCGAGGGTGACCAGCGGCGCCGCGACGTCGACCCCTCCGTAGACGAGGAAGTCGGCCGGTTCGGCGGGGCGGGCCACCAGCCACGAGCCGTCGGCTGCGTCGAGGCGGGCGACGCCCTCGGCCGCGCCGGACCTCGTCGTGGTCCGGCCCACGCACGCGCCGCGGATCGCCACCGCCAGCGCCAGGTCGGCGCCCCGGCCCGCTGCCGCGGCACGCCAGACGTCGAGGACCGCGGTGTCCACCCCGGGATCGACCCGGGTCACGAGGACCTCGACGGTGCCCCCGCAGGCCAGCCCGATCGCGAAGGCCTCCGGATCGCCGTAGCCGAAGACCTCGGTCGACGGGGCGCCCCCGGCGAGCACCTCGTCGGCGCGCGCGAGGACCGCCGACTCGACGCAGCCGCCCGAGACGCTGCCGAGCACGCTCCCGTCGCTCGTCACGACCATCGACGTGCCCAGAGGCCGCGGCGCGCTGCCCCCGACGGACGTCACGACGGCGAGCGCGACGGCCCGCCCTGACATCACCTCGGAGACGACGAGGGCCGCGTGCTCGAACATGACGCCACGCTAGATCGATCGCGCGTCGCGCAGCGGCCGCCGGTGTTTCGACCGGGTAAAGGTTTCGCGTCGGGAGGCCGGGTCCGTGGCCGCGCCCGATAGCGTGGTCGTTCCGCAGCGACGAGCAGGGGGAACCGTGGACGACCGCCGGCACGTGTATCGCGGCCATGTGTTCCACGTCGCGGGATCGCCGACCGTGCACGAGGCCGATGCGCACCTCGTCTCGTGGCGGGACGGGGCCGTCGCCGTCGACGGCGACGGCGCGATCGGCTGGGCAGGGCCGTACGCGGAACTGCCGGACTCCTGGCTGGACGCGCCGGTCACGCGCAGTGCCTTCGTCATCCCCGGCTTCGTGGACGCCCACATCCACCTCCCGCAGACCTACAGCACGAGCGCCTACGGTGGCGGCCAGTTGCTCGAGTGGCTCGAGCACTGCATCTTCCCGGCCGAGGCGCGGCTCGCGGACCCGGCCTTCGCCGAGCAGATCGCGGCCGACTTCACGGCACGCCGGCTCGCCGTGGGGACCACGGCGGCCATGGTCTTCGGCTCGGCGTTCCCGCACGCGCAGGACGCGCTCTACCACCATTCGCTGGCCGCGGGGCTGCGGACGGTCAGCGGACGCGGCATCCAGGTCGTCGGACCCGCCAGTGCCGCACCGTTGATGACGGGCGAGGACGAGGCCATCGAGCTCGCCGGGACGAGATCGGCCGCTGGCACGGCACGGATCCGGAGGACAGGCCCGAGCACGAGTCACTCGTCCAGGTCGCGATCGTGCCACGGTTCAGCCTCGCGACGACACCGCGCACGCTCACCGCGCTGGGCGAGCTCTACGCGCAGGTGCGCGACCGGGGTGTGTACGTCCACTCGCACCTGAGCGAGAACGACCGCCCGGGAACGGGCGAGATCGCCGCGGTCCTCGCGACCTACGGCGTCCACCACTACCTCGACACCTACGACGGCTCGTTCCTGCCGGGCAGCCAGCGCGGAGGTCACTCGCTGCTCGGTCGGCGGACGATCATGGCCCACGCCGTGCACTGCCACGACGACGAACTGGAGCGACTGGCGGCCGCAGGCTCGTCGATCGCGCACTGCCCGACCTCCCAGTTGTTCCTCGGCTCGGGCACGATGCCGTGGCGGCGGACGGTCGACTCCGGGGTGAACGTCGCGATCGGCACCGACGTGGGTGCCGGCGACGAATGGCTCATCGCCCGGGCCCTGGGGATCGGCCACGGCGTGCACATGAACGAGATCGACGAGGTCTCCATCGGGCCGGCCGAACTGCTCTTCAGCGGCACCCTCGCGGGCGCTCGCGCGCTCGACCAGGAGCGGGTGTTCGGCAACTTCGACGTGGGCAAGGAGGCCGACCTGCTGGTGCTCGAGCCCGAGCACGTCCCGGCGCTGGCCGGTGCGCTGGCGTGGGGGATCCGGTCGGACGACGAGGCCCGCGCGGATCGGGAGATCCTGTTCACCCTGCTGCACGGGCTGCGCGAACAGGCGGTCGCCGGCGTCGTCGTGCGCGGCCGGCGCGTGTCGTGACCGGCCCTGCCGGGTTGGTCCTCGCCGCCGGGGCGGGCACGCGGTTCGGGCGCCCGAAGGCGACGGTCGTCGACGCGGACGGCACGCCGTGGATGGCGCGCGTCGCAGAGGCGTTGTGCGCGGCCGGCCTCGAACCGGTCATCGTCGTGCTCGGTGCACAGGCCGGGGAAGCACTCGCGTTCGTGCCCGACGCGGCGCGTCCCGTGGTCGCCCCGGACTGGCAGGAGGGGGTGTCGGCCTCGCTGCGCACGGGCCTGAACGCTCTCGCGGACGAGCCCGTCGATGCGGTCGTCGTCGCGCTCGTCGACCAGCCGGGTCTTCCGGCGGCGGCCGTGCGTCGGCTGATCTCGTCCGGCGCCGGCCGCACGGACCTGCGGCGCCTCACGTACGACGGGGTACCCGGCCATCCGGTGCTGATCGGCCGGGACCACTGGGCCGAGCTCGTCGCGTCGCTACGCGGTGACGTCGGTGCCGGACCGTGGTTGGCGGCTCAGGAGGTCGAGCTCGTGCCGGGCGACGACCTGTGGGACGGTTCGGACGTCGATCGCCCGTGACCGAGTTGTTCCAAGGCGTGGTCGACGATCCCGTCGAGCACCTCCAGGCCCTCGCGGACGGCTCCGGTCGATCCCGCCAGATTGACCACGAGGGTGCGACCGCTGACTCCGGCGAGCCCGCGCGAGAGCGCCGCGTGCGGGGTGGACCGCAGGCCGTGGGCCCGGATCGCCTCGGCGATGCCCGGTGCCGGCCGATCGATCAGTGACGCGGTGATCTCGGGCGTGTGGTCGTCGGGGGAGAAGCCGGTTCCACCCGTCGTGATCACCAGGGCGCACCCCTGGTCGATCAGCCGGCGCAGGACGTCGCCCACGCCGGGCCCGTCGGCGACGACGTGGGGGCCGGACACCTCGTAGCCCCGAGCGCGCCCCCAGTCCGCGATCCGGGGACCGGTGAGGTCCTCGCGGCGGCCGTCGGCGGCGCGGGTCGATGCCACCACGACGCCGAGGTGTCGGACGTCGGCGTCAGTCATCGCGGCTCCAGTCGTGGGTGCCACCGGTCTTGGACTCCACCCGGACCGCGTCGATCACGGCCGTGTGGTCGACGGCCTTGACCATGTCGAAGAGCGTCAATGCCGCGACCGAGACCGCGGTGAGAGCCTCCATCTCGACGCCGGTCGGGGCGGTGGTGGCGACGGTCGCCTCGACCCGGACGGCGTCGTCCAGCGCGCGGAAGTCGATCGTGATCGAGCCGAGGGGCAGCGGGTGGCACAGCGGCACGAGGTCGGGCGTGCGCTTCGCCGCGAGGATGCCGGCGACGCGGGCGGTGGCGAGGGCCTCGCCCTTGGGCAGGTCACCGCTCATGATGCGCGCGACGACGTCCGGCCGGGTGCGCAGCAGGCCCGACGCGGTCGCCACCCGGCGCGACGTCGCCTTGGCGGTGACGTCGACCATGTGGGCGCTGCCGTCGTCGCGGTAGTGCGACAGTCCATCGGTGCTCACGCGATCCTCCACCATTCCACGGTATCGCCGACCGACATTGATGTGACGGCCTCGGGGACGAGCACCAGCAGGTTCGCCCGTGCGTAGGCGGCGACCAGGTGCGAGCCGGGACCTCCGACGAGGCTCACCCGACCGTCCGCATCGAGGTGACCCCGCCGGATCTGGAGCCGACCGGCGGGGGACTCCAGGGCCTCGGCGAGGGGGGCGGTGCCCGACCGTCGCCACGGTACGAGCCCGGCGGACTCGGCGAGTGGAGGCCGCAGGAAGAGCTCGAACGAGACCAGCACGCTGACCGGGTTGCCGGGCAGGCACACGACGGGCACCGTGCGTCCGGCCGAGGTGATCTCGGCCAGTCCCTGCGGCCCGCCGGGTTGGACGTCGACGTGTCCGAACCAGGCGCCCGGAGTGCCCTCGAGGCACTGGCGGACCACCTCGCGGGTGCCCGCGCTGACGCCACCGGTGGTCACGACGAGGTCGTGGTCGGTGGCGAGCCGGTCGAGCAGGGCCGCGAGCGCGGCCGGGTCGTCCTCGACCAGGTACGACTCACCATGGACGCCGAGGTCGTGGGCGTGGGCGAGCAGTGCGGCGGTGTTCGAGTCGGGCACGTCGCCGCTCACGAGCTCGGACCCCGTGCCGACGAAGGCGATCCGCAGCGGTGGAACGACCTGCACCCGGTCGACTCCCGCGGCCACGAGCGCGCCGACGGCGGCGGGATGCAGGGGCGCACCGGCGTCGAGCAGGACGTCACCGAGTCGGACGTCCGTGCCACGCCGGCGGACGAAGGTGCCGGGGTCGACGGAGGAGGCGAACTCGACCGTGGCGCCGCCGTCGACCGGGCCGAAGTCGCGGGAGGCCGTGCGCTCGACCGGTACGACCGCATCGGCGCCGGGAGGCAGTGGCGCTCCGGTCATGATCGGCGCCGCGGTCCCGCGCGCTAGTCGAGCGGGCGAGAGCCCGCCGGCCACGACGTGTGCGACCGTCGCCAGCCGGACGGGCTCGAGGTCGGCGAGAACGAGGTCGGCCGCCGCGACCGCGAAGCCGTCCATCTGGCTGTTGTCGAAGCCGGGGACGTCCCGTTGCGCCCGGACCGATCGGGCCAGCCGGCCGCCGCGCACGTCCCGAAGGGCCTGGTCCAGCGCCGCGTCCTGCGCGCGGCGGGCGGCGGCGGCGCGGACGGCCTCGGCCACCGCATGGACGTGGTCGTCGACGGATCTGCCCACGTGGACTCCCTCCGTGCCTGACGCACATGCGTTGCTAGGGTGCTCTGCATGACGCAAGTGCGAGTCTCTGATGCTGCCACCTTTCTCGGGGTCAGCACCGACACCGTACGACGATTGATCGCCTCCGGCCGACTGGACGGCACGAAGGACGATGCCGGTCGGACCGTCGTCGACGGGCGCAGCCTCGCTCGGCATGCCCGCGAGGAACTGGAACAGGCCCCCGATCCGACGGGGGTCGGCCGATCGGCGCGCAATCGATTCGTCGGCATCGTCACCGAAGTCCTCAGTGACACGGTGATGTCCCAGGTCGAGTTGCAGTGTGGTCCGCATCGTGTCGTCTCCCTCATCAGCACCGAGTCGGTGCGCGAACTCGGGCTCGAACCCGGGATCGTGGCCGTCGCGGTCGTCAAGGCCACCAACGTGATCCTCGAAACTCCCGGAGACCATCAATGAACCTGATCCGCACCGCCGCCGTTGCCGCGTCGGCCGTCCTGCTGTCGACGATCGCCGCGTGCGGAGGTGACGACTCCGACTCCGCCGCGCAGGACCGCACCATCACGGTCTTCGCGGCGGCATCGCTCAAGGGCACCTTCACCGACCTCGCCGACGAGTTCGAGCAGGAGCACGACGGGGTCGAGGTCAAGCTGTCCTTCGGCGGCTCCTCCGACCTGGCCGCGCAGATCAACGAGGGCGCACCCGCCGACGTGTTCGCCTCGGCCGACGAGCGCACGATGGCCCTGGTGACCGATGCGGGCAACGCTGCGGGCGACCCCGAGGCATTCGCGACGAACATCCTGCAGATCGCGACGCCGCCGGACAACCCGGCCGACGTGAAGGCGCTCGACGACCTCGCGGACCCCGCGGTCAAGGTCGTCCTGTGCGCACCGCAGGTGCCCTGCGGTGCCGCCTCGCAGACGCTGCTGGCGAACGCCGGGCTGACCGTGAAGCCGGTCAGCGAGGAGCAGTCGGTCACCGACGTGCTCGGCAAGGTCACCAGTGGCGAGGCCGATGCGGGCCTGGTCTACGTGACGGACGTCGTGGCCGCCGGCGACGCGGTGAACGGCGTCGACGTGCCCGCCGCCGACCAGGTCGTCAACACGTATCCGATCGTGGCGCTGAAGGAGGCCGGGGAACCCGAATTGGCCGCCGAGTTCGTCGAACTCGTGACGGGTGCCAGCGGGCAGGCGATCCTCCAGCAGGCTGGTTTCGGCGCCCCGTGAGGTCGGGCGCCGTCGACCTGCCGCGCTGGACGCTCGTCCCGGCGGTCGTCGGTCTGCTGCTGGTGGCGCTGCCGCTCATCGCCATGGTCCTGCGGGTCGACTGGGCCGACTTCGGCGCGCTGGTCACGTCGGAATCCTCGCGGGACGCCTTGTGGCTCAGCCTGCGCACCGCGAGTGCCAGCACGGTCCTGTGTCTGCTGTTCGGCATTCCCCTGGCCGTCGTGCTGGCACGGTCGACGGCACCGTGGGTGCCGGTCGTACGACCGTTCGTGCTGCTGCCCCTCGTGCTGCCGCCGGTCGTCGGCGGCATCGCGCTGCTCTACACGTTCGGTCGTCGCGGCCTGATCGGTGAGCACCTCGAGGTGCTGGGCATCCAGATCGCGTTCAGCACCGCCGCGGTGGTCCTGGCCCAGACCTTCGTCTCGATGCCGTTCCTCGTGGTGAGTCTCGAGGGTGCGCTGCGCGGAACCGATCCCGGCTACGGCCGGGTCGCGGCGACGCTCGGCGCCCGACCGTCCCGGGTGCTCGGTCGGATCACGCTGCCGATGGTGGCGCCGGGACTGGTGGCCGGCACGGTCCTCTGCTTCGCGAGGGCGCTCGGCGAGTTCGGCGCCACGATCACCTTCGCCGGCAGCCTGCAGGGCGTCACGCGGACCCTTCCGCTGGAGATCTACCTGCAGCGCGAGGTCGACCCCGACGCCGCGGTCGCCCTGTCGCTGGTACTGGTGCTCGTCGCCGTCGTCGTGATCGCGGTCGTCGGCCGGCCGGGGAGGAACCCGTGGTGAGCCTGACGGTGCGCGTCCGGGACGAGATCCGAGGGGTCGACGTCGACCTCGTCGTGGCGCCGGGGGAGACCGTGGCGCTGGTCGGTCCGAACGGCGCGGGCAAGTCGACCGTCCTGGCGGCCGTGGCCGGACTGCTCCGGCCCGACGAGGTGGTCGTGAAGGTGGGGGACCGGGTCCTGGCCGGGCCCGGCACGTGGGTGCCGCCGCACCGCCGTTCGGTGGCGCTGCTCGCGCAGGCGCCACTGTTGTTCCCGCACCTGAACGTGCGCGACAACGTCGCCTTCGGACCTCGCAGCCGCGGTGACGGCGCTGCCCGCGCCGTGGCCGACCGGTGGCTGGACGAGCTGGGCCTGACCGACCTGGCCCGACGTCGCCCGGCGGAGTTGTCCGGTGGACAGGCGCAGCGGGTCGCGCTGGCGCGGGCGCTGGCGTCCGAGCCGGCGGTCATCCTGCTGGACGAGCCGCTGGCTGCACTCGACGCGCCCTCGGTCCCGGAGTTGCGCCGAGTCGTGCGCCGGGTGCTGGCGGACCGCACGGCCATCGTGGTCACCCACGATCCGGTGGACGCGCTCGTACTGGCCGATCGAACCGTCGTGGTGGAGTCCGGACGGATCGTCGACGCCGGGCCCAGCCGGGACGTCCTGGCCCACCCCCGCAGCGCCTTCGGTGCGGCCCTGTCCGGGGTCAACCTCGTCGAGGGCAGTGCGATCGGCCCGGACACGGTGCAGTCGGCGGATGGGCCGCCCGTGACGGGTCTGCCCGCGCGGGCACTCGTGGCGGGGGAGCCGGCGATGGCCACCTTCGCGCCCTCGGCGATCGCCCTGCACCGCGCCCCTCCGGACGGTAGCCCGCGCAACGTGTGGCGAGGTCGGGTGACACATCTGGAGCAGCGCGGAGGAACCTGCCGGGTCGAGGTGGGCGGTGTGCTCGTCGATGTCACGCCGGCGGCCGTGGCCGATCTCGGGATCGAGCCGGGAGCCGAAATGTGGCTCAGCCTCAAGGCCACCGAGGTCACCGTCTACCCGGCCTGAGCGTGGGAGGGTGGGAGCGTGGAGGTCTCCGAGAGCTGGGCCGGGACGCTGGCCGCCTATGAGCGGCACCTGCGCGACGAACGCGATCTGTCCGACCACACGGTGCGGGCGTACCTCACCGACCTGTCGAACCTGGCCGAGCACTCCTGTCTGTTGCACGTGGGCGAGCCGGCCGATCTCACGATCCGCACCCTGCGCAGTTGGTTGGCGGGCCTGCAGACCCGCGGGCGGGCCCGCACGACGCTCGCCCGCCGATCGACGGCGGCTCGGGTCTTCACCGCGTGGTTGGAGCGCTCGGGGCGGGCCGCCACGGACGCCGGAGCGCTGCTGGCGGCGCCGAAGGCCCACCGGAACCTGCCGCCGGCGCTCAACCAGACCGACATGCGCGCGGTCGTCGATGCGATCGTCGCCACGACCGAGGACGCCGGGCCATTGGGGCTGCGGGACCTCGCCGTCATCGAGGTGCTCTACGCGACCGGCATCCGCGTCGGCGAACTGGTCGGCGCGGACGTCGACGACCTCGATCCGCACCGGCGGGTGCTGCGGGTGCTGGGCAAGGGCAACAAGGAGCGGATGGTGCCGTACGGCCTGCCCGCCGCCGACGCGCTCAGGCAGTGGCTCGACCGAGGCCGTCCCGGGCTCGTGACGGCCGACAGCGGGCCCGCGCTGTTCCTCGGTGCGCGGGGAGGGCGTGTCGACGCCCGCGTGATCCGCCGCATCGTGCACGAACGCGTGGCCGCCGTTCCCGATGCCCCGGACGTGGGTCCGCACGGACTGCGGCACACGGCCGCCACTCACCTGTTGGAGGGTGGGGCCGACCTGCGATCGGTCCAGGAGTTGCTCGGGCACGCCTCGCTGGGCACGACGCAGATCTACACCCACGTCAGTGCCGACCGCCTGCGCGCCGCGTTCACCCAGGCCCATCCGCGCGCCTGACCTCACCGCGACAGGGGATCCACGGCGACACCGCCCACGAGCTGCATGAAGTGCAGGTGGCACCCCGTCGACGAGCCCGTGGAGCCGACCCGGCCGACGATCGCTCCCGCAGTCAGGCGATCGCCGCGCGACACCGACCGCGCCGACAGGTGCGAGTAGGAGGTACTCGTGCCGTCTCGGTGTCGCACCTGCACCTGTTCCCCGTAGGCGCCGCGGAGGCCCGAGTGGGTGACGACGCCCGCGGCCACGGTCGGCACGGCGGTCCCGCAGGGCGCTCCGATGTCCACGCCGTCGTGCAGTTTTCGGATGCCGGTGACGGGGTGGACCCGCATGCCGAACGCCGAGGTGATCGGTCCGTCCAGCGGCAGGGCGCCGCCACCGGACGCAGGCGGTTCGGGCGGCGGTCCCTCGGGGCTGATCAACCGGTACGAGCCGGACCCGCCCAGCAGGTCGGCCGGATCGAGGTAGTCGTCGCCGCGCAGTCGACCCAGGTTCAGGCACGTGCTGCGGCACGACCGGTGGCCGCCGAGGAGTCGGCCGATCGGCTGGCCCGCGTCGACCGCGTCGCCGACCCGGACCGAAGGCTCCACCGGCTGGTAGGTGGAGCGCTCGCCACCGTGGTCGATCGTGATCGTCGCGACCCCGGCGACCCGGCCCGCGAACGTCACCCGGCCGGCGGCGACCGCCCGCACGGTCTCGCCGACGCGCCCCGGCAGGTCGACGCCACGGTGACCGGCGCCGTAGTCGGACTCGGGCGGATCGAAGTCGCGTTCGATGCGGTGGTCGCCCAAGGGCCACGTCCACGGTCCGGCGGTGGCGGGAGCCGCCGCGACCGCGAGCAGGAGCAGGACCGTGCCGAGAACGCGCAGGAGGGAGGGCATGGGTCGAGCCAATCGGTGCGGACCGGGGGAGCGGAACCGTCGTCAGGAGGGCTGTGGACGAAGGCCGGGCGCGCGCCGTCGCTGTGGACGAGTGCCGATTTCGTCGGGCGGGGTGGGGTGGACTAGACTTGCCCCATCTGCCCTCCGGGGCGGAAATTCGCGTGTCCAACTCCTGTGAGGCGAGAGCTGAACAGGGGCGTGGCCCAGGTCCCCTTCGGGGGTGGCCCGCGTCGGACACCAGGGCATCGCCGACCGGTGGTGCGTCAACTTGGATGGAAAGGAAGTACGACGATGGCCGTCGTCACCATGCGTCAGCTGCTCGAGAGCGGCGTGCACTTCGGGCACCAGACCCGCCGTTGGAACCCGAAGATGAAGCGATTCATCTTCACCGAGCGCAACGGCATCTACATCATCGACCTGCAGCAGTCGCTCGCCTACATCGACTCGGCGTACGAGTTCGTCAAGACGACTGTCGCCCGCGGCGGCACGATCCTGTTCGTCGGCACCAAGCGCCAGGCTCAGGAGCCCGTCGAGGAGCAGGCCAAGCGGGTCGGCATGCCCTACGTGAACCAGCGTTGGCTGGGCGGCATGCTCACCAACTACACGACGATGTCGGCTCGCCTCCAGCGCATGAAGGAGCTCGAGGAGATCGACTTCGACGACGTCGCGGGCTCCAACCGCACGAAGAAGGAGCTCCTGCAGATGAAGCGGGAGTACACCAAGCTGAACCGCACCCTCGGCGGCATCCGCGACATGGGCCGCGTTCCCAACGCCGTGTGGATCGTCGACACCAAGAAGGAGCACCTCGCGGTCGACGAGGCCAAGAAGCTCAACATCCCGATCGTCGCCATCCTGGACACGAACTGCGATCCCGACGACGTCGACTTCCCGATCCCGGGCAACGACGACGCGATCCGTTCGGTCGGCCTGCTGACGCGGGTCATCGCCGACGCCGTCGCCGAGGGCCTCATCTCGCGCGGTGGCGCCAAGACGGGCGAGGAGACCCCGGGCTCCGAGCTCGGTGCCGAGGAGCCCCTGGCCGACTGGGAGAAGGAACTGCTGAGCTCGGGCGACAAGCCCGCCGAGGCTCCTGCCGCCGACGCCGCCGAGGCGCCCGCCGCTGACGCTGCCGAGGCGCCCGCTGCCGAAGCCGTCGAGGCTCCTGCCGCTGACGCCGTCGAGGCGCCTGCTGCCGAGGCTCCCGCCGCCGAGTCCGTCGAGGCGCCTGCTGAGGCCGCCGCCGACGAGACCCCGGCCTCCTGACCACCAGACACCAGAAACAGGGGTAGAACATGGCAATCACCGCTGCCGATGTGAAGAAGCTCCGCGACGCCACCGGCGCGGGCATGATGGACGCCAAGAAGGCCCTCACCGAGGCCGACGGCGACTTCGACAAGGCCGTCGAGGTCCTGCGGATCTCGGGTGCGGCCAAGGCCGCCAAGCGTGGCGCCGAGCGCGAGGCCTCCTCGGGCCTGGTCGCGAACGCCGGCTCGGCCATCGTCGAGCTGAACTCCGAGACCGACTTCGTGGCGAAGAACGACCAGTTCATCGAGCTGGCCGAGCGCCTCGCGGTCGCGGCCGACGCCGCCAAGCCGGCCAACGCCGAGGAGTTCGCGTCCGTCCAGCTCGAGGACGGCACGACCGTCGCCGAGGCGATCAGCGCGCTGGCCGCCGTCATCGGCGAGAAGCTCGAACTCGGTCGGGTCAGCAGCCTGAAGGGCAACGTCGCGACCTACATGCACCGTCGTGCCAGCGACCTGCCGCCGTCGATCGGCGTCCTCGTCGAGTACGAGGGTGACAACGAGAAGGCTGCGCGCGGCATCGCGATGCAGGTCTCCGCGATGCGCCCGCGCTGGCTCACCCGCGAGGAGGTGCCCGCCGACATCGTCGCCAAGGAGCGCGAGATCGCCGAGGCCACCGCCAAGGAGGAGGGCAAGCCCGAGCAGGCCCTGCCGAAGATCGTCGAGGGTCGCGTGAACGGCTTCTTCAAGGAGAACGTCCTCCTGGAGCAGCCCAGCGTCACCGAGAACAAGAAGACCGTGAAGGCCGTCGCCGACGAGGCCGGCATCACCATCACGCGCTTCAGCCACATCGAGGTCGGCGCCTGACGCGTCGCCTCACCGTACGAGAGCCCCGAGCATCTGCTCGGGGCTCTCGTGCGTCCGGGCCCCGCCCAGGGGACGCAGGATTCGGCATTGCGCCCCGCTGACGACCCCGAATGCAGAATCCTCGGTCAGTGTCCGGGAGGGTGATCCTGCCGTTCACGATCCTGCGCCGGCGACGGGGGAGCCGGCCGGCCCGCGCCCTGATCGACCGGATGCTGGACCTGCCATGAGGAGAACCGGCGCCGGATCGACGCCTCGGACCAGTTGGTGCTCCGCAAGAAATTGGAGCGCCGCCACGTCACGGCCGAGTTGGCGCAACGACTGCGGATCACCGAGAACGCGGTGTGGCGGATCGTCTGCCTGGCCGAGCGGCTGCGCGACCGGCCGAGGCGCTGGACGCCAACGTGGTCGCGAAGGCGATGTCGCTCACCGTGGGCGAACTGCGCTCGTGGCTGAAGCGCTTCCGGGGACGGTGGGAGGCCGAGCAGGTGGCGGCCGAGGCCGAGCGGTCGGTCGAGGAGCGCCGGGTCGAGATCAACCATCTCGACGACGGCACCAGCTGGATCAACGCGCTCGTGCCGACGCCGGTCGCGCTCGTCGTCGAGGACCGGTTGAAGCGAGCCGCGAAGTCACTGCCGGCGACCGATCCCGAGCCCGGCCACCGCGACAGACGGACGCAGGCGCAGAAGCAGGCCGACCTCGTCGGCCACTGGCTCACGTCATGCACGGGCACCGAGACCGAGATCCGTGGCGAGATCGCGATCGCGATCGACGCGACGGACCTGATCGGCTACGGCGACGGCCCCGGCGTCACCCGAGACCGTGAGCACGCGATCCCGGCCGGATGGGTGCGCGAACTGGCGGCGTCCGAGACGACGCTGTTCCGGCGGCTCGTGCTCGACCCTCGCGGCACGGTGATGGACACGACGAGTCTGGGCTACCAACCGCCGGGCGAGTTGCGCGCAGCGCTGCACTGGCGAGACGGAACCTGTCGCGTTGCCGGATGCCGAAAACCGGCGACCGAGACCGATCTCGACCACGCGCTCGCCCACGATCGTGGCGGGGGCACCTCGGCGTCGAACCTGCGTTGCCAGTGCAGGAAGCACCACAACCTCACGTCGCACGGACTGTTGCCCGAGCGATTCCTCGCCCCTGTGGTCGAGCACCGCGACCGCTGGATCGACCCCGGAGTCACTCCACGGCCGAGAACGTCCAGCTCGCCTCCGTCGAGGCACCGGACGCCAGCACGATGAGGCCGGTGTCCCACGGCGCCTCGTTGAAGGCATCGGGTGCGCACGTCATCGGCTCGACGGCCAATCCCGTGCGTCCGCTGCCGTCCGCGGTGTGCACCTGCACCCAGCGGCACGACGGTCCCCACGACAGTGCGACGCCGCGGCCGTCCGGGGCGATCACCCTCACGGTCGGATGATCGGGCAGGCCCGTGTACGCGTGGTCCAACTCGACCGCACCGAGCGCACGGGGAGACCGGAAGTCGAAGCGCGCCGGATCCACCTCGACGGACTCGAGCGAGGTCGGTGCCAGCCGATCGTCGGTCAGCAACACTCGGGACGCCGGGAGTTCCAGCGTCCAGGCGTCGACCGCGCCCGCGCCTGCGACGAGATACGGATGCGGGCCGGTCCCGAACGGCGCTGGGGAGTCCGACGCGTTCGTGGCGCGCACGGACTGGGTCAGGCCCTCGGCAGTCAGCGCGTACGTCGTCTCGACCCGCACTCGCCACGGATACCCGTCCTGTGGCTCGATCGTCGCCGCGAGGGTGACCCGGCCGGCGTCGTGCTCGAGCGGCTCGAACCGCTGCCATGTCACGAGCCCGTGCAGGGCGTGACCCAGCCCGGTCTCCGTGAGCGCCAGGCGGTGCTCCGCGCCGGCGAACGTGTAGCGGCCGTCGACGACCCGGTTGGGCCACGGGGCGAGGGTCGCGCCGCGGAACGCGGGACGGATCTCGTCGGCCCCGAACGGCACCACGAGGTCACGACCGTCGTGGGTGTAGGACCGCAGCGACGCGCCCACGCCCGCGACGACGGCTTCGTCCCCTCCGGCACGCAGGACGTACTGATCGCCGGAGCGAGGTCGGGTCACCATGGCCCGAGGCTAGCGGCGCCGCAGCGGCGGCGATCCGATAACCTCGTCCCATGGCTCGCCGCGTTCTTCTGAAGTTGTCCGGTGAGGTGTTCGGCGGAGGCGCGATCGGTATCGATCCCGACGTCGTCAACGATGCCGCCGCCCAGGTCGCCGCGGCGGTCAACGAGGGCGTGCAGGTCGCGATCGTCGTCGGTGGTGGCAACTTCTTCCGTGGCGCCGAACTCAGCCAGCGCGGCATGGAACGTGCCCGCGCCGACTACATCGGGATGCTGGGCACCGTCATGAACGCCCTCGCATTGCAGGACTTCATCGAGAAGCAGGGCATCGAGACGCGCGTGCAGTCCGCGATCAACATGGCCCAGGTCGCCGAGCCGTTCAT
>CAYXFT010000023.1:0-24011 GCA_964464335.1 uncultured Aeromicrobium sp.
CGGCCGGCGCGAGCGGATTGATCTTGCTCGGGTCGCCGCCGAGGTCGACCATCGCCTCGCGCATCGTGGCGAGGTCGACGACGCACGGGACGCCGGTGAAGTCCTGCATGATCACGCGGGCGGGCGTGAACTGGATCTCCTGATCGGGCTCGGCCGAGGGATTCCACGCGGCGAGCGCCGTGATGTCGTCGGCGGTGATGTCCGCGCCGTCCTCGGTGCGCAGCAGCGCCTCGAGCAGGATCTTGAGGCTGAAGGGCAGCGTGGCGACGTCGAGTCCCTCACCCTGCACCGCGTCCAGCCGGTAGTAGTCGTAGGAGTTCTCACCTACCGCGAGAGTGTCCTTGGCCTGAAAAGTGTCGACGCTCATGGCTTCTCCTTCGCTGGTACTGCCCATCCTGCCGGTATTCCGCGATGCGCGGGTGATCAGGATGCCCTAAGTCACGAATGTATCTTGATGTCAAGATAAACGATATCAAAATGACCTCGGCAGCTGCAGGTCAGGACACCCTCACCGGAGCGCGAGGATGCGGGCGACGACCGCGCGCCCCTCCGCGACGCGCTTCTCCCACGTCGTCCCGACCACCAACAGCACGAGGCCGGCGAGGGCGATCAGGATCCAGCGGGGCATCGCAGCGGCCGTGGGACCGATGTTGACCAGGAGAAGGACCACGATCACGGCCGCTCCCCCGACCACCGGCGCACCCCAGCGGAGCGCGACGCCCGCCGCGAGGGTGATTGCCGCCACCAGGCCGAGCAGCAACGCGCGCTGGCCGGTCGGATCGGCGATGGCCTGCGGCAGCGACGGGAGCAACGCGAGGGTCAGACCGGGCGTGAGCACCGACCACGTGCGACTCGACGGATCGGTGCGCAGGCGCCAGACGCCGGCGGCCAGCAGGGCCAGCGCGAACGGCGCCGTGTAGGCCTCCACCGTGGTCACGTCGCTCGCTGCCAGTCGCACGACCCACGCCGCGCCGACGAGGGCCAGCGCGACCCAGCGGAACCACCTACGATCCTCGTCGAGCAGGCTCACCAGCCCCGCGGCGACCGCGCCGATCGTCAGGATCAGGGCGACGGCGGCGCCGTCGTCGACCTCGGCTCCCAGTGCCACCAGGAGCCCGGCGGCGGCCGCGACCTCCACGGCGATCCGGTGCCACGGCCACTCGTCCAACGCCATCGCGAGCAACAGCGCCGCGGCGGAGAGGCCCGCGATGCTCGTGCCCAGCCAGCCCGGTCCGGGGTCGGCCAGGTCGACCCACTGCCCGCCGGTCGCGATGGCCGCGGCGGCCGCGAATCCCGTGTACCCGGCCGAGAGCCACCCGCGCGGGCCGGGCCGGTCCGCGCCGACGAGCGCGCACGCCGCGAAGCCGACTGTCGCCAGGCCGAGGACGAACGCCGTGACGGGCTCGTCCGGCGGCACGACGATCGGCGCCAGGATGATGAAGACGGCTGGCACGAGACCGAACCACACCACGGCCGAGCCGAGCAGGAACGCCAAGGACACCCCGACCAGCACGAGTGCCGTGGCGTGGACGAAGAAGGGCAGTTCCGTCGCCGAGACCGACGTGACGATGCCGACCGCCACGACCACCGACGCCAGCGGGCGGCCCAGGCTCGCCCAGTCGAGCCGCAGCGAGGGCCACCGACCCGCGGCCCACAGGATCACGGCCAGTGCGGTGGCGACCACGAGCATGCGCCAGCCCTCGTGGAACGCCGCGTCCGTCGGTCGCTGCCACCAGCCCTGCGACACGAAGAAGGAGGTCGCGGTGTCGATCCGCTCCAGGTTCGTGAACGCGACGACCGCGAGCCACGTGGCGACGACGCCGGCGCCGCCGACGCAGGCCCAGCGCAGACCGGCCGACCACGGGTCGCGTCGGGTCGCCATCACCGCGACACCAGCCGTGAGCACCGCGAGTACCTGGACCGCGACACTCTCGTGCGCCTGCGCCTCCTCGGCCCAGCCGGCGGCAGCGACGAACACGAGATACCCCACACCCGCCGTGGCAGCCGCGACTGCCGACGTGGTCACGACCGGCGCGAGCCGTCCGACGACCAGCGCGCCCACGACGAGCGTGAGCATCGGCGCGGCGTCGGCGAACGTCAGCGCCGGTTCGCCGTCCCACGCCTGACCGACGGCCATCGTCACCATCACGATGAGGAAGAGGCCCACGAGCGGCACGGACGTCCACAGCGCCCAGCGCAGGCGCCAGTGGACGGCCGCGGCGACGACGGCCGACGCGAGCAGGAGTCCCACGGCGGTCGGCCAGAAGCTCGGCGCGTCGTCGAGCGCTTCCGACATCCGCACCGCCAGCACCGGCGCCCCGATCCACGGGCTGAGTCCGGCGGCCAGCTGGGGCATCACGAGGTCGCGACCGAGCGGCCCACGGCCTGTCCGGACGATGGCGAACGAGACCGCGACGATGGCGATCGTCCAGGCTGTCGTGACCCAGGCGATGTCGCCGCCCTCGACGCCGAACAGTCCTTCGGCGGCGGCGGCGAAGACGTCGACCGTCAGCAGGGCCAGGAAGACCGCCCACAACGACTCGGCCGTGCCCGGCAGGCGTCGCCGGGTCGCCCATCGCGCGCAGCCTCCGACGATCGCGGTGACCAGCAGCAGGATCAGCGCGCGGCCGAGGATTCCCAGCGCACCCCACGCGACCGTGACGAAGATGATCCCGGCCACGACGAGGCACGCGGCTCCCAGCCCGAGCAGGATCGAGCCGGTGGACCAGGAGCGGGACACCCCGGCGCCGGCCGAAATCCCCGCCTGCACCCCCATGGGTGTCGGCCGCGGCTCAGTGGGCGCCGTGGGCGTGACCGATTCCGCGGGGACGCGCCGGCGGCCCTGCGCGACGAGCCGGTCGGCCTCCAGGAACGTCCGCCACAATTGGGCGGCCTCCGGCACGGTCAGGTCGAAGCCGCAGTGCGGGCAGACGGACTGGCCCGCGATGAGCCCTCGGCAGTCGGGGCAGGCGTGCGGATCGGCGTATCTCACCTGAGTGAGTGTCGTGGGCCGCTCACGCCGGGGCAAGCACCGCGACGCATTCGACGTGGTGCGTCCTGTCAGAACATCCCGCGGTCGCGTGCGGTGGCGGCCGCTTCGGACCGCGACTGGGTGCCGAGTTTCGTGTTGACGTGTGCCAGGTGGGACTTCACGGTGGCGACGGAGACGAACAGTTCGCGGGCGATGGCTTCGTTGGACCTGCCGGCCGAAGCCAACCGGAGTACCTCGAGTTCGCGGGTGCTGAGGTTCTGGGTGGGAGTGCGCATCCGACCGAGGAGTCGGCGTTGCACCTCGGCGTCCAGCACGACCTCGCCGGCGGCCGCGGAGCGGATGGCGCGGGCGAGCTCCTCGGTCGGGGCGTCCTTGAGGAGGTATCCCGTGGCTCCTGCTTCAATCGCCGTAAGGATGTCGGCATCGGTCCCGTAGGTCGTCACGACGAGCACGGGAATGGCGTGGTGCCGTACGACGACGTCGGTCGCTGTGGCGCCTGACATCCGGGAGTCGCCGAACCGTAGGTCGAGCAGGATGACGTCGGCTCGACCGCCCTCGTCGAGCCAGGTGAGCAGGTCCTCGGCCGACGACGTCTCACAGATGACGTGCATGTCGGACTGACTGTCGACCACGGCGCGCAGGCCGGCGCGGACCACCGGGTGGTCGTCTGCGAGAACGACGTCGATCATCGGGATTCCCCGATGAGGTGGGTGGGCAGGGTCACGGCGAGCGCGGTCCCATCCCCGGGGGCGGACTCGAGCGCAACCGACCCTCCGAGCGCCTGGACCCGGGCACGGATCGCGGGGATCCCGAAGCCGCGCTCCCCCATCTGGCCCGGGACGATCGAGGGGTCGAATCCCTTGCCGTCGTCAACCACGTCGAGGGTGACGGAGTCGGACTCGTAGGAGAGCGTGACTCGGGCGTGCGTCGCCTCGGCGTGCTCGCTCACGTTGGCGAGGGCCGATTGGGCAATGCGGAGCAGCGCGGTGTCGAGCGGCACCGGGAGCGGGACGGCCGGACCGTTCGTGTGGACCGAGACGTCGAGCGGACGCGTACGGCCGTCGTCGGTGTCGGAGTGCGTGTTCGCGGTACGGTCGGCGACGCGATGGAGCGCACCGAGGAGGGTCGTCCGGTCGAGGTCGCCGGGGGTGAGGTCCTGGACGACCCGACGCGCCTCGCCGAGCCCGGCGCGTGCTGCCTCGCGGGCCTGCCCGATCAGCGTCCGCGTCTTCTCGTCATCGGTGCCGACGGTGGCCTCCGCGGTGCGGAGCAGCAACTCGATCGCGGAGAGCGACTGGGCGAGCGTGTCGTGGATGTCGCGGCCCAGGCGTGCCCGCTCCTCGGTGACGGCGCGTTCGCGTTCTCCCCGGGCGAGGTGTCGACGTGTCCGGGTGAGCTCGTCCACGGTGCGTTGGCGGGTCTGGGATTCCCGGACGAACGCCTCGATCCCGACCACCACCCCGACGGCCACCCCGGCTCCGAGCACCGGCCCCAGGACGAAACCGGTCCACGGGCCACCGGGGCCGGCCTGGACGAGGAGACCCTCGGCAACAGCGGTGATCGTCGTGGCGAGGACCGCGACAGGTCCACGGTGTGGCCCCAGGACGTGCATCTGCAGGAGCATGAGGGGGAACGCGAGCCACAGTGCCGGCGGGGAGATCCACAGCGACACTGCCCACGACACCGTGAGGGCGGCGATCCAGGCGGTGTCGGGCCACCACCGTCCTCTCGGACTCTCGAGGGACCGTTCATGCACCCGCACGGCCAATCGTCCCCATGCGTACACCCCCGCGAACAGGCAGACGCTCAACGCGGCCGCCCCCGTGGCTCCCTGAGGCGCCTGCACCACCGCCACGACGATGAGGATGGCGAACAGCACGTCAAGCCCGAAAATCAACCCCCGGGTCGGCGAGGGATGCGCACGCACGTTCACCTTGCCAATCTAGCCATGCCAGACCCGACCGCATCGTCCGAAGGAGTGATCATCCGGGCCACCGTTCGGGGCCGCAGGATCAGCCCGGGGTCCGATGTTCCGGGCGTGGTGAGCGCGAATGCTGGAAGACGTCCACCACACCGAGGAGGTCTTTCGTGTTCGTCGCCCTGCGCGATCTCAACCATGCCCGTGGTCGCTTCGTCCTGATGTCGGTGGTGATCGTGTTGATCACTCTCCTGGTCACCATGATCGCCTCCCTCACCGCCGGCCTGGCACGAGAATCGTCCTCCGCGATCACGGATCTGCCCGCCGACCACATCGTCTTCGCCATGCCATCGCCAGACGATGCGCCCGGGTTCACCGCCTCGACCGTGATCTCACCGCAGTGGAGGCAGTGGGCCCGGGTGCCGGACGTCGAGTCGGCCGAACCGCTCGGACTGGCCACCACGCGGGCCGAGGCGGACGGCACGACGGCCTCGGTCACCGCGCTCGGCGTGGAGCGGGTTTCGGACCTGGTGCCCTGGGACGACGGAAGGATCGCACCGGGGACCGTCGTCCTGACCGTTGGCGCTGCGGATGCCCTCGGCGCGGACCCGGGTGACACCGTGACGATGGGTGGCCATGGCCTCACCGTCGCAGCGATCGTGGACACCGACGAGTCGTTCTCCCACACCCCGGTCGTGTGGACGACCCTGGACGACTGGCAGGCGATCGGTGCGCGGACGACTCCCGGCGGGACGAACGACACGGTCGCGACCGTCATAGCCCTGACCACCGCGGGAACTGACGACGACGCCCTGACGGACGCGGACGATCATCTCGGTACGACGACCGTCACCACCTCGGAGGCCCGGTCGGCAGTACCGTCCTTCGCCGGGGAGAACACCTCCTTGAGGACCATGCAGGCCTTCCTGCTCGTCATCTCCGCGCTCGTGGTCGGAGCGTTCTTCACCGTCTGGACCATCAGCCGATCCGGCGACATCGCCGTGCTCAAGGCACTCGGCGCCTCCACCGGATACCTGTTCCGGGACGCCCTCGGACAGGCGGCGCTGCTGCTGATCGGCGGGGTCACCGTCGGGACCGGGCTCACCGTCGCCGGTGCCGCACTGCTGCCGGACTCGGTCCCGGTGATCCTCACCGGCTCCACCACCGTGGTCCCTGCCGGTGGACTGGTCCTGCTCGGTCTGGTGGGCGCCGCGATCTCGGTGGCGCGCATCACCCGCATCGATCCACACGCCGCCCTCGCCGCCCGCTGACCCGACCGACCCGGAAGGAGCATCCGATGGATCTGCACCTGAAGAGCATCACACTCACGTATCCCGACGGCGACACCGTCCTCACCGCTGTGGACGACGTCCTCCTGACAGTCCCGGCCGGCACCACCACGGCCCTGCTCGGGCCCTCGGGGGCGGGCAAGTCGAGCCTGCTGGCGGTGGCGGCCGGTTTGACCCGCCCTGCCCACGGCTGCGTACGGATCGGTGACGAGGTCGTGTTCACCCCCACCACGACCGTGGCGCAGGCGACCCGGGTTCGGCGTGAGCGCATCGGGATCGTGTTCCAGTCGCCCCAGTTGCTCGGCTCACTCACCGCTCTCGAGCAGCTCGAACTCCACGCTCACCTGCAGGGCCGCCGGCCTGCCAGCGTGCGCGACCGCGCCCTGGAACTCCTGGACGCCGTCGGTGTCGTCGACCAGCAGCACAAGCGCCCGGCCCAGTTGTCCGGTGGACAGCGGCAGCGTGTCGCGATCGCACGCGCACTCGTCGGCGAACCCGAGATCCTCCTCGTCGACGAGCCCACCTCCGCCCTCGATCACGAGCGCGGAGCCCGCGTGGTCGAACTGATCACCGGCCTGGCCCACCACACCGGCGCCGCGACGCTCCTGGTCTCCCACGACGCCTCGACCCTGGACACCGTCGACGCCACCGTCCGGATGATCGACGCCCGGATCGAGGACGACACCCCGGCTTACCGATCGTTCGCCGTCAGCCGCTGACCCGAAAGGTCACGCGGGATCGCTCTTCGTGAGGACCGCGACGCATTCGACGTGGTGCGTCATCGGGAACAGCGCGAACCCGCGCAGCGACTCGAGGGCATAGCCGTGGCGGGCGAAGGTGGCCAGATCACGCGCCAGCGCGGCCGGGTCGCACGCGACGTAGACGATGCGGCGCGGCTCGAGGGCGGCGATTGGGGCGACCGCGTCCTTGGCTCCCGTCCGGGGCGGATCCAGCACGACGACGTCGGCACGCGTGCCGAGCATGCCGCGCGCGAGGGCCCGCTCGACGGGGGCGTGGAGCAAGGCCACGTTCGTCAGATCGGCGAGGTTGCCGCGGGCGTCGGACGATGCTCGCCGGTTGCCCTCGACGCTGACCAGTTCGCCCGGAGCACAGCCCGGGGCGAGGAACGCCGAGAACAGCCCCGCACCGGCGTACAGGTCCAGCACCCGGTCCCCCGGCCGGACCTCCGCGCCGTCGAGCACCGCCGCGACGAGCGTCTCGGCGGCCGCCGGGTGCACCTGCCAGAACCCCGAGCCCGAGACCGAGAAGTGCCGGCCACGGACAGACTCGACGACCGTGCCCGACCCGGCACGGACCGTGCCGTCGGACGCGACGACACCGTCGACGTCCTCCTCGAGGGCGTCCTCGACGGTGGCGTCGGTGATCAGGAACCGCTGCTGCGTCGACGAGGCGATCGACTCGACCCGGTCGTCGTCCCAGATCTGCACCGCGACGTCGGGCAGTCCCGGGTGTGCGATCGGGCAGGTCGCGACTGGGAGCACCTCGTGGCTCCGGTGCCGACGCAGTCCCGCCAGCCCGTTCTCGGCGACCGACCACACGACACGGGTCCGCCAGCCGAGCAGGTCTCCGACCGGCTCGACACTGCCGCTCCACTCGAGTCCGGCAAGCCGTTGCAGCTGCTCGCGCACGACGTCGGTGAGCAACGACAACTGCCCCTCCGCGGACACGTGCTGGAAGTCGCAGCCGCCACACCGGCCGGCCAGTTCGCACGGCGGATCGACCCGGTCGGGCGAGGCGCGCAGGACCCGGACCGCGTCGGCGCGCAGGAAGCGTCGATTGCGCTCGGTGACCCGGATCTCGACCTGCTCACCCGGCAACGCATGGCGCACGAACACGACCTGACCGTCCAGGCGGGCGACGCAGTGACCACCGTGCGCGACGGGGCCGACCTCGACCACGGGAAGAGTCATCGTCGGCTCATCGGCGGGGCTTGCCGGTGATGCCCCGACGGACGTCCCCCGGGGTCGGCCGGTCGTCGAGCACCGCGGCATGCTTCGCCGAGGCCAGTTGGAACGGCACGCTGACGACCAGGACGCCCGGCATGAACAGCAGGCGGGCCTTGAGACGCAGCGCGGTCTGGTTGTGCAGCAACTGCTCCCACCAGCGGCCCACGACGTATTCGGGGATGTAGACGGTGACGATGTCCCGGGGGTTCTCGCTGCGGCGCTGCTTCACGTAGCGCACGACCGGCCGGACGATCTCGCGATACGGGGAATCGAGCACCCGCAGCGGGATCGGCACCCGCAGTTCGTCCCAGCGCCGCACCAGTTGCTCGGTCTCCTCGGGATCGAGGTCGACCGTGACGCCCTCGAGGATGCTGGGCCGGCCGACGCGGGCGTAGGCGATGGCGCGCATCGTCGGCTTGTGCAGCTTGCTGATGAGCACGATGCCGTGCACCCGGGCGGGCAGCGTGACGTCGCTGGAGTCGACGGCCAGCTCCTTCGCGACGTGCTCGTAGTGCCGGGAGATCGACCGCATCACGACGAACACGACGATCATCGCCAGGATCGCGATCCACGCGCCGGCGAGGAACTTCGTGACGAGCACGATGACCAGCACCGTGAACGTCATGGCCAGGCCGAACGAGTTCACGACGCGCGAGCGCTTCATCCGTAGACGCTCGGCCGGGTCGGTCTCGGCGGCCAGGAGCCGCGTCCAGTGCCGGATCATGCCCAGCTGGCTGAGGTTGAACGACACGAACACGCCGACGATGTAGAGCTGGATCAACTTGGTGACCTCGGCGTCGAACGCGATGATCAGCAGGCTCGCGGCGGCGGCGAGGGTGATGATGCCGTTGCTGAACGCCAGCCGGTCACCGCGGGTGTGCAGCTGGCGCGGCAGGTACCCGTCGCGAGCCAGGATGGAACCCAGCACCGGGAACCCGTTGAACGCCGTGTTGGCGGCCAGCACGAGGATCACGCCCGTGCACGCGATCACGAAGTAGAACAGCGGCGGGTAGTCGCTGAACAGCGCCTTCGCCAACTGGCCGATCACGGTCTCCTGGACGTAGGACTCGCCGACGGGCACGCCGTCCAACAGCAACTGCTTGGCCGGGTCCTCGACGTAGCGCAGGTTCATCTTGTCGGCCAGCACGATGATGCTCATCAGCATCGCGATCGAGATCGTGCCGAGCAGCAGGAGCGTCGTGGCCGCGTTCTTGCTCTTGGGCTTGCGGAAGGCCGGCACGCCGTTGCTGATCGCCTCGACGCCCGTCAGCGCGGCACAGCCGGACGAGAACGCCCGCGCCAACAGGTAGGCCATCGCGATGCCCGAGATCGCGCCGGCGAAGGGCTCTTCCGCGACGATGTCGAACTTCGCGCTCTCGACCTCCGGCAGATTGCCCGCGGCCAGCAGGGAGTAGCCCCAGACGGCCATGAGTGCGATCGAGGTCATGAACAGGTAGGTCGGGACGGCGAACGCCGTGCCGGACTCCTTCGTGCCCCGCAGGTTCATCGAGGTGAGCAGCACGACGAGGATCACCGCGGCGGGCGCTTCGTGCCCCTTGAGGAACGGCAGGGCCGCCGTCGCGTTCTGGACCCCTGACGAGATCGACACCGCAACGGTGAGCACGTAGTCGACCAGCAGCGCGCTGGCGACCGTCAGGCCGGCGTGGGGTCCCAGGTTCACCGTCGCGACCTCGTAGTCGCCGCCGCCGCTGGGGTACGCGCGCACGTTCTGGCGGTACGAGGCGACGACCGTGAGCATCACGACCACGACCGCCAGGCCGACCTGCCAGTTGAACGCGTAGGCCGTGAGCCCGCCCATCGACAGGGTCAGGAAGATCTCGTCCGGCGCGTACGCCACGGACGACAACGCGTCGCTGGCGAACACCGGTAGCGCGATGCGCTTGGGAAGCAGCGTCTCACCCATCTGGGAGCTGCGCAGCTTCCGCCCGATGACCGCACGCTTCAGCGCTCCGGAGATTCCCACCCGGCCGATGCTAGACCTGAAAGAGTCGTAGTACCGTCGCCGGTGTGCACATCGTGATCATGGGCTGCGGCCGCGTCGGATCGACGCTGACCCGCAACCTCGAGTCACGCGGACACTCGACCGCGGTGATCGACTCGAACCCCGATGCCTTCCGTCGGCTCGGACCCAGCTTCACCGGTGTCGCGGTGACCGGGATGGGCTTCGACCGCGGGGTCCTGCGTGATGCGGGCATCGAACGCGCCGATGCCTTCGCCGCCGTCTCCAGCGGCGACAACTCGAACATCATCGCCGCCCGGGTCGCCCGCGAGCTGTTCCACGTCGACAACGTCGTGGCCCGCATCTACGACCCGCGACGCGCCGAGGTGTACGAACGGCTCGGCATACCCACGGTGGCCACGGTGCCGTGGGCCGCCGACCAGGTCCTGCGCCGACTGCTGCCCGCCGGCTCGGAGCCCGCGTGGCGCGATCCGTCCGGCCGCCTGCGCCTCGACAACGCCTACGCCCCGTTCGGCTGGGTCGGCCGGACCGTGTCCGCGCTGGAGTCCGGCACCGGGGTCCGCATCGCCTTCCTGACCCGACTGGGCACCGGTGAACTCGTCCACGGCGACACGGTGATCCAGGAGGGCGACTACCTGAGCCTCTTCGTCGTCGACGCGGACGCCGATCGTGCGTTCGCGGCGCTCACCGCCGGTCCGAAGGAGGGCGACTGATGCCCGACAATCGCCGGCTTCGCGTGGCCATCGCGGGCGCGGGTGCCGTCGGTCGCTCCGTAGCCCAGGAACTCATCGACCACGGTCACTCGGTCCTGCTGATCGACAAGTCCCCCACCGCGATCCGCAGTGACCGCGTCCCCAATGCGCAGTGGCTGCTCGCCGACGCCTGCGAGATGGCCACCCTCGAGGAGGCCCAGCTCGACACGTGCGACGTCGTGATCGCCGCGACCGGTGACGACAAGGCCAATCTGGTCGCATCCCTGCTGGCGAAGACCGAGTTCACGGTGCCGCGCACCGTCGGCCGCGTGAACAACCCCAGCAACGAATGGCTCTTCGGTGAGTCCTGGGGCGTCGATGTGGCCGTCTCCACCCCTCGCATCATGGCCGCGTTGGTCGAGGAGGCCGTCGCCGTCGGCGACCTCGTGCGGCTGTTCACGTTCCGCCAGAGCAACACGAACCTGGTCGAGCTGACGGTCCCGGAGGAGTCACCTCACATCGGTAGCCGACTGGGCGACATCACGTGGCCAGACGGCGTCACGGTGGTGGTGGTCCTGCGCGACCAGGAGACGCTCCTGCCCGACGCCGACCGCACGGTCGAGGCGGGCGACGAACTGCTGTTCGTGACTCCGGCCGACGCCGAGGCCGAACTGGCCACCGTGCTGACGCCCGGCGACTGATCAGGAGCCGGCGGGCTCGGCGTCCGTATCGGACTGGAGGTCCGTGATCGGCGTGCTGTTGCGACTGAGCAACCAGACCATCGCCAGCAGGGCGGCGATCTGCAACGGCCAACCCAGGACGATCTTCGACGTGCCCAGCCAGCCGACCTGGTCGGACGCGTACAGCGGGTACTGCACCAGGACCCGAATCACGCACGGCAGCGCGAACAGCAGCGTCAGTCGGCTGCACAGGCGGCGCATCCCCGGGTCACGGCGCCAACTGGTGACGTCGCCGACGATCGCGCCGATCATGAGCCCGATCGCGGGCCAGCCGATCACGACCGAGAAGATCAGCACGACGGCATAGCCGGCGTTGTAGAGGATCCCCGGCAGGAAGACGTCGCGGGCCTCGCCCGAGCGTGAGGCGAACAGCGCCGCGATGCCGATCCCGACGAGCGCGTTCAGGACGAACTGCGGGTTCGACCGTTGCAGCACCCGCACGATCAGCAGCACGGCCGTCAGCACGGTGGCCAGGATCAGGCTCATCGTGAGGTCGCGGGTCGTCAGGTAGCAGACCGTGAAGGTCAGCGTCGGGACGGCCGCCTCGACGATGCCGCGCAATCCGCCGAAGGCCTCCGCGAGCCGCTCGCGCACGACCTGCTCGACGGTCGCCACGTCGGCGACGGGACGCTGCTCGGGGTCGGACACGTCACGGGTCCAGACGGTAGGACGGGTTGTACATGACCCGCTCGTGGCCGCGGCGGCCGATGCGACCCGTGGCCGTCAGCGACCGACCCGGCGAGATGCCCACGATGCGGCGCCGGCCCAGCCACACGAGCGTGACCGAACCCGTGCCGTCGTAGAGCTCGGCCTCCAGCGCGGTGACGTTGTCCACCGGGCGCAGTGCGACACTGCGCAGCACACCGTGCACGTCGACCGGCACGCGCGCCGGCGAGTCCTGGATCGCCGCGCAGCCGGCGGCAGTGCGCCGGTCCTGCAGCTCCGAGTCCTCCTGGCGCTCGACCGACAACCGGTCGATCAAGCGCGACACCATGCCCGCCATCGCTGCGCCTACGCTTCCGTGGTGGGCCGGGCTTCCGGCGGCAGGACCAGGGGCAGCGTCTCGCGCAGCATCCGCGGCTCGTCGCCGCGGCGCACCCGCACGTCCCGAATGACCTCCATGAAGACGCCGTCCTCGGTCGACTCGAGGCCGGCTGCACCCAGGATCGTCGCGCGCAACACCCACCGCGGTCCCTCGATGCCGAGGAAACGCGCGGGCTGGATCGCGGCGGCGCCGTCGGGGCCGGTGGCAGGGAACTGTGCCAGCAGTTCGGTGCCGAAGGGCCCCTCGACCTCGGTCCACGTGCCCTCGCGGCGGTCGACCTCGTCGCGCAACTCACCGCGCACGCCGTCCCACGTGCCACCACTGCGGGCACCCGCGAACGGGCGCAGTTCCACGGCGGAACCCTCGGCGGTCACGAGCACGGCCGTGACGACGTCGTCCTCGGTGGGCAGTTGGACCTCGATGTCGGGACGCATCCGGACGAGCAGCGTGCCCAGGTCGAGGTACTCGGACTCATCGTGGTCGCGCTCGGTGAGGTCGTAGGGACCGTCCGCGCGCAGGCCCGTCACCGCGACCGGCTCCGGAGCCGTCTGGACGACCTCGTGAGTCGCCGACTTCTTGCGACCGAACATCACTGACTTCCTTCCGTTGCCGCCCCGATCGAGGCGTGCCCACCCGACGAACCGTACCCGCCGGCGCCTCGTGCGGAGTCGGGCAGTGCCTCGACCTCGACGAAGCGCACGTGCTCGACCCGCTGGACCACCAACTGGGCGATCCGGTCGCCGCGCGCGATGTGCACGGGCTCGCGCAGATCATGGTTGACCAGGAGCACCTGGATCTCGCCGCGGTACCCCGCGTCGATGGTTCCGGGCGTGTTCACCACGGACAGGCCGTGGCGCAGGGCCAGGCCCGATCGGGGGTGGATGAAGCCCGCGAAACCCTCGGGCAGGGCGAGCGCGACCCCGGTCGGCACGAGCGTCCGCTCCCCCGGTGCGACGGTCACGTCGACCGTCGAGACGAGATCCGCGCCGGCGTCGCCGGGACGCGCGTAGGCGGGGACGGGAACGTCGCCGTCGAGCCGTTGCAGGAGTACCTCGGTCACGAGGCGACGATACTGCCGTCACCCCCGGTCGGGCACAGTGGACTCGTGGAAGAACCGTCGAAGGATCGTCACGTCGAGCGACTCACCGCACCTGCGCCCTGGTGGCTGGGGATCGTCGTGTTCGCCGTCGTCGTCGGGTGGTTGCTGCTCGTGGCCGCGCCGGCGGCGGTGGCCCTGTCGATCGCGGTCGCGATCCTGGCCGCCGGCGCCGTCGTCCTGGCGCGCGCGGGCGGGATCGGTGTCACCGCGACGCCGGGCGCGCTGCGGGTGGGTGATGCGCATCTGGAGGCGCCCCACCTCGGCGCCGTAGAACCGCTCGATCGCGACGCCTGGCGCGCCGCTCTCGCGTGCGGGGGCACCGACCGGGCGTTCCTGCTGACCCGGCCCTGGATCGACCGCGGCGTCCGCGTCGAGGTCGCCGACGCGAGCGACCCGACTCCCTACTGGCTCGTGTCGACCCGGTACCCGGACGCAGTGGCGCGTGCTGTGGGCCACACTGGTCCCAGCACCGACGGCACCGCACCAGGGGCGGGTGACCGGAACGACGAAGGGACCGACGATGGCCAAGAAGCGCGCGACGCCCGACGCAGGGACGACCTCGACTGACGAGGTCCGTGCCTCCCGCGGACCGGGACGCGGCGCGTGGAAGGCCTTGGACGCGGGCTCGGGACTGCTCGCGGCCACGTTGGCCCCGCGGGTGTCGACCCTCGCCTGGCGCGCCCTGACCGGCCGCAAGCCCCCGAAGAACACGCGCAACCCCGAATTGAGCACGACCGAGGCCGTGGCCTGGGCTGCGATCGGCGGCGCCAGCGTCCAGATCGTCCGGACGCTGGTGCGGCGCAGCGCCGCGAACTATTGGGTCAGGTCGACGGGCAACCTGCCGCCGGGGATGAAGTCACTCAAGAAGTGAGCCCGGCGGCCAGCCACATCCGTCGGCCGAATCAGTCGGCGCAGTCGCGGCAGATCGGCTTGCCGTTCTTCTCGGACGCGAGCTGGCTGCGGTGGTGCACCAGGAAGCAGGACATGCAGGTGAACTCGTCCGACTGCTTGGGAACGACCTGGACCGCGAGTTCCTCGTGCGACAGATCCGCGCCCGGAAGCTCGAACGACTCCGCCGCCTCGACCTCGTCCTCGTCGACCTTGCCGGAGTTCTTCTCGTGCCGGCGGGCCTTCAGCTCTTCGATGCTGTCTTCGGACTGGTCTTCCTCGGTCTTGCGCGGCGCGTCGTAGTCGGTGGCCATCAACTCTCCATACTCAATTGTCGTTCTTGTGGAACCGGTGCATGTTCTTGTGGAACGCGCAGATTCAACCACATCGGCGCGAATCGCGCGCCTCCAGAACCCACAAGCGAACCCGGCGCTCGGGTATTCCCGGTGCAGGGCAACAGATTCTGTCAGAAATCACAGCGCTCGACGAGCGCCACGAATTCGTCGATGCGGGCCGGCGTCGCGACCACGACCAGACGCTCCTGTGGCTCGCCCTGCCAACCCGTCACGACCAATCCTGCCTCGCGTGCCACCAGACCGCCCGCTGCGATGTCCCACGGCTTGAGGCCCTGTTCGACGTACGCGTCCAGACGACCCTCGGCCAGATCGGTGAAGTCGAGCGCCGCCGCACCGATGCGACGAATGTCACGTACGTGCGGGAGCATCCGACCGACGGCCGCGGCCTGGTGCTCGCGCACCTGCGGGACGTAGTTGAAGCCGGTCGCGACGAGCATCTGGTCGAGCGGGACGTCGGGCGGCCCGGACAGAAGGACCCGCTCGCCGCCGCTCGTGCGCCAGGCCCCGCCGCCCGCAACCGCCTCGTAGGCCTCGCCGGTGGCGATGTTGACCACGACCGCGACCTCGTCCACGCCGTCGCGGCGGGCGGCGATGGCGACGGCATACCGGGGCAGTCCGTAGACGAAGTTCACGGTGCCGTCGATCGGGTCGACGACCCAGTCGACGCCGGACGTGCCGATCACGTCCTGGCCCTCCTCGCCGACGAAGCCGTCCGTCGGGCGGGCCGCGAGGATCCGCGCACGGATCAGTTCCTCGCACGAGCGGTCGATCGCGGTGACGATGTCAGTCGGGCTGGACTTCGTGTCGGCGACCCCGACGCGACCGGCGGGCCGCAGGGTGCGCACGTGGGTCACCGCCTCCTCGGCCACCTCGCGGGCGAGGTCGAGCAGCGCGTCGTTGCTCATGCGACGACGGGCTTGTCGGACCGCGGGTTGACGCAGCAGTCCGCGGCGCACGTGTCGGCCTTCGGGCCGAAGTCGCCCAGTGCCGGGCGGTCCGGCTGCTCGTCACGCTCGGCGGCAGCGCGTTCGAGCAGCAGCTCGCGCACCATGGCGGCGTACCGAGGGTCGGCGTTCGGGGACGCGGCGCGGGCGAAGCGCAGCCCGAGACGTTCGGCGGTCGCCTTCGCCTCGGTGTCGAGGTCGAACGCGACCTCCATGTGGTCGGCGACGAAGCCGATCGGCACGAGGACGACGCCCGTGACGCCCTTCTCGGCGAGCTCCCCGAGGTGGTCGTTCACGTCGGGTTCGAGCCAGGGCTGGGTGGGCGGACCGGACCGCGAGCAGTACGCGAGGTCCCAGTCGTCGAGGCCGAGGCGGTCGGCGACCAGCGAGGCGGCGGACAGGTGCTGGCGCACGTAGAGCCCACCGCCGGGGCCACCGCTGGAGTCGTTCATCCAGTCCGGGACGGAGTGCGTCACGAACACGACCCGGGCGTCCCCGCCGACCTCGGTCAGGGCCGTGCGGGTGGATTCGGTGAAGAGCTCGACGAAGGCCGGGTGGTTGAAATGCTGGCGCAGCCGGTCGAGCCGGATCGGCAGGTCGTGGCCGACCTCGAACAGGTTCTCGCGGTACTGGCGGCAACTGGAGTAGGACGAGTACGCGCTCGTCATGAAGCACGCGGCCCGCGTGACACCGTCGGCGACCATCTGCTCGACCGTGTCGCGCAGGTAGGGGTCCCAGTTGCGGTTGCCCCAGTAGACGGGGAGGTCGATCCCCTCGGCCGCGAGATCGACACGCAGCGCCGCCAGCAGCGCCCGGTTGATGTCGTTGATCGGGGACTTGCCGCCGAAGCCGAAGTAGTGCTCCCCCACCTCGACCAGCCGCTCCCGCGGGATGCCGCGGCCGCGGGTGACGTTCTCCAGGAACGGCACCACGTCCTCGGGCTTCTCGGGACCGCCGAAGGAGACCAACAGCAGGGCGTCGTAGGGCTGGACGGACCGTGGGGCAGCCATGGGCCCAGTCTCCCACGCCACGGATCACGGGGCCCGGGGTCCTACATTGGGCTCGTCATGCTCTCGACCTACCGCGCGATCCTCGCCACCCCCGGAGCCGTCGCGTTCACCTCCGCGGGCGCGCTCGGCCGTCTCCCCCTGTCCATGACCGGCCTGGGCATCATCGTGCTGATCTCCTCCCGGACGGGCGACTACGCGCCGGCCGGAGCCGTCTCCGCGGTCTACGTGCTCGTCTCCGCGGTGTTCGCACCCGTGCAGGGGCGACTTGCCGACCGGTTCGGGCAGGCGCCCGTCCTCGCGACCGCCGGCGCCCTGTTCGCCGTGGGACTGACGACCCTGCTGCTGGTCGTGGACCAGTCGCTCGTCGCCGCGGCCGTCGGTGCCGCCGTGGCCGGCATCGGGGCGCCCCAGGCGGGCAACATGGTGCGCTCACGCTGGACGCACGTCCTCGACGACCGGTCACGCCTGCAGACCGCCTTCGCCCTGGAGGCGGTCCTCGACGAGGCGGTCTACATCGTCGGCCCGGTGCTGGTCACCGTCCTCACCCTGAGCGTCCTGGACTGGTCCGGGCTCGCGGTCGCGGGGGCGGCGGCCATCGCCGGCGCGTGGGGCCTGGCGATCCAGCGCAGCACCCAGCCACCGCACCGGAGCCATGACTCCGGTGCCCGCGAACCCCTGCGCTGGGCCCTGCTCGGCCCGCTGATCGTCGCCGCACTCGGGCTCGGCGTCCTCTTCGGGTCGGCCGAGGTGCTCGTCGTCGCGTTCACCGACGAGCGCGGCGAGCACGGCGCAGCGGGCTTCGTGCTCGCGATCTGGTCGGTCGGCAGCCTGCTCGCCGGCCTCGTGGTCGGGGCGCTGCCGCCGCCGCGCGACAGCGTCCGCCGGTTGCGCCTGACCACCGGTGGACTCGTCGTGCTGTTCGCTCCCCTGCCCTTCGCGCCGAACACGCTCGCGCTGACGATCGGCTTCTTCCTGGCCGGGTTGATGGTGGCGCCGACACTCATCACGGCCGTGCACCTGGTCGAATTGAACACCCCGCACTCGCGGTTGACCGAGGCACTCACCTGGACCACGACGGGCCTGTCCACGGGGGTCGCCGGCGGCGCCGCGCTCGCCGGCATCATGGTCGACCAGTGGTCGGCGTCCGTCGGGTTCGTCGTGCCGGCCGCCGCGGCGCTGCTCGCGGCGACCGTCGCGATGCTGTACCGGATGCCGCCCGAGGTCGAACTGGCCGAACGACCGGCCGAAAGCACCCCCGGCCCCGGCGAGTCTCCCGAGATTCCCCAGACGCCTCACTAGGCTCGAAAACGGTGGCCCGAGAAGACGAAAAGCGCAGCAACACGGGAGGCTCGACGATGCGGGAACTCGCGACCGTGGGACTGAGCGACGACGGACGATACCTCGTCGCTCGCGATGGGACGACCGGCGAACGGTTCCGGTTGAGCATCGATCGCAGGCTCACCTCCCTGGTCGATCGCACGCCCAGCGCTTCGCGCCGATCCGGACAGATGGAGATTCCGATGGAGAGTTCGCTGACCCCCCGAGACATCCAGACGCGCATCCGCCGTGGCGAGTCCGTCGAGGAGGTGGCCGAGGCCGCCGGCATCCCGGTCGACCAGGTCCACGGATTCGCGGTTCCCGTCCTGGCCGAACGCGAGTGGATGGCGCAGTCCGCGCGGGCGACCTCCGTCCGCCGCAAGCACGTGGGTGGCCCGACGGTCGCGCTGTCCGATCTCGCCGACGCCGCCCTGAGCGAGCGCGGCATCATGCCCGAGACGGCGCACTGGGACGCCTGGAAGCGCGAGGACGGCCGCTGGACGGTGCGGGTCGACCTCGTGGAAGGTCACGCCTCGTTCCTCTACGACGCCAAGAGCCGCTACGTGGTCGCCGACGACGATGCCGCCCGCGGTCTGGTCGGCGACCTGGCCACCGAGGACCAGCACGACATGGCGCTCGCCGATCTCGTCACCGACGCCCCCGAGGGCTTCGGCGGCACCATCGTGGACGAGTCGCCCATCGACACCTCCCCGGTCCGCTCGATCAAGGAGGCCCGCGATCGCCGGGCCCTGGAGCAGTCCGTGTTCGAGGAGCCGACCGAGGAGATCGTGCTCGACCTCGAGGACGCTGCCCTCGAGGAGCGCGTCGCCGTCCCCGACACCCCCAAGCCGCGTAAGAAGAACACCCGCCGGTCCGTCCCCAGTTGGGACGAGATCATGTTCGGCGGCTCGTCGGACTGACCGGTCACGTGAACCGGCGTCGGTTCACGACGACGGCCGCGACGTAGGCGACCGCGAGGACCGCGGTGCACCAGCCGAGCGCAAGCCACAGCGCACTGCCCGGCGGCTGCGAGGCCAGCAATGCACGGATCGCGTCGACGACCGGCGTCACCGGCTGGTGCTCGGCGAAGGCCTGCACCGGTGCCGGCATCGTGTCGGTCGGCACGAAGGCCGAACTGACGAACGGCAGGAACACGATCGGGTAGGCGATCGGCATGGAGCGGAACCGCTCGAAGATCCCGCCGCGCGGGTCTGGGCGGTCATCTCGGACGCGACGACACTCCGGGAGCGGACGCCGGTGGCCTGGGCGGCGTTCCGCGACGGTGACATCGACGGCGCCAGGGCTGGCGCGATCGCCGACTGCGCCGAGCGGCTCACCGAGCCGGCAAGTTGGAGCCTGTTGGAGCACGCGGCGGTCGAGTACGCGGTCGCCCACACCGTCGGTGAACTGCGCGCCTGGCTGCGGCGGTTCCGGGCACGGGTCGAAGCCGAGCACGTCGCCGTCGAGACCGCCCGCGCCGAAACGGTGGTCGAGTAGCTCGCGAGCGCAGCGAGCGGCGTATCGAGGCCACCGTCGCTGGGGATCTCGATACGCGGCTCGTACCTCGCCTGCTACTCGATCACCTGGCTGGCGAGCGGGATCGTCGGACCCGGGATCAGAAGCAGGCCGACCTGCTCGGCCACTGGCTCACGTCGTGCACGGGCACCGAGACCGACATCCGTGCCGAGATCGCCATCAGCATCCCGGCGACCGACCTGATCGGGTTGACCGACGGCCCCGGATTCACCCGCGACGGCGAACCCCTCGCCAACGCGTGGGTACGGGAACTCGCCACCAGCGAACACACCATCTTGCGCAGACTGGTACTCGACCCGGTCGGGGAAGTCCTCGACACCACCGTCCTGACCTACCGACCACCCGAATCACTGCGACAAGCACTGCACTGGAGAGACGGAACCTGCCGCGTCGCCGGATGCCGAGCACCCGTCGCGGACACCGACCTCGACCACGCCACCGACTACCACGACTCCGGCGGCGAAACCGCAGGGCCGAACCTGCGATGCCTGTGTCGCAAACACCACAACATGCCCTACCCAATGAAGAGGGCCACGGCCACCTCGACGACCGCCACCTCGACCCGCCCACCCGACACATCGAGCGATACCTGCCCTGCCCACCGACGGCGTGATCTCGGTCAATCGAAGGGCAGGACGTCGGGCGACAGCGCACCGGCCTGCGCCCGCAGCGCGGTCATGCGCTTGCGATGGTGACGCCGGCAGAGCACCTCGTAGCCGACGGTCGGCGCCGGCCGGTCGGGATCCTCGACGTCGCCGACGACGATGACCTCGCCCTGCGTGACCATCTCGCCGTCCTCGGTGCGGGCGTTGTGGGTCGCCCGGGCGCCACACCAGCACAGCGCCTCGACCTGCAACTGCAGCACGCGGTCGGCGAGTTCGACGAGTCGCATCGAGCCGGTGAACAGGCGCGTGCGGAAGTCCGTCAGGATGCCGAAGCAGAACACGTCGATCGAGAGTTCGTCGGCGATCTTGGCCAACTGGTCGATCTGGTGCGCGAGGTAGAACTGGGCCTCGTCGCAGATCAGGAAGTCGATGCGGGCCCCGGAGGTCAGCTCGCCGACGACGTCGTCCCAGAAGTTCAGGTCGTCGGTGACCTCGTGGGCGGGGGCCGACAGGCCCAGCCGGCTGGACAGGATCGCCTCGCCGGCCCGGTCGTGGGAGGTGTACGTGCGGCCCACGCGACCGCGCGTCTGGTGGTTGTGTGCCAGTTGGAGCGCCAGGGTGCTCTTGCCGGAATCCATCGTCCCGGAGTAGAAGACCAGTTCTGCCACGTCGTCAGTCTCGCAGTCTGCTCAGGCGTCGATCAGGACGGGGATGCGGCGCTCGCGAGCGGTGATCGAGCCGTGGAAACCGCGCAGCTTTAGTTCGACCCCGAAGGCGTCGGAGGCGAAGATCGCGAAGTCGTCCCGGGCGGCGACCACCACGTCGCCGAACCTCGCACGCACCAGGGGATCCAGCGGACCGAACCACTCCTGGGCGTCGTCGCGCAGCCGGACCTCGGCACGATCACCGAGCCGTGAGCGCCACCGGGCGGCCACCGACCGCTCGGCGCCGGACGCCGTGTGCACGTGGCGGAAGCGCGCCTCGCCGGCGACCAGGACGACGTCGTCGCGCAGCCGCGGGTGGTCGACGAGGTCGAACCGGTCGGACATCGGCACGTCGACCATGCCGTGATCGGCGGTGACCAGCAACGCCACGTCCGGTGGCAGGGCGGCCCGCAGGTCCTCGACGTCACGGTCGACCCGCGCGAGCGCCTCGCGCCAGGCGTCGGAGTCGACGCCGGCACCGTGGCCCGTGTGGTCGACGCTCGACTCGTACGTGTAGACGAGCGCCCGATCGCCGCGTTCGACGGCCTCGAGGACGGCCGCGAGCCGAGCCCACGGCTTGTCGGCCCCGACGAACGGGACGCCTCGCTGGCTGCACCGGGTGAGTCCACTGGTCTCGAACCGCGCGTCGTTGACGACCGAGACGGCGAGGCCCTCGTCCTGCAGGACCTGCAGGACGTTGCGGTGCGGCTGCCACTGCTGGGGGTCGACGCTCGCATCCCACTTCAGCGTGTTGAGGAAGCGTCGCGTTCCCGGGATCCGGCACGTGTAGCCGGCCATGCCGTGCGCGCCGGGACGCAGGCCCGTACCCAGCGACGTCAGGCTGACCGACGTCGTCGACGGGATGCCCGCCACCACGTCGTCGACGTTCACCAGCGCGGAGAGGTACGGCGCGATGTCGGCGTGCTCGCGCAGGAGCTCGAGTCCGAGTCCGTCGACGAGCATCACGACGTAGCGCTGGGCCGTCGGCAGTCCGAGGACGTCGACCCATGACGTCGAGCCCAGGGCGGCGCCGACGGAGGTCAGCACCTCGTGGATCGCGGCGCGGGGCGTCTCGAGGCTCATCGGACGCCGGCGACGGTGGTCGCAGCGGTCAGCGCCCGGGCGAACTCGAGCAGCCCTTCGACCGCGGTGCCTCCCTCGGCGGCGGCGCTGAGGCGCAGCGAGAAGTCGTCGCCGGAGACCGATCCGGTGTATCCGTGGTCGGCGTCGCAGTCCGGGTCGTCGCAGCGGGCGGGCTCGAGGTCGACGCGCGAGACCGCACCCCACGACACGGTGAGGACGGCCTCCTCCAGTTGCTGGGTCTGGGCCGACACCATCCGGGTCACGACGACGCTGGAGACCCGCGCGAGCGCCACCGCCTCGGCCGACGTCGACGTGTACGGCTTGGGCAGCAGGGTGTCGCCGGGGTGCTCGTCGGTGTGCGTGAGCAGCAGTCGCGTCGGCGTGAGGACCAGGACGGACATGTGCCGCCGGATCTCCTCGCGGTCGAACGTCGGCTCGTGGTGCAGCACGTAGGACTGTGCCGGTTCACCGGCCAACGCGTCCCGCAGGGCCCCGGCGACGATCTCCGGGTAGTAGCCACTGCGCGAGATGGCAGCGAACAGCGCGTCGGTATTCGTCACCGGTTCAGGGTATCGGCCGTCGGGTCGGGCTGGCTCAGCCGCCGGACGAACCAATCGCCGCGGCTGTCCGAGGACGGGATGACCTTGGCGCGCGCGCTCAGCGCCGTGTAGCCGTCCGCGCTGACCGCGACCGGCTCGAGATCGAGCGAGACCACCTCGGGCAGGTCGTCCTTGAGGGCCGCGAGACGCAGCACGATGTCCTCGAGCCCGGCGATGTCGACGGCCTCGGCCCCGCGGTACCCGAACAGCAACGGCGCGGCCCGGATCCCACTGACCATCGCCCGCGCATCGACGTCGGTCAGCGGCGGAATGCCGTAACTACGGTCCTCGAGCAATTCGCTGGGTGCGCCGGCGATGCCGAACGACACGAGCGGGCCGAACAGCCGGTCCTCGGTGGCCCGGAACGCGACCTGGACGCCATCAGGCGCCGACTTCTGGACGAAGAACGTGGTGTCGGGACGCATGCCGGACCACGTCGTCATGGTGTCCCAGGCCTCGACCATGTCATCGGGGTCGTCGATGCCACGCCACACGTGGGCCAGGTCGGGTCGGGCGCGCAGGTGCTCGCTGCCGGCCTTGAGGACGACGTCCCAACCGAGCTGCTCGCCCGCGGCGATGGCCTGGTCCTTGTCGTGGACGTTGATCCACGTCCACAGGTCGATCCCGTAGCAGGACAGCAGGTAGTGCACCTGTTCGGTCGACAGCACGGCGCCTCGCGGGGCGATCGTCAGGACGTCGCGGATGAGTGACTTCGCATCGCCGGAGCGGTGCTCGGCGGCGACGTGGTACTCGCCGTGGTCGCGCGCCGCCCACTCGGCGTAGTTGACCGCCCGCGCCAGCGCCTTGATCGCCGACTCGGGCGCGGCGTACGAGGGCACCGAGCCGCGGCCGGCCGAGCCGCCCTGCAGGTCGGGCACGCGCAGCAGCATCGGGATGCCCTTGCTGGCCAGGAAGGTCGAGACGATCGGCTTGTCGGACTGCTCGCCGATCGCGGCGAGCACGTTGGCCACGGCATCGCCGTCGGTGGTGATCGGCGGCGCGTAGACCACGACCAGCGCGTCGACGTCGGGCCGGCCCAGCGCGCCCTCGATGGCGATCTCGAACTCCTCGGCACCGGCGGTGGCACCGAGGGATACCGGCGGGGCCACCTGCAGGCCCTGCGCCTTGGCGGCGTCGGTGACGATCAGGGCCACGGCGTCGGAGTTGCCGACCACCGCGATGCGGTTGCCGCGCGGCAACGGCTGGTGGGCCAGCAACTGGGCGACGTCGAACATCTCCTCGAGGT
>CAYXFT010000023.1:24021-25635 GCA_964464335.1 uncultured Aeromicrobium sp.
CTACGGCCTGCCGGAACATCGCGTCGACGGCCTGCTGCGGCGCAGAACTGCTGCGCACGGTGTGCCCCACCGGGACACCCTGCGTGGAGCGTCCGGACTTGACCGCGACGACGGGCTTGACCTCCGAGACGCGGCGGGCCAGCCGGGAGAACTTGCGCGGGTTGCCGATGGACTCCAGGTACAGGAGCACGACCTCGGTGGCATCGTCCTGCTGCCAGTACTGCAGCAGGTCGTTGCCCGAGACGTCGGCGCGGTTGCCGGCCGAGACGAAGGTCGACAGGCCCAGTCCGCGCGAGGACACCGAGTCCAGGATCGCCGAGCCGAGTGCACCGGACTGGCAGAAGAATCCGACACGCCCGGGAGGCGGCATCGTCGGGGCGAGCGAGGCGTTGAGCAGGACCTCGGCCGAGGTGTTGATGATGCCCAGGCAGTTGGGGCCGATCAGTCGCAGTCCGTGGGTGCGGCACAGGTGCAGCAGTTCCTGCTGGCGGGCGCGGCCCTCGGGACCCTCCTCGGCGAATCCCGCGGAGATCACGATCAGGCCGTGGACCCCCTTGGCGGCGCAGTCCAGCACGACGTCGTTCACATGCTCGGCCGGGACCGCGACGATCGCGATGTCGACGTCGCCGGGGATGTCGCGCACGGTCGGGTACGCCGGCATGCCCGAGACGGCCTCTGCCTGGGAGTTCACGGCGTAGACGGTGCCGGCGTAGTCACCCAGCACGAGGTTGCGCACCATGGCCTGCCCGATCGAGTCCTGCCGACGGCTGGCTCCGACGACGGCGACGCTGCGCGCCCCGAAGATTCGCGCGATCGACGCAGCCTCGGCCCGCTGCTCGCGCGAGCGCATGACGCCCAGGGCCGAGTCGGTCGGGTTGATCTCGAACGTGAGCCGCTGCACGCCGTCCTCGAGCATGCCGCTGATCGTGTAGCCCATCTCCCGGAAGACCTGCAGCATCCGCACGTTCTCGGGCAGGACCTCAGCGGTGAACTCGGTGTAACCGCGCTCGCGACCGGCCTGCGCAAGGTGCTCCAGCAAGAGTTGGCCGATCCCCCGGCCCTGCTGGGCGTCCTCGACGAGGAAGGCGACCTCGGCCTCCTCGTCGGAGATCGCGTCGTAGCGACCGACGGCGATGATGTCGTCGTGCTGGGTCACGACGAACGCGACCCGCTTGTGGTGGTCGACCGTCGTGAAGCGCGCGATGTCGCGGTCGGAGAGGCGCGGATAGGGCGCGAAGAACCGAAAGTACTTGGACTCGGCCGAGACCCGGTCGTAGAACTGGACGAACTTCGGTGCGTCCTCGGGCACGATCGGACGGATCTGGGCGACCCGGCCGTCCTTGAGCAGGACGTCGGCCTCCCACGCGGGCACCGGATGGGGCAACTCGCTGGCGGTGTCGACGGGTTCGGTCGGCTCGGCGGTCACGCGCACCAACCTACCCCGCACCCGGCCCGCCGGGAGGGTGCCACCCGCCACAGAACGGGGGTCCCCGGCGTGGCGGCCACCGCGGCACCGGGACCAGTGGGGACAATGACACAGTGACCGACACCGCGACAGAAGTGGGGGACTTCGAGGAGCACATCCTCGTCGCCGACGTCGGTGTCGAGGATGTG
>CAYXFT010000024.1:0-1339 GCA_964464335.1 uncultured Aeromicrobium sp.
CTGACCGTGCATCACGTTGTGCCCGATCTCCATGTTCTCGATGATCTTCGAGAGCGCGAGGAAGACGATGCCGGCGATGAACGCGGGCGGGAAGATCGGCAGGAAGATGCCGATCCGGCCCAGTACCTCGAACGCCTTCTGCACCCGGATGACGCGGCGGATGTAGTCCGCGTCGGCCTGGCCGAGGTCGTCCAGCACGCGCTGGCGCACGGCGTCGATCTCCTGACCGAACTCGTCCAGCTGGTCGCGGGTCATGAACTCGAGGCCAATCGTGGACGGCCGGTTCGGGTCGTACAGGTCCACGAGGGGGATCGGCGCTTGGTTGTGGTCATGGGCCGACAGCGGCGAGATCGGTGCGTGCTTGGACCGGGTGAACGGGTTCATGGTTTCTCCTTCAGAGGGCGACCGCGACGTCGCCCACGGGGACGTTGACGCAGACCTTGATGGTTTCGTCGGTGTCGGCACAGACCTCACCGCTGATGACGTGGCGCACTGCGCCGTGGAGCTTCTTGACCGCGCAGGTGTTGCACACTCCCATGCGGCAGCCGTAGGCGGGGGACAGTCCGGCGGCCTCGGCCTGCTCGAGGAGCGTCGCGCCGGAGTTGGTGGCCTCGACGCTGCTGGCGTCGAAGGTGACGGTGCCCGTCGCGTCCTCGGCGTCGAGGTCGACGGACGGCACCTTGAAGTACTCGGCGGTGAACTGGTCGCTCGCACCGAGGTCGTCGTAGAGGTCGCGCACGGTCTGGATCAGGCCGGCCGGACCGCACACCCAGGTCGCGGTGGTGGCCGGGTCGACGCCCAGGTGCTTGAGGTGGTCGATCGTGAACCGGCCGCCGAGGTCGGCGTCCGGCTGGGGCTCGCGGGTGTAGATGCGCACCATGTCGACGAAGGGCAGGGCGGCCAGCGCGTCGAGTTCGATCGAGAACATCTCGTCGTCGCGCGAACGGGCGTAGTGCAGGAAGGTGACGCGGCCGCGGTGGGACCGGTCGGCCAGTGTGCGCAACATGCTCATCACCGGCGTGATCCCCGAACCGCCGCTGATCAGGGCGATGTGGTCGGGCACCTGCCGGGGCAGGACGAAGTCGCCGGCGGCGGGGGACAGGTAGACGACGGTGCCGCGCTCGAGGGCGCCGGCGTGCAGGAACTGGGAGACGTAGCCGTCCGGATGGGCCTTGACCGAGACGCTGAACAGGCCGTCCTTGCGCTCGAGCGAGCTGGAGACGCTGAAGACGCGGACGCGGCGGGTGCCCTCGACCTCGACCCCGAACTCGACGTGCTGGCCCGGGACGAACCCGGCCCACGCGCCGTTGGGCTTGATCAGCACGGTGCTGGCGGCGCC
>CAYXFT010000024.1:1349-25222 GCA_964464335.1 uncultured Aeromicrobium sp.
GCGGCGCCGGTCTCGCGGATCACGTCGACGACCCGACCGCGGACGGCCTTCGCGGTCCACATCGGGTGCAGCAGGGTGAGGTAGTCGTCCGGCGTGTGCGGCGACGTCACCTTGGCGGCGGCCGAGGAGGCCAACGCCTTGCGGATCAGTCCCATGGGTCTCCCGTCGGGTCGAGGGTGGCGGCGATGCATTCAGTGAACACCTGTTCACCAAAGGATGTCAGGTGGGAGCCGCCCGAGTCAACAATTTCGACCGTGTCGTGGCACACGTGTTCACTGAACCGACGAGGTGTGTTCCCGGCGTCGCGCTGGACGCCCGGGTCAGGCTCCCGGGGTCTCCTCACCCGTTCCGCGTGAGTCGCCGGCCGACGCCCGTCGCCTACCCTGAGGTACTCGACCGGCATGGTCGCCACACTCGAGAGCTGATCGCCGATGACGACTGACGAGCCCGCCCGCGAACACCTGCGCGACGAGGCCCACCGCGTGTGGCGCCGCGTGAGCCGGGCCATCAGCGGGCAGCCCGCACCGCAACCGGAACCGTTGGAGACCCAGGCCCCGCCCGAAGCCGTCCTGATCGTGTTGCGCGACCTCGGCGTCGCGATGTGCCGCGCCGGCGATGCGGCGGACCGCGTCACGGCGATCCTCGACGACGTCGCCGGAATCTACGGCGCTGACGGTGTGCACTTCTTCGTGCTTCCCACCGGGGTCTTCGTGCGGATCGCCACGGGGGAGTCGACGCGCGTGGACTTCGCCACCGGGAGCACGGCGCCGTTGCGACTGGACCAGGTCGACGAGCTCTACCGGATCGTCGACGACATCCGGCACCGCCACCTCGACCCCGTCACCGCGGCCGAGCGGATCGCCGAACTCGACCGGGCAGGGCCACGATTCAGCCGGGCGACCGTGGTGGCGGGCACGGCGGTCGTCACGCTCGGCCTCGGGCTGATGATGAATCCGGCCGCGGCCGCGATCCCTGCCTACGTGGTGATCGGGCTGGTCGTGGGCCTGCTGCACTGGTGGGGCGACCGGGACGCGCTGCTGGCCCCCGTGCTCCCCGTGCTCACGGCGGGCGTCGTGACCTTCCTGGCCTTCCGCTTCGCCGGACCCTGGCTCGGCGTCGCGCCCCTGGACATCGTCATCCCGTCGCTCGTCACCTTCCTGCCCGGTGCCGCACTCACGATCGCGACCGTCGAACTGTCCAGCGCCTCGATGATCTCCGGGGCGTCACGGCTCGTGTACGGGCTCGAGCGGCTGCTGCTCCTGACGTTCGGCATCGCCGTGGGGGTGCAGTTGGCGGGGCTGTCCTACCTGCCCGCCGACGTCACCGAGCCGCTCGGCCAGTGGGTGCCGTGGGTGGGGGTCCTGGTCTTCGCCGTGGGTCAGTACGTCGTGATGTCGGCCCCGAGACGCACCCTGGCGTGGCTCGTGGTGGTCCTGTACGTCGCCTACCTCGCCCAGTCGGGGGCCGGACTGCTGCTCGGCTCGCTCGGCGGCAGCTTCGTCGCCGGCGCGGTCGTGTTCCCGGTCGCGTACTGGGTGCAGGCGCGACCCAGCGGACCGCCGGCGATGGTCACGTTCCTGCCGGCCTTCTGGCTCCTCGTCCCCGGCGCGCTCGGCCTGCGTGGGGTCGCCGAGATGGTGGGACCCGACCAGGTCGCCGGCCTGGGCGACTTCATCAATGCGCTGTTGTCCATCGTGGCGATCGCGGTCGGGGTCCTCGTCGGAGCGGGTTGGGCCGAACGGGTCGGCAGGACCACGCGAGCCTGGCGTGGCCTGTGAGTCACCCGGTCCGGGTGAGGCGGGACCTGCGGCGTGTGGGAAAGATTCGTGGAGAGGCGACGTTCGCCTCGCGACGCCACGGCCAGCGGAGGCATCCATGAGTTCAGCCAGTGTTCCCGCCGACGGGGTCCCCGCGGAGACTTCCACCGTCGCCGCCTCGCGCCCTTCCTACGTCACGTGGACGGCGCTCGCCCTGATGACCGTCTCCTCGGTGGCAAGCCTGCGGCCGGCTCCGACCATGGCCGTCTACGGGCTCGCATGCGTGTTCCTCTACGTGCTGCCGGCGATCGTCTTCCTCATCCCGACGGCGCTCGTCTCGGCCGAGCTGGCCTCGGGTTGGTCCGGTGGCGTGTACCGGTGGGTCACCGAGGGGATCTCGCCGTCGATGGGATTCGCGGCCGCCTGGCACCAGTTCGCGATGACGATCTTCTACTACCCGACGCTGCTGTCGTTCGTGGCCAGCACGCTCGCGTTCGTGATCAGCCCCGACCTGGCTTCGAACGGCGTGTACACGGCGGTCGTGATCATCGCGGTCTACTGGCTCGGGGTGCTGCTCGCCCTGCGCGGAGGCATCGGCGTGATCGCCAAGCTGGCCTCCAGCGGCGTCCTGATCGGCACGCTGATCCCGGGCATCCTGCTCGTCGGTCTCGGCATCGCCTACCTGATGCAGGGCAACCCGTCGGCAGCGCCGATGGATGCAGACCATCTGTTCCCGGCGTGGACCGGCATCGCCAGCATCGTGCTGATCGTCAGCAACTTCGGCGCCTACTCCGGCATGGAGATGAACGCCGTCCACGTCAACGAGCTGCGCAAGCCCAGCTCGGAGTTCCCCCGCGCGATGTTCCTGGCCGTGGCCCTCGTACTCCTGATCCTGATCCTGCCGCCGCTGGCGATCAGCTGGATCGTGCCGTCGCAGGAGGTCAGCCTGACCGCCGGGATCATGCAGGCGTTCGAGACGATCTTCGCCCACTTCGGGATCAGCTGGCTGACCCCGATCGTTGGTCTGGCGATCGTCATCGCTTCGCTGGCCGGCTTCATGACGTGGCTGTCGGGCCCGTCGCGCAGCCTCCTGCTGGTGGCGAAGGAGGGCGGCTACCTGCCGCCGTACTTCCAGCGGACGAACGCGGCCGGCGTGCAGGAGAACATCCTCGTCGTGCAGGGCGGCGTCACGACCGTCCTCGCGCTGCTGTTCGCGCTCGTGCCGGCCGTGTCGAACGCGTACTGGATCTTCATGACGATCACGACGTCGGTCTACCTGCTCGTGTACCTGTCGCTGTTCGTCGCGGCATGGCGACTGCGCAAGCTCCAGCCCGACCACCAGCGCGGGTATCGGGCGCCGGCGCTGCCGTTGCTGTGCGTGGTCGGGTTCGTCTCGTCGCTGTCGGCGATCGCGATCAGCTTCGTGCCGCCGTCGCAGTTCGGCTCGGGCAGCCCGTGGGCGTTCGTCGGCATCGTCGGCGGCGGCATCCTGTTGCTCGGCCTCATCGTTCCGGGACTGTTGCTGTGGCTGCGCAAACCCAGTTGGAAAATCACCGCGGACGGGTCGGAGGTGGCGTCATGAAGGGCCAGCGCACGCTCTGGTGGGTCGTCATCGGCGGCCTGGTGATCCTGCTCGTCGTCATGGTCGCCTCGTGGAACTACGACCGTCCCAGCGACGAGGCCGAGGCGAAGGCCCAGGAGCTCATCGCGACGTACGAGGCCGCCGGCCTGCCCACGCCGGTCGACGCGGAGACCGTCGCCCGCACGCTCGGCGAGGACGGCGGGTCGGTGTGCGTGGCCGCTGACAGCGACCTGCTGCAGGGCTACCTGAAGACCCGGCTCGGCGTCGGCGGCGAGTTCTACTACCGGCCCACCCGCGTGCCGGCTCGGACCATCGAGGGCTACGTGCTGATCGCGAAGGTCTACTGCCCGGACGCCCTGCCCTCGGTGGAGGACCTCAAGGAGAACCTCGAGTTCGGCGACGTGCTGCGTGGCTGATCGATGACGACCGCCTCGACCGCCGGGACGGACTCGCGACGCTGGATCTCCCTCGCGGGGATCTGCGCCGCGGCGGGGATGGTCTGGCTCGCGTTCGCGGACTTCGGCGTCGCGATCCCGACGATCGCCGACGACCTGCACGCCGACATGGGCGCCCTGCAGTGGGCGAACAACGCGTTCAGCCTCGTGACCGGCGCTCTCGTGATCGCCGCGGGCAGGTTCGGCGACGTGTTCGGGCGGCGACGCATGCTCGTCCTGGGCGTCGCGTCCTTCGGGGCCTTCTCGATCGTCGCGGCCGTGGCCCAGGGCCTGCCGATGCTGATCGTCGGCCGTGGCCTCATGGGTCTCGGCGCCGCATTGATCCTGCCCGCGACCCTCGCCCTGATCCCGCCGCAGTTCTCCGGCCGCGAACTGCTCACCGCCTTCGGGGTGTGGCAGGCGGTGGCGTGGGGCGGCCAGGCCGTCGGTCCCGCGATCGGTGGTGCGATCACCGACGGGCTCGGCTGGCAGTGGCTGTTCTGGATCAACGTGCCGCTCGCGGCCGTGGCCCTCGTGGTCGTGCACCGGCTGACCCCCGAGTCGAAGGACGAGGGCGCGTCCAGGCACATCGACTGGGTCGGCCTCGTGACGATCGCGCTGGCGGTGTTCGCGCTGCTCTACGCGCTCACCGACGGACCCACCGCGGGCTGGGGCTCGCCGCTGGTCGTCGGCATGTTCGCGGGAGCAGTCATCCTCGCCGTCGCCTGGTGCGTCCTGGAACTTCGCGTGAAGGAGCCGCTCGTCGACTTCCGGCTGTTCACGCTGCGCGACTTCGACGGGGCGCTGACCGCGAACCTCACGATGAACCTGGCCTTCGGCGGTCTGAGCTACCTGCTCGTCCTGTGGCTCCAGAACGTGCGCGGCTTCAGCGCCGTCGAGGCGGGCATGCTCATGCTGCCGTCGACACTCGGCATCTTCTGCCTCATCCCCGTGGGTGGTCGGATGGACGCGCGCTTCGGCTCGCGGCTGCCCGTGCTGATCGGGCTGGTCGTCATGTCCGCCGGTCTGTTGCTGCTCGGCACGACCTCGCGCGACTCGTCGTTGTGGCTCATGGCCCTGGGACTCGTCGTCGTCGGGATCGGTCTGGGGCTGCTGTCCACGCCGATCTCGAACACCGCGGTGGGCAACGTCCCGCGCGACCTGGCCGGCACCGCGGCGGGCGTCTTCAAGATGTCGAGCATGGTCGGCGGCGCCATCGGTGTCGCCCTGCTCAGCGCACTCGGACGGGGACTGAGCCAGTCGGAGTGGAAGGACGCCGCCACGGCCTCGGGGCTCGGCGCGGACTCGATCGCCGACCTCAAGGCGGCGCTGGTGAACTCGACCTCCTTCGCCGATGCCCTGACGACCCTGCCGAAACAGGCGCAGGAGCAGGTCACCGACGCGGTCCTGACCGCATTCTCGGCCGGCGTCGGGGATGCGATGGTGGTGACGGGCGCGATCAGCCTCGTCGTCACCGCGGTGGTGCTGTGCCTGTGGCCGCGCCGCCGCACCGAAGCCACGACGGAAGGAACCACCGATGAGTGACGAACTGCGCGCGAAGGTGCGCGCGAACATGCCGCAGGCGCACGACGACCTGAAGACCATGGTCGGCTTCCGGTCCGTCCACGACGAGGCCCAGTTCCCGGCACAGGGCTGCCAGGACATGGTCGACCACGTCGTCGAGGCGTTCTCCGCCCTGGGCTTCGACGACGTCGCGGGCCACGAGACACCCGACGGCAGCAAGGCGATCTGCGGCAGCAAGGCCGGACCTGCCGACGCACCGACGGTCCTGCTCTACTTCCACCACGACGTCCAGCCGCCGCTCGACGACGCCGCCTGGAAGACTCCCGTGTGGGAGCTGACCGAGCAGGATGGGCGCTGGTACGGGCGCGGCGCGGCCGACTGCAAGGGCAACATCGCGATGCACCTGACCGCCTTGCGCGCGCTCGGCGACGACCTGCCGGTCAACGTCAAGATCGTGGGTGAGGGCTCCGAGGAACAGGGCACCGGCGGTCTCGAGGCGTTCGTGCCCGACCACGCCGACCTGCTGCGCGCCGACGTCATCATCGTCGCCGACGCGGGGAACTTCGCCGTCGGCCAGCCCAGCCTCACGACGAGCCTGCGCGGGATCGCGAACGTGTGGGTCACGGTGCGCACGCTCGGCAGCCCGATGCACTCGGGCATGTTCGGTGGCGCCGCACCCGATGCGCTCGCCGCGCTGATCCACATGCTCGCGACCCTGCGCGACGACGCGGGCAACACGACGATCCGCGGTCTGGCCAGCGACCAGATCTGGGATGGCGCGGACTACCCGCCCGACCAGTTCCGCATCGATGCGACGGTCCGTCCCGGCGTCGACCTGCTCGGCAGCGGCCGGGCGTCGGACATGGTCTGGGCCCGGCCTGCGGTGACGGTGCTCGGCATCGACTGCCCGCCGGTCGTGGGGTCCTCGGCCGCGATCCAGCCCGAGGCGCGGGCCCGGCTCAACCTGCGGGTCCCGCCGGGAACCGACGCGAAGGTGGCCCAGGCCGCGCTCGTCGAGCACCTCCGGGCCGTCGCGCCGTGGAACGTCGACGTCGAGATCGAACTCGAGGCCGATGGTTCGCCGTTCACCGGGTCGCTCGACGGGCCCGGCTACCAGGCGATGTCAGGGGCGATGAGCACGGCGTACGGCAAGCCGCTCATCACCCAGGGGCAGGGCGGCTCCATCCCGTTGTGCAACGTGTTCCAGGAGACGTTCCCCGGCGCCGAGATCATGCTGATCGGCGTCGAGGAGCCGTTGTGCCTCATCCACGCCCCGAACGAGAGCGTCGATCCGACCGAGATCGAGAACATGGCGCTCGTCGAGGCGTTGTTCCTGCAGGACCTCGCGCAGCAGTGGGCTCGCCGGACTCAGTGACCCGGCGCCGCGGGCTCGCCCTCGTGCGCGCGCAGTGCCGCGTTGGTGAGCCACGCGGCGACGACCGCCATCACGGTGGCGGGCATGGCGTCCAGACCGGTCGTACCGGTGAGCAGCATGGCGAAGAGGGTGGCGCTGAACACCAGACCGGTGCCGGCGGCCACTCCGGCGCCGGCACCCACGGCGAGCGCCCACGTGATCGAGCAGTCGAACAGCAGGCTCATGATCGTGGCGAGGGCGACCCCGATGAAGATCGCGGGGAACACCGGACCACCACGGAACCCGCAGCCCAGGCACACCGCGTAGCCGATCGTCTTGGCGGCGATGATCACCACGAGCAGGCCGACGCTCGTCTCGGCCAGCGTGTCCGGCACGGCCGACTGGCCCGAGAACAACAGTTGATGGGAGTCGGCGCCGAAGGCCTCGACGACCAGCGCGAGGACCCCCACGGCGAGACCGCCGAGCAGCAGGGCACCGTACGTGCGGCCGTCGCCGCCCGCCCTCGCGGTGCGGTCGACGACGTGGGCGACCGCCTTCGCCTGGCTGATCAGGAGCGAGGCGAGCACGCCCACGACGATCGCCAGTGCCAGATCGACGACGCGGGTGCCCTCGTAGGCGGGCAGGTCCGGCACGGCGAGGGCGGCGCTGTCGATCCCGCCCCAGTCGCCGAGGCCGACGAACAACACGTAGCCGACGGCAGCCGCCGTCAGGCCGGGAAGCAGCACGGGAATCAACGCCGAGCCGGCCGCGAGGCCGCCCTCGAGCAGCAACATGCCGGCGACGAGCGGTCCGCCGAACAGGGCGGACACGGCGGAGAACGAGCCGGCGGTGGCGAGCACGCTGCGGGCCTTCTCGTCGACCTTCACGAACGACACGAAGACCATTCCCACCGCCGAACCCAGGGCGATGAGCGGCGCCTCGGGACCCAGCACGGCGCCGAAGGCCAGGGTGCCGATCGCGGCCAGCGCGATGCCGGGAGCGTACTGCCACGGTGTCGCGCCGCCTCCGATGCCGTCGAGCGGTGAGTGCCCGCCGTCGCCCGGCAGGAACCGCCGGGCCACGACGACCACGACGGCGCCGGTCACGGGCAGCGCGAGCACGAGCCACCATGGCGCCGAGTCATGGCCCAGCGCGTCGGGCAGGTCGTCCCACAGCAGGGTTTCCAGCCAGTGCGTGGCGGCGAGGAAGACCGAGGCGAGCAGCGCGGCGGGTACGCCGATGGCCGCGCCGAGACCGACCAGCTTGAGGTACTCGATTCCCTGCGTGCGGTCGCGTCGCGTTGCATCGGTCGAACTCATCGAGGAGGATCCCGTCTCGCTGGGTGTAAGGCCGTTGCCCCACCCTAGCCATCCGAGGTCGGCTGATAGCCTCTGGTCCACTGCAACCCGGTGGACCTGTGGAGGAGACGGCATGAGTGATCGGCGCGATCGGTTCCAGGGATCGACGAAACAGTCCATGACCTGGGGCGTCGTGGGATTCGCGGGGATCATGCTCCTGTGGATCGGCGTGCTGCAGCTGTTGCAGGGCATCTCGGCGCTGGCGAAGGACGAGTTCCTGCTCGCCGGTCCCGACTACGTGTACACCTTCTCCCTCACGACGTGGGGGTGGCTGCAGCTCGCGCTCGGGATCATCGCGATCGCCGTCGCGGTCGGCATCCTGGCCGGCAGCACCCTGGCGCGGATGGGCGCGATCGTCATCGCGACCCTGATCACGCTGGCGCAGTTCGCGTTCCTGCCGTACTACCCGCTCTGGTCGCTGGTGCTGATCGCCTTCAGCGTGCTGGTGATCTGGGCCGTGGCGACGCAGGGCCTCAACGACGACTGACATCGTGCGGCGCGGGTGCTGGTGAGACACCCGGCCGGATGCCAGAGTGATCCCATGTCCGACTTGACGACGCCCGAGCAGACGCCACGGCTCCTGCCCCAAGGCTCCCTCATCATGGTGACCATTGCCGCGACGCTGTTGGTCGCCGTCGGTCTGCGCTATTTCTCCGACATCATCGCGCCGGTGATGCTGGCGCTCGTGTTGTCGATCGCGGTGCAGCCGGTACGCCGGTGGCTCAAGGGCCGCGGTGCCCCGAAGATCGTCGCGACCTTGGGCGCCGTGGTGGCCGTCTACCTCATCGTGATCGGGATGCTCTGGGCGATTCTCGCCGTCGGCACGCACTTCGCGACGATGATGGTCGACTACGCGCCGGCGGTCTCCGAGAAGCTGGACGACCTGGCCGCGCGGGCGTCCGACTTCGGCATGGACGAGTCGAAGACCCAGTCGATCGCCAGCCAGATCGACATCGGCCAACTGGTCGACACCGGCCTGGAACTCGTCGGTGGTCTCGCCGGCGTGCTCTCGGGGATCTTCTTCCTCATCATCTTGCTGTTCTTCACCGTCACGGACGCCGGAAGCTTCTCCGAGCAGCTCGACATCCTGCCCGCGCGCGGCGCGCGGTTGGTCGAGGCCTTCACTCGGTTCGGCGACGGCACGCGCTCGTACCTGTGGGTCTCGACGCTCTTCGGTCTGTTCGTCGCAGCAGTCGACACGGTGGCGCTGTACCTGCTCGAGGTGCAGGACCCGTTGATCTGGGGCGTCCTGGCGTTCCTCACCAACTACATCCCCAACGTCGGCTTCATCATCGGCCTCGTCCCGCCGGCCATCATCGCGTGGATCGATCACGGATTCGGTCGGGCGTTGGCGGTCATCGCGGTCTACTGCGTCGTGAACTTCGTGCTGCAGACGATCATCCAGCCGCGGGTCGTCGGCGATGCGGTGGGCCTGTCGGCCACCCTGAGTTTCCTGTCGTTGTTGTTCTGGGGCACCATCTTCGGCGGTATCGGGGCGATCATCGCTATCCCGATGAGCCTGCTGGTGAAGGCCATCTTCCTCGACACCGACCCGGACCGACAGTGGGTGACCCCGCTGATCGGGACACCCTCGCCACGCAAGGGCACCTGAGCCCGCTCGGGCCGGCGGTGCCCTGCCCCTAGGCTGACCCCGTGACCGAGCCCGTCAGTGCGCGCCAGCTGCAGAAGGAACGCACCCGCCACGCCCTGCTCGATGCGGCGCTGCAACTCAGCCGCGAGCAGGGCTTCGCCCAGACGAGCCTGCGGCAGGTCGCCAAGCGAGCCGGGGTCGTCCCCGCTGCGTTCTACCGGCATTTCGAGTCGATGGACGCACTGGGCCTGGCGCTCGTCGAACGCTGTTTCACGACCTTGCGCCTCATGATCCGCGACGCCCAGCGCGACCCGCAGGTCTTCAGCCACATCATCGACGCCGCCGCGGAGATCCTCGTCGAGGCCGTCAAGCAGAACAAGGCCGACTTCGCCTTCGTGGCCCGCGAGCGCATGGGTGGCTCCGAGGTCGTGCGGCGCGCGATCGGGCACGAGCTCGACCTGTTCGTCTCCGAGCTGGCCGTCGTCCTGGCCCGCCTGCCCAACATCGAGAACTGGAGTGCCGACGACGTCCAGATGGTGTCGCGGCTGTTCGTGCGCAACATGGTCGCCAATGCCGAGGAGGTCGTCGACATGCCGGACGGCCGACCCGATCTGGAGGAGCGCATCCGCGAGGGTGCGCGTCGTCAGATGCGCCTCATCGTCCTGGGCTTCGGCGACTGGCGCAGCTGACCTGCGCCCGGCGCCGACGGGGCCTCAGGAGGCCGCCACGCCGAGCACGTCGGGTCCGGTGTGCTCCAGGGCCATCCGGAACTCCCGCTGGCGCTGGATCAGCCACGAGACCATGGCCGGCCACGTGCGCGGGTCGCTCAGATTGACGAGGTGATCGGTGCGGGTCGCGATGCAGGTCGTGTCATCGATGGTCGTGTCGGGCGCGCGCCACGTCAGCGGAGCGTCGACCGTGCCCTCGAACGCCTCCCGCGCCTCGGCGAGCCGGCGGAACCGTGCGGCGTTGAGCCGGGGATCGGGCGCGTCGAGGAGCAACCGCACCTGGGGGCCCTTCGGCTCGGCGACCATCTGCAGGGAGATGCCGGGCAGGCCGGTCGAGGTCGTGAACACCGCGTCGGTCGGCGCGGTGCGGGTGCGGGTCCACCGCGGGTGTTCGACGCTGATCCGCTGCCGGCAGGACTCCCAGAACTCTCCGTAGGCGAGCGGGTCGGCGGTCGGATCGACGGGGGTGTCGGCAGGGCTCGTCGAGGCGGGCTGCGCCGGGCCGGTCACGAGCGTCAGCCAGGGCGCCGGCGGTGAGTCGCCGATGCGCACGAAGGCGACCTCGACCCCGAAGGCGCGCAGGCCGTCCTCGGTGCTCGTGTTGATCCAGTCGAGGGCGGCGCGACGGTCGTCGTCGAGTCGCGGACCGACCCACACGAGCGTGGCGGCCGCATGCTCGGCGGCCAGGGCGATCAGCCGTCCGACGTGAGCATCGGTGGAGTCGGTGAAGGCGGTGCCGACGACCACGGCACGATCCGATCCGGTCGTCGTGCCGACCAGGGCGTCGCCGGACACCTGGCGTAGGTCGAAGGCGATCCCGAGGGCGTCGGCAAGCACCTCGGGGTGCTCGCCGAGCCACCGCGTGAAGCCCTCCACCGGGGCGTCGAGTTCACGCGTCGGAACCTCGGTCAGTCGGTCGAAGGAGGCGGCCACGTGGTGAGACTAGGGCAGTGGAGGACCCGCGGGCAGAGGTCTGGACCGTGGCGTTGCTCATCCTGTCGTCGAGAGTTGCCGCACCTGACTCAGTAATCACAACGGCCCCATCAGTCACGGATTCCTGCGCTGCCGGGGTAGCCGGACGAGCGTTTCACCGTGACCGGAAGAATGGGCGCATGCCGCAGCACTCGGAGTCGGACTCTTCCCTGGTCGACGTCTTCCGCGCCTTCGCCGGGCCGGGCGGCGGGCACCGCGACCCCCGCGAGGTCCTGCGTCAGGTCCAGGCGCAGCTCGCGACGTTCCTGATGGAGTACAAGTTCGGGCTCGACGAGGTCGAGACGAAGATCAACATCCTGCGCGAGGAGTTCGAGCTCGTCCACGAGTACAGCCCGATCGAGCACGTGAAGTCCCGGCTCAAGTCGCTGGAGAGCCTGGCCGAGAAGATCGAACGCACCGACTGCCCGCGCGATCTCGCGGTGATCCGCGAACGCATCCGCGACATCGCGGGGATTCGCGTCACCTGCGCCTTCGTGGAGGACACCTACCGGTTCGCACGCATGCTGACCCAGCAGGGCGACCTCACCGTGCTGGCGGAGAAGGACTACATCGCGCAGCCCAAGGCCAACGGGTACCGCAGCCTGCACCTGATCGTCGCGGTGCCGGTGTTCCTGTCGGACCGCACCGTCCAGATCCCCGTCGAGGTGCAGATCCGCACGATCGCCATGGACTTCTGGGCCAGCGTCGAGCACCAGATCTACTACAAGTACGACGGGCAGGTGCCCGACGACCTCACGGAGGCGTTGAACACGATCGCCGGAACCGCCGCCGACCTCGACGGCCAGATGGCGCACCTGCGCGACGAGGTCAGTTCCTTCGCGCCGAGCGATCAGCCAGAGACGTAGTTGTTCAACTGGTCACGCTCGAACTCGAGCTGATCCATGCGGAACTTGACGGCGTCGCCGATGCTGAGGACGCCGACGATCTCGTCGTGGTCCAGCACCGGGATGTGGCGCACGCGGTGCTCGGTCATCGAGGCCATCAGGGCGCCGAACGAGTCCTCCGGTGAACACACCTGGACATCGGTGGTCATGATCTGGCCGACGGTGGCGGCGCGCGGGTCCTCGAACCCGCGGATCTTGCGCACGATGTCGCGCTCGGACACGATCCCGGCCATCGACTTGCCGTCGGAACTGACCAGGAGAGCCCCGATGTTGTGCTCGGCCAGCAGGTCCAACAACTCGTCGACGGTGGCGTCGGGAGAGATGGTGAACACGGTGGCACTGCCCTTGGCCGTGAGTACGTCGCGAACCCGCATGCTGTCCTCCTGGTCTGTGTGGGGAGTCTAACCCGTTTCACAGGTCGACCGCAGGGGGCGATCTCGCAGTTCAGTCGTCGCGGGTGAACCGCAGGTGACGCACGTTGTCGACGGGCTCGTCCTCGGTCTCGTCGGGCCAGGGTGTGTCGCCGTCGCCATCGGGGAAATGCCCCAGATAGGCCATCGCCGCGTCGTGGAGCCGCCCGTTCGTGGCGATCGCGTTCGCGCCCCAAGGCCCGTCCTCGCCGGCCAGGCTGGTGAACTGCCCGCCCGCCTCGCGGACGATCACGTCGAGCGCGGCCATGTCCCAGACCTTCAGTTCGGGCTCGGCGGCGATGTCCACTGCTCCCTCGGCGACGAGCATGTACGACCAGAAGTCGCCGTACGCCCTGGTGCGCCAGCACTGACGCACCAAGGCGTCGAACTCGCCGCGCCGGCCGATCTCGTCCCAGCCGGGTGCCGAGGAGTACGACATCGACGCAGCGGTCAGTTCGCGGACCGCGGAGACCTGGATCGAACGGGTATGGCGGAACGACTTGCCCGTGTGGGCACCGTCGTCCTTCATGGCCCACCAGCGTCGCCCGAGAGCCGGGGCCGAGACGCAGCCGACCACGATCTCGCCGGCCTCCTCCAGGGCGATCAGGGTGGCCCAGACGGGGACGCCGCGCACGAAGTTGGAGGTGCCGTCGATCGGGTCGACGATCCAGCGCCGCTCGGCGTGCTCCGTGCTGCCCTCGGTCTCGCCGTCCTCCTCGCCCAGCACGATGTCGCGCGTGCGTGCGGACTTCAGGGTGCGGCGGATGGCCTCCTCGACGGCGTGGTCCGACTCGGTCACGTAGGACATGTCGGGCTTCGTCGACACCTCGAGGTCGATCGCGCCGAAACGGTCCATGCTGAGGTTGTCGGCGGAGTCGGCCAGCACGTGCGCCAGTCGTAGGTCGTCGAGGTACGGGTTGGCCATGAGGTCAGCCTACGGTCTGGGCGAGAGGCGCCGGTCAGTACTCGTCGGCCAACGCACGGCTGGCCATGATCCGCCGGAACGACGCGACCCGCGCGGGGTCGATGCGCCCGTCGGCGACGGCTTCGTCGAGCGCGCACTCGGGTTCCTCCACCAGGTGGGTGCACCCCCGAGGACAGTCGCGGGAGGCTTCGGCGAGGTCGGGGAGGGCATCGATGATCCGGTCCACGTCGACGTGCGCCAGTCCGAACGATCGGAACCCCGGGGTGTCGACGATGCGACCTCCGAACGGCAGGTCGAGGATCTGGGCGGAGGTCGAGGTGTGCCGACCTCGGCCGGTGACCTCGTTGACGTGACTGGTGGCCCGGTGCGCGTCCGGCACGAGGGCGTTGACGAGGGTGGACTTGCCGACCCCGCTGTGCCCGATCAGCACACTCGTGCGGTCGCGCAGCAGATCGCGGAGGGGCCCCAGGTCGGCGTCGCGCTGCGTCGTGACCACCCTGACCTCCAGTGGGGCCAGTTGGGCCATGATCTCGTCGGCGGGCGCCAGGTCGGCCTTCGTCAGGCACACGGCGGGCTCCAGACCCGCGTCGTACGCGGCCACGAGGCACCGGTCGACCAGTCCGGCCCGTGGTGGCGGATCGGCGAGCGCGGTGACGATGACGAGTTGGTCGGCGTTGGCCACGACGACGCGTTCGATCGGATCGTCGTCATCGGCCGTGCGGCGCAACACGGTGCGCCGCTCCAGCACCTCCACGATCCGGGCCAGACTGCCCTGCGCGCCGGTGACGTCGCCGACCACGCGGACCTCGTCGCCGACGACGACGCCTTGGCGCCCGAGCGGGCGGGACTTCATCGCCGTGACGACCCTTCCGTCGTCCATCGCGAGGGTGTAGCGGCCACGGTCCACGGTGGTCACGATCGCGACGACGGCGTCGGAGTAGTCCGGGCGGTCCTTCGTCCGCGGCCGCGTCCGCCGGCGCGGGCGCTCGTACTGGGCGTACTCGTCGTCCCTCACGAGACGAGCCGGGTCCAGTCGTCGGCGAAGCCCGGGTAGGTCTTCGCGGTGGTGGCGATGTTCTCGACGGCGAGGTCGGGCACGCGCAGCCCGAGCACCGCCGCGGCATGCGCCATCCGGTGGTCGTCGTACGTGCGGAATGCACCTCCGTGCAACGGCTTCGGGGAGATGTCGAGGCCATCAGGTCGTTCGGTCACGGCACCGCCGAGACCGTTGATCTCGGTGGCGAGCGCACGGAGCCGGTCGGTCTCGTGCCCCCGCAGGTGGCCGATCCCGCCGAGGGTGCTGGGGCCGCTCGCCAGCGCGGCGAGCGCCGCGACCACGGGAGTGAGTTCGCCGACGTCGTGCAGGTCCAGGTCGACCGGCAGCAGCTCTCGGGGGCCGCGGAACACCAGATCGGTGCCGTCGCGAATGACCTCGCCGCCGAAGGCCACCGCGAGGTCGCGCCAGGCATCCCCGGCCTGGTCGGTGTCCTGTGGCCAGTGGCGGACGCGGACCTCACCCGCCGTGGCGAGGGCGGCAGCCACGAAGGCACCCGCGTTCGACAGGTCGGGTTCGATCGTGACGTCGAGCGCCGCGACGGGTCCGGGTGCGACCTGCCAGCGGGCGGCATCGGCCTCGACCGTGACACCGCGACGTCTGAGCTCGGTGACGGTCATCGCCACGTGCGGCAGGGAGGGCAACGCGTCGCCCTCGTGGTGCAGGTCGAGGCCGTCGGTGAAGCGTGGGGCGACGAGCAGCAATGCCGAGACGAACTGGCTCGAGGCGGAGGCGTCGACCGTCAAGCGGCCTCCACGCACTGACGCCTCGCCGTGCACCGTGAACGGCAGGCACTCGCGGCCGTCGTCCTCGATGCGCACGCCGAGCGCGCGCAAGCTGCTGATCGTGGTGCCCATCGGGCGCTCGCGGGCGCGCGGGTCGCCGTCGAATCGCGTGGCACCCCCGCCGAGCGCAGCGACCGGGGGAACGAAGCGCATGACCGTCCCCGCGAGACCGCAGTCGACCGACGCCTGCACGACGGGCTCGATCGGGTGAACGGTCCAGGCTGTCTCATCGCGGTCGATCGTCGCGCCGAGCGCGACCAGGGCGTCGGCCATCAGTTCGGTGTCGCGCGCGACGAGCGGCAGCGAGATCTGCGACGGCCCGGCGGCGATGGCCGCCAGGACGAGGGCACGGTTGGTCTGCGACTTCGATCCCGGCAGCAGTACCTCGCCGGTGACCTCGTCCGCCGGACAGGGAGCCGGCCAGTCCACCGTCACCCCCGCAGCTCGTCGATCTGCCCGGCCAGTGAGTCCTTGGCGGCCACGGCCGTGTTGCGGGCGCGCCGGCCGAGCCACGGCTTGTTGGGTTCGGGGTCGAGCGTCGACAGCAGCAACCCGCCGGTCATCGACACGTTCTTCGTGAAATGGAGGAACTGGTTGCGGCGGGCGACCGGGTCGGTCTCGTTCCAGAACGGGTGCCCCGTGACCGTCGTGGCCGGCATGGTCGCCGCCAGCACGAGGGCCGAGGTGCGCGGGAGACGTCCGGTCGCGACGAAGGCGCCCGCGGTGACATGGACGAGGGCGTTGGCGCGGACGAGGTTCGTCGCCGACACGTCGAGCTGGGGGAACACCTTGCGCAGGGCGTCGGCGACGGGCTGCGCCTTCGCCGCGAGCGCCTCGGGCTTGCGCAATGCCATCACGCCGCCGGCGACGAACATGGCCGAGAGCATCGGACGGGCGACGGCACGCAGGAGGGTCATGTCCTCATCATGCCGCAGCGCGGTGCCGTGGGCTGGGAGTGGGCGCTCAGCGGAAGGACCCGGTGGTCGTCTTGCCACCGCTCGTGACGGCGAACGTCCCGGCCGGTCGGAAACTGAAGACGACGAGGCGCAGGTCGGGAACGCTGCCGGTGGCGCCGACGATGGTCGTGCAGGTCGCCGTCGTGCTCAGCGGCTTCCACTCGCACTTCCAGCCGGTGCTGCCCGAGAGGATCCACTCGATGTTCTCGGCCAGGCCGCCGGTGAACTTGACGTCGATCTTGACCTGCTGGCCCGCCACCGCGTCGTCGCCTGCGGCGAACGCGAAACTCACGCTGCCGAAGCCCGAGCTGGCCGTCGCGGTGACCGACGTGTCGAGGCCCGCGGGGTCGGTCGGCGTCGGGTCCGTGGGCGTCGGGTCCGTGGGCGTCGGGTCGGTCGGCGTCGGGTCGGTCGGCGTCGGGTCGGTCGGCGTCGGGTCGGTTGGCGTCGGGTCGGTTGGCGTCGGGTCGGTCGGCGTCGGCGTCGGCACGGTGGGTGTCGTCGGCGACGGCTCGGTCGTGACCGGTTCGTCCTCGGTCGACTCGTCGCCGGCGTCCTCGGTCGATTCGTCGGCGTCCTCGGGGACGGTCAGCAACGGATCGATCAACCGGCTCGGCCACGGCGTGTCCTCGTCGTTCTCGGAGGGCGCCGAACCGGGTGCCGCGGACTGCACCGGGGTCGCGGCGCGTGTCGTCTCGTGGATCGTCGGGAGATCGCGCTCGACCGTGATGAGGGCGGCCGTACCCGCGATCACGACGACGCTCGCGGCGGCACCGGCCGCGATGCCTGCCGGTCCCATCGTCCCGATGGCGCCGACCAGACCGGACGCGGATCCACCGGCACTCGAGCCCACGCTTGCGCTGCCCGATCCACCGCCGCCCTGACGGGCCAGCCCGGCACCGGCCAGCCCGGCACCGGCTGCAGCGGCACCCTGCAGGTAGCCGGACGCCGCAATGCCGAGGATCGCCGGAGCCAGAATGCCGGCCAGGCCGGTGTTGAACTCCTGCAGCTCGACGTACAGGCCCATGCAGGCGCGGCAGACGTCGAGGTGGTGCTGGACCTTCGTGGCGTCGCGACGTGAAAGACCACCACGGACGAAGGCGCCGAGGTTGCCGATCGCGAACTGGCATTCGGGGGTCGTGGCCGGCACGAGGTGCTTCTGCAGGTACGCCTGGCGCAGGCCCTCGCGGGCACGGTAGGCCAGCGCGGAAACGCTGTTCGCGCTCATCCCGAGCAGCGGGGCGATCTCGGCGGGCTTCTGGCCCTCGACGTCGAGATGCCACAACACCATCTGCCACCGTTCGGGCAGCGACTGGAATGCCTCGGCGGTGGTGGTGCGCTCGAATCCGAGTTCGGCCGTGTCCACGAAGTCGACGCGACCGTCAAGTTCGTACTGGTCCTCGGTCGGTCGTTCGCGAGTGACGCGGCGGATGCGGTCGACGTGCAGTCGACGGACCGCGGTGAGCAGATAGGCGCGGAACGACTCCTCGGGTCCGCCGCCGTTCTGGATGGTGACGAGGACCTTCGTGAACGCCTCGGACACCAGATCGTCGGAGTCGGGTCCGCGCACGAGTTGGCGGGCGAGCCGTTCGGCGGACACGTGGTGTCGCTCGTAGAGCTCGCCGTACGCACCCGCGTCGCCCTCGCGGACGGCGGAGATCAGGTCGGTGTCGCTGCGTTCGTCGCCGATGCGGAAATCGGAGGAGTGGGTGTCGATGGTCACTGCTCCTCCTTCCGGCCGTGGTACAGAGCAGATCGACATGGGGCACGCGGCCCTGCCTTCCAGTCTAGATCGCGGGCGTGCGCGTGTCTGTGGTTCCTGAGACCCAAAGTGACTGATCCGCAAGGACGACGAACTTCTCTGCGCGACCCGCGTCATGAACCGTTGCGGGCCTCGTCTCCTTCCCGAACACGGCGACCTGCCCCGGTCATCTCCCGAAAGGAGGCACGCGATGGATCCCTACGGCATGAGTTATCTCGAGCTGGACGATGCCGTCCGTGCCGGCCGGGTGGACGCAGTGGATGTTGCACACGAGGTGGGAGCGAGTGCAGCATCCCTCGGAGTCCCGCTCCACGAGGTCCTTGACCGCGTGGCGCGAGCCTTCGGCGGCCTCGAACCATCGTTCGCGATGGTGCGCGGGGTTGCCGTGTCCTGGGCCGAGACGGACCGACTGCTGCAGTTGGAGATGTCGTGCGAGGACCCGCTGACCCAGTTGTCGACCCTGCCGCACCTGCGCCACGCCCTCGACGGGCTGTACCGGGCCGCGGTCAGGGACGACACGACGGTCTCGGATCGTCACGCCCTGGTCGTGGTCGAACTGCCCCGGCAGTCCGACGCTGTGCTGGAACAGGCGCTGCATGCCGTCGACGTCAGTCAGGCGCTGCGCACGGTCTTTCCGGGCGACGAGGTCGTCGCCCAGCTGAGCCCGCGCCGCTTCTGCGTGCTGGCCGACCGTGATCGGCTCGACCAGCCGACCCTGAACCTGGTCACGATCCTGCTCCGACGGACGTTCGCGTCTCCGCCACCTCGGGTGTGGATGGAGATGCTGCCGCCCGTCGGGCAGGACGTGACCTGGGTGCTCGACGCACTCACGGGCTGACCCGGAGGGTTCCGCCGCCATCTCGGGTGCGGCGGAACCTTCCGGGTGTGTGGGCCGGTCCTACGATGACCACATGTGCGGCCGGTATGCGACGTCCCGGACACCGTCGACCTTGATCGACGACTTCGCCGCGGACGTGGGAGATCTGTTCACCGACACCGGCGCCGACTTCAACGTGGCCCCGACCAAGCTGGCGCCGCTCGTCGTGGGACGCGCGCGCGACGACGGGTTCCGCCGCGAGCTCGTCACCGCCACGTGGGGTCTGGTGCCCTCCTGGGCGAAGGACCCGTCGATCGGGAACCGGATGATCAACGCCCGCAGCGAGACGATCACCGAGAAGCCCGCCTTTCGCACGGCCTACGCGAAACGTCGCGCGCTCGTGCCCGCCGACGGCTTCTACGAGTGGTACCAGCCCGAGGCGACCGACGGTGCCAAGCCCCCGCCGAAGCAGCCCTTCTACATGAGCGCGGCCGAGGGCCTGTCGCTCGCGGGCCTCTATGAGTTCTGGAAGGACCCGCAGGGGCAGTGGCTGCTGACCTACACGATTCTCACGACCTCCGCCGAGGGCGAGGACGGTCGGATCCACGACCGCGCTCCGCTGATCGTGCCCGCCGAACACGGCGAACAGTGGCTCGCCGCCGAGCCGTGGCCCGAGGCGATCGACCAGCTCACGCCGGCCACGCCGGGGGTGCTGCGGACCTGGCCGGTCCTCACGTTGGTGAACAACGTGCGCAACAACGGCCCCGAGTTGGCCGCGCCGATCCCCGCCGAGGGGGAATAGCCGCGAGCGGCACGCCGTTTCACCCGATGAGGAGGACGCCGAATGCTCGCATGCCCGCCACGTCCCGCCACAGTAGGCTGGGGGACGATGACTGACGACAAGAACGTCGTGGACCCGTCGATCGACGACAGCGTCGTGGACCTGTCTACCGAGACCCCCGCACAGCGCCAGGCCCGTTTCGAGGCCGACGCGCTGCCCTTCCTCGACCAGTTGTACTCGGCCGGGCTGCGAATGACCCGCAACCCGCAGGACGCCGAGGACCTCGTCCAGGAGACCTACGCGAAGGCGTTCAGCGCCTTCCACCAGTTCAAGCCCGGGACGAACCTCAAGGCCTGGCTGTACCGGATCCTCACGAACACGTACATCAACGGCTACCGCAAGAAGCAGCGCCAGCCGCAGCAGGTCACCGACGAGATCGAGGACTGGCAGATCGCCGCCGCGGCCGCGCACACGTCGTCGGGCCTGAAGTCGGCCGAGATGGAGGCCCTCGAGCGGCTGCCCGACTCGGACGTGAAGGATGCGTTGCAGCAGCTGCCCGAGGACTTCCGGTACGCGGTCTACCTCGCCGACGTCGAGGGCTTCCCGTACAAGGAGATCGCCGAGATCATGGAGACCCCGATCGGGACCGTGATGTCGCGGCTCCACCGAGGCCGGCGCCAGTTGCGTGACCTGCTCACCGACTACGCCCACGACCGGGGCATGCGGGTTCCTGCGGGGGGTGACCAGTGATGAGCTGCGACGGACCGGACTGCGAGAAGGCGATCCAGAGCCTCTACGAGTTCATCGACCAGGAGATCGACTCGGCCAGTTGTGAACAGATCCAGGCTCATCTGGACAGTTGCGTCGACTGCATGGACGAGTACCAGCTCGAGGAGGTCGTCAAGCGCATCGTCGGCCGTTCGTGCCATGAGATCGCGCCCGAGCCCCTGCGCGAGAAGGTGCTGTTCCGGATCCGCTCGGTCCACGTCGAGATTCGGACCGAAACCCAGTTCTGAGCCGGCCCCCGAGGCCCGAAACGTACGAAACCCCATCCGATCGGATGGGGTTTCGTCGTGTCAGTGACGGTTCACGCGTTGGGGCGCTTGCCGTGGTTCGCGCCCTTCTTACGACGTGCGCGACGCTTGCGACCGGTCTTGCCCATGGCTCCTCCTCGGAAGTCTCGACGTCCTATTCTTCCACACGCGGCAATCGATCGAGGAATCGCTCCCGGTCGACGATCACCCGACGCACGGTCCCCGCGGCCACGAGGGTGTCCTGCTGGTCGTGGGCCGCCACGTCGAACACCAGCAGGCGACCGTCGCGCTGGCGCAACGATGCCGTGACGGTGATGGTCGCGCCGACCGCGCTCGCGACCAGATGCTGGATCTCGACCCGGGTGCCGACGCTGGTCTGCGTGGCGTCCAGATCGAGCGCTGCGCACGTGGCCGCCTCCAGCCAGGCCAGCACGACCGGGGTGCCGAGGACCTCGAGGTCGCCACTGCCGACCGCGCGCGCCGTGTGCTCGTCCCCGACGATCTGGGTCACCTTCGCCTCGCTCATGGGTGCCAGCCTAGGCGTGTCGGTCAGACCCCCATCGTGGCGCGGGGGTACTGGGCGTTGACGTCGGTGGCGATGTTGACGAGGTAGGGCACGCCCGAGGCGAAGGCGCGGTCGATCGCCGGGCCGATCTCGTTCGGGTCGGTGACGAACTCGCCGCCGCCACCCAAAGCGGTCACGACCTGGTCGTAGCGCGTGTTGGGCGCCAGATCGGCAGCGACGTCGTAGCCGTAGAGCATCTGCATCGGCATCTTCTCCAGACCCCAGGCCGAGTTGTTGCCGACGATCATGACCACGGGCAACTGGTGGCGCACGAGGGTGTCGACGTCGATCAGGCTCATGCCTGCGGCGCCGTCGCCGAACAGCAGGACGACCTGGCTGGATGGCCGGGCGATCCGCGCGGCCATCGCCGCACCCAGGCCCGCACCGAGGCAGCCGTAGGGGCCCGGATCGAGCCAGCCGCCGGGCCGCGCGGGCTCGACGAACTTGCCGGCGAAGGACACGAAGTCGCCGCCGTCGCCGATCACGACGGCGTCGTCGGCGAGCCGCGGCAGCAGTTCACCGTAGATGCGTGCCGGATGGATCGGGTCGGACTCCGACGTCAGGATCGTGCGGTCGCGCTCGATGGTGGCCTGCGCGACGATGCCCTGAAGTTCACTCAACCACGGGGACCAGTCGGGGCGTCGCGCCGCGCCCTGCAACGCCGTGAGCAGGCCGTCGAAGACCTGCGTGAGGTCGCCGGCGACCGAGGCGCCCAGTTCTGCGTGCGCCGACAGTTGGCCGGGGGAGTCCGCGATGTGCACGGTGACGGCGGGGTCGTTGCCCTCCTTGCCGCCGAACCGGCCGAAACCGAGCCGGAAGTCCAGGGGCGTGCCGACGACGATGACCAGGTCGGCCATGCCGAGCGCGCGGGAACGCGCCTTCGTGACGAGGTTGGCGTGACCGCCCGGGACGATGCCGCGACCCATGCCGTTGGCGATCGCGGGGACGCTGGTCTCCTCGACGAATCGCAGGGCGGCCTCCTCGGCGTGATCGGCCCACACGTCGGTGCCCAGGATCAGCACAGGACGCTTCGCCTCGGCGAGCAGGCGCCCGATCGTGGCGATCGCGTCTCCGTCGGGCTCGATCGTGCCGGTGCTGCGACCCTGCGAGGTGTGGCCGACCGGACCGGAGTTGAAGAACTCGTCCATCGGGATGTCGACGAAGGACGGTCCTCGGTGTGACGACGCGGCGAGGGTGAAGGCCTCGTCGATCACCGGGGCGATGTCAGCCAGCGTGCCGGCCGTCGCCGAGTACTTCGAGATCGACGAGAAGATCGGCGGGTGGTCCAATTCCTGCAGGGTGCCGGTGCCCCACGTCGCCGCCGGGGCACGCCCGCCGACCACCACGAGCGGCGAGCCGGAGAAGTAGGCCTGCGCGACCGGGCTGACGCCGTTCGTCACGCCCGGGCCGGCGGTCAGGACGGCCAGGCCCGGGGTGCGGGTCAGCTTGCCGATGGCCTCGGCCGCGAAGACCGCGGACGGCTCGTGCCGTACGTCGATGATCGGCATGGGCGGGTCGGAGTTCACCGCCGCGTCGTACATCGGGAAGATGTGGGCTCCCGAGAGGGTGAACATCGCTTCGACACCGTGCGCGCGCGCCACGTCGAGCGCGTGGTGACCACCGTGGGGGCCGGTGGGCTCGGGCAGCGTCGCGCCGTCGGCCGGCGTCTGATCGTCAGTCATGTGACGCAGGTTACCCGCGAGTCAGGTTCACCGGGGCGGCGAGCCCGGAAGTCGCCGTAGGCTCGCTTCCGTGCCCTCCCTGGACGACATCGCCGATTCGCAGACCGCGCTCTTGCGGCACGAGGTCGCGCGCCTGCAGGCACTGGTCACCGACTGGCAGATCGTCGCCGACCTCGCGTTCAGCGATCTGGTCCTGTGGGTCGACGACGCCGAGGCGAAGGGCATGTGGGCTGCCGCCCAGGTCCGCCCGACGACCGGACCCACGACGCTGCTCGAGGACGTCGTCGGCACGTTCGTCCCTCGCGACGTGACCCGAGCCACCGACGAGTTCCTGCCCGACGGCACCGGGGTCTCGGTGGCGGCGGTTCCGGTCATGTTCGCGGGCCGGCGCATCGGGGTGGTCGTGCGTCGACGGCTCGCGACGGATCGTCGTGCCGCCGGTGCCCTCGAGTCGGCCTACCGATTGGCCAGCGACGAGCTGTTCGCGATGATCCGTCGCGGTGAGTTCCCCCTGCCGGGTGCGACCTCGGACCTGGCCGACTCGCTGCGCGTCGGAGACGGGTTCGTGCGCACCGATGCGGCCGGCCGGGTGTCGTACGCCAGCCCCAACGCGCTGTCGGCGTACCGCCGGATGGGACACGTGGGTGACCTCGCGGGCAGCGATCTCATCGAGGTCACCTCCACGCTCACGGGATCGAACTCCGACCGTCCCTTCGCGGCGCTGTTCGGGGCGGGCGACACGGAGGCCGAGATCGTCGGCCAGGGCGCCTCGATGCTGGTGCGGATCATCCCGTTGCGCGGTGACGGCGGACCGTCGGGCTCCCTGATCCTGCTGCGCGACGTCACCGAGCTGCGCCTGCGTGACCGCGAACTGGTCTCGAAGGACGCGACGATCCG
>CAYXFT010000025.1:0-25111 GCA_964464335.1 uncultured Aeromicrobium sp.
GCAACATCTCCACCGAGGACCTGCTCTACCTGCTGCACCACACCGAGGACGTCGACGTGGTCGGCGACCCCGACGCGATGGCCCTGGCCCAGACCGGGGTCTGGATCTCCGATGAGCTCGGACTGCCGCAGGCGCCCGCGCACCTGGCGCGAGCCGGCTGGTTCCCGCAGGCCACCGTCGTGGCGGGCTGATCGGCGATGACCCTCGCACCGGGCGGCGCGCCGCTGTCCATCGTCAACGGCCTGCGTGAGTTCGCCGAGGCCACTCCCGACGCCGTCGCCGTGATCGACGGTGACCGGCGCCTGACCTACCGCGAGCTCGCCGGGCGGGTGAACCGACTCGGCTCCCAGCTCGTCACCCTGGGCCTGGGCCGCGGCGACCGGGTCGCGGTCCTGCTCGGCAATCGGCTGGAGTATCCGGAGATCGCCGCCGCGATCGCGACCGTCGGCATGGTGATGGTGCCGCTCAACCCACGACTCACCCCCGCCGAGGCCGGCTTCATCCTCGAGCACAGCGGCGCCCACGCGCTGATCCTGGACGAGGCGCTCGCGCCCATCGTCGCCGGGACCGTCGCCGCGGACCTGCCCACCCTGCGCCTCGGCGGCGGCACCGACGGGTCGTACGAACAGGCCCTGGCGGCGGCCGCCGGCACCGACCCGATGGTCCGGGTCGACGAACGGGACCCGTTCTGCATCGCCTACACGTCCGGTACCACCGGGCGTCCCAAGGGCGTCGTCATCTCGCACCGAAGTCGCTCGCTGACGTTCATGATGAGCGCGCTCGAGTGGGGCCTGTCCGGTGGACGCGTCTCGGCGGCCGTGGCGCCGATGTACCACGGCGCCGGCTTCGCGTTCGGCTATGCGCCCGTGTACTCCGGGGGCACGACGACGATGCTGCGCTCGTGGAGTCCGACGGCGTTCCTCGAACTCGTCGCCCGCGACCGGGTCCAGTCGGCCTTCCTCGTCCCGACCCACGCGCAGACCCTGCGCGGACTCGGCGACGACGTGATCGACTCCTACGACCTGACGAGCCTCGACACCCTCTACTTCAACGCCGCGGCCCTGCCGTGGGCGCTCAAGCAATGGGTGATGGAGCGCTTCCCCGCGTGCGGGGTGCACGAACTCTACGGCTCGACCGAGTCGGGGATCATCACCAACCTGCGGCCGACCCACATGCGCTCCCGTCCGGGCTCGGTGGGCCACCCGTGGTTCCACACCGAGGTCCGGATCGTCGACGGCGACGGAGCCTCCGTCGGGCCCGGCGAGCCGGGTGAGCTCTTCAGCCGGTCGCCCTACCTCATGAACGGCTACCTCGACGACCCCGAGGCGACGTCAGCCTGCACCACCGAGGACGGCTTCGTCACGTGCGGCGACATCGCGGTGCGCGACGCCGACGGATTCATCTCGATCGTCGACCGCAAGAAGGACCTGATCATCTCCGGCGGCACCAACGTCTACCCGCGCGAGATCGAGGAGGTCCTCGCCGCGCACCCGGCCGTGATCGAGTCCGCCGTGGTGGGCGAGGCCGACGAGACCTGGGGGGAGACCGTCGTCGCCCACGTCGTCCTCGCGGACCGGGCAGCCGTCCCCGGCTCGCTCGCGAGCGACCTCGCCGCCGATCTCGACGCGCACTGCCGGGCCGGCCTCGCCGGCTACAAGATCCCACGACGCTGGTACGTCGCATCCGCGCTGCCGCGCAACGCCGGCGGCAAGGTGGTCAAGCGCGACCTGCGCGCGCCGGACCGAGAAGTGAAGGAACTCTGATGGAAGCGGTTCACGGATTCAACGGCCACAGCTTCGCAGTCCTGCTGCACGTGGTCCTGTTCGCCTACTGGCTGGGCGGCGACGTCGGCGTGTACTACGCGAGTCGGTACATCCTGAAGTCCGACCTCGGGCCCGAGGCGAGGTCCGTCTCGACGAAGATCATGCACGGCGTCGACATCGCTCCGCGGATCTCGCTGGTGCTCTTCCTGCCCAGCGGAATCACGCTCATGGCGCTCGGACCGCTCGGTGACGAGTTCTTCCTGAACGGCTGGTGGCTGCTGCCGGTCTGGATCGGCGGGCTCACGTGGCTCGCGGTGTCGCTGGTCGACTACCGCGGCGGCGACACCCCCATGGCCCGGTTCTCCCAGCAGGCCGACCTCCTCGTCCGGTACGGGCTCTCGGCCGTCCTCGTGGCGATGGGCCTCTACACGATGATCGTCACCGAGCCGTTCGGCGTCGACACCAACCCGAAGTGGCTCGGCGCCAAGGTGATCGCCTACGGCCTGTGCATCTTCGCCGGGGTGATGATCCGCCACGAGCTCAAGGCGTTCGGCCCCGCGTTCGGCCACCTCGTCACGGCGGGCTCGACGCCGGACGTGGAACGCGCCATCCGCAGCTCGATCCGTCGCTGCGAGCCATGGGTCTACAGCCTCTGGAGCCTGGTCCTGCTCGCCGCTGCCCTCGGCGTGATCAAGCCCGGCTCCACCGCGTTCTGACCCGCTACGTTCAGGGGCAGACCTCGTTCACCCCGTGAGAGAAGGATCTCGACATGAGCACTCCCGTGCGCCGCACCGTCCTGGCGGTCTCGATCGTCGCCGTCCTGGCGACCGTGGTCGGTCTCGCCCGGCGAGCGAGGTCCACCGCGATCCCGCAGGCCGTCACCGTCACCCTGCCCCTGCGCTGCCGACTCGCCGGCCACGGCTGGAAGCGGCCCAAGCCCGGTGCGCTCCCGGCGCGCCGCACGTGCAAGCGCTGTGAAGCACTCGAGCTCCCGACCCCCTGAAGCACTCGAGCTCCCGACCCCCTGAAGCACTCGAGCTCCCGACCCCGTGAGGGATCGGGAGCTCGCGGGCTCGGTCGTCGGGAGACTCAGATGTCGGTCGGCATCACGTTCGTGCCCTGGCGCATCCGCTCCCGGTAGCTGCCGGTCGGGAACTCCCGGTCCTTGAGCTTCTCCATGAAGCCGCGCAGGGTACGGCCGCCGTAGGCCGGTGCCACGTGGTCCACGACCGACCAGTACTTGGCCGCCTCGAGGTAGAAGACGACCGGCTTGAGCTGCTTGCTGAGCCGGCTGAGCTTGCCCAGACGCGCGATCTTCTTGTCCCAGGAGCTCATCGTCACGACCTCCCACTGCTCCGGCTCGCCGGTGATGTCGAACATCATCTCGCCGGCATTCTTGAGCGTGACCAGGTTGTCGGCGGTCCACGGTCCGCCGACCGGCAGGATCCGTGAGTAGGACTCGGCGTTGAGCACCTGGTTGACGATGAACTCGGCCAGGTCCTCTCGCGCGATCGGGTTGACCACGTTGTACTCACCGTGGTCGTAGATCCGGTAGGCCAAACCGTTCTTCACGTCACCGAAGGCAACGGAGAGATAGGGGAAGTACGCCGTCGGGCGGACGATCGTCCAGTTCAGTTCTCCGTGGTGCGCGCCGATGAGCTCGCCCTCGACCTGCAGCTTGTAGACCTGCGGGATCAGCTCGGGACGATAGACGCCGTAGTCGCTGATGTGGATGAACTGCTGCACGTCGTGCGCCACCGCAGCCTTGATGCCGTGCACGACGGCGTCGTGGTCAACGGCCCGGCAGTCCTCCACGTCGTTGGGTCGCCGGCCGCTGAGCAGTGAGATCACCACGGCCGTCGGGGCCGCGGCGACCGCCGCCGCCACGTCGGCGGCCCGGGTCGCATCTCCGACGATGATCTCGGCGCCGACGTACTCCGACTCGTTCTTGACCTCGGCACTGCGCGAGAGCACGGCCGGGCGATAGCCGCGGCGCACGAGTTCGGGGACGAGGGCGCGACCGATGTATCCGGTCCCGCCGAGGACGAGGACCCGCTCCCCGTTCCCCGAGCCGAGGGGCCCGGTGACGTAGGTGTCGGATCCGGTCGACAGCAGCCGACTGCGCAGCTCGTGGCTGTGCGCCTGGGCTGCTTGGACATCGAGCGAGGTGATCGTACTGAAAGCCATGCGTAGATCATATATCTTATTGGTTCCAAGGGAAGCGCTTCTGCCCATCCCCTTGGTGACGGCGTCGACCATGCCGGGAATTCGTGGCGCAACGCGCGCCATGTCAGCGAAAACACCAGTCACGGTGGCCCCAGGACGTTACTGTTGCCCCACACGTACTGGTGGCGGGGGCACGAGTACAGACTTCTCGGAAAAGGACCCCCATGACAGCACGTACCCTCGCGCGGCCGTATCGCCGACGCGGCATCCTCGCCGTCGCCTCGACCGCCATCGTCGCCGCCACGCTCGCGGCACTGCCCAGCGGGCCCGCCCAGGCGGCCGCGCCGACGGGCCCGTCGCTGAAGTGGAACATCTCCACGCTGTTCCAGGAACGTCTCACCAACAAGACCTACACGAACGGCGCCGTCAAGAACGGCAGCAACGTCTTCTGGACGAACGGCACGGGCACGCGCAACGAGGCCAGCGGGGTCTCGTCGATCTCGTACCAGGGCACGGTCGTCGCGAGCCGCAACCGCGTGTACAGCAGCGCGGAGGGCTACACGATCTCGATCTCCGATCCGACCGTCACGATCGGCGAGGGCGGCGAGGGCACGATCTCGGCCGTCGTCGGGTCGGTCCTGCTCAAGGACGGCAAGGCCACCACCACGACCAAGGCGCCCAAGCGGGTCACGATGGTCTCCTTCATGGCCTCCGGCGCGAACTGGCTGCGCTCGAGCGGTCTCGACACCCTGATCGCCACCCCCGACTTCTCGTCGGGCAAGTTCAACGCCGAGTTCCTCGGCCAGGTCGTCAGCGACTTCGGCACGAACGACTTCACCAACAACACGCTGGGCAACTGGGGCAGCAACCCGACTCCCGTCGCCTTCGCGGCGAGCATCGGGTCGCCGACGCCGACCGACCCGACCCCCACGCCGACCGAGCCGACCTCGACCCCGACGACGACGCCGACCACCACGCCGACGACCGAGCCGACGGCCGCTCCGCCCGCCGTCACGTTCAAGCGCTCCACGGTCAACGGTGAGCTGGTCGTCGACGTCACCGGCAAGCACTTCACCGGCGTCACCCGGACCAACGACGACGGCGTGTGGGTCGGCGTCGTCCCCAGCTCGACCGATCTGGAGACGATCGAGCCCGAGCATGCCTACCCCTACGGCCTCGCCCACGTGCCCGCCGCGCAGATCAACACGACCACGGGTGGCTTCACGACGCGGGTCACGATCCGGCGCGCGAACCTGAGGCTGGACACCGAGTACTCGCTCGTCACGTGGCAGGCCACGGAACACTCGAACACCAGCCAGGACACGATGACTCCGCTCATCTACGTCACGAGCGCCCCGGTCACCGAGGACCCCGACGAGGAGCCGACGCCCGGCGACACCACGATCGTCCTCAACGGTGCCATCACGCCGCCGTACATCGTGGTCACGCCGACCCGCTACGGGACGAAGGCCGTCGCCACGGTCAACGTTCCCGACGTCGACACCGGGACGGTCCAGCTGACGGTCGACGGCCGCACGACGATGACCGCGCCGGTCCGCAACGGAGCAGCGAGGTTCACGCTGGGAACGCCGGCCGTCGGCGCCCACCAACTGCGCGCGACCTACACCGAGGCCGCCTCGACGCCGATCTGGTTCATCAAGGGAACCGGCACCAACGTCCTGCTCGTCACGAAGGCGACCCCGAAGGTCACCGTCAAGGTGACGAAGCGCCCCACGACGGCCAAGAAGGGCAAGTCGGTCGTGACCGTGGCGGGCGTGGCCGGCATGACGAAGGCGCGCGGCCGCATCCTGCTGACGCTCACCTCGGCCAAGGGCAAGAAGGTCAAGGTCGTCGGCTGGGCCAAGAACGGCAAGGCCAAGGTCAAGCTGCCGAAGCTCAAGAAGGGCACGTGGAAGATCACGGTCCGCTACTACGGCAGCAACCAGTACACGACGGCGCTGACCGGCACCTCGCCGAAGGTGAAGGTCACGAAGTAGTCGCCACGTGACAGAGCGGGTGCGATCCGATGGATCGCACCCGCTCTCGTCGCTCCGTGTGAGGCCGCTCAGCGGGCGTAGCGCGTCAGGTCCTGCGACAGTTCGGCGAAGAGCGCTCCGTTGAGGCCGAAGACCACCTTGACCTCGTCGACGACGCGCTGCTGCTCGCCCTCGGACAACGGCAGCCGGTCGAGCCGCGCGCGGTACTCGTCCTTGTACGGCTTGGGCTTCGGCACTGCGTCGAAGTGGTAGAACGCCACGCCCTGACCCTCGGGCAGGTCGAAGGCGCGCGAGAGGATCCGGCCGATGGCCTGGCCGCCCGACAGGTCGCCGAGGTAGCGCGTGTAGTGGTGCGCCACGAACAGGCTCGGGTCGTCGAGCGTCGCCCGGATCCGTGCGACGTAGTTCTCGGACGCGGCACTGACGACCTGCGGGACGGGGCCGCCGCCGGTCCAGTACGCGAGGTCGGCGTCGATCGCCGCGAGCCGCGCGAGCGAGGGGTCGATCACGGCGCCGGCGATCGGGTGGTCGGCCAACTGGGCGCCGACGGCCTCGAGCGCGGCGTAGACCGGGCGGAGCTTGGCCAGGTACTCGGTGTAGCCGGTCTCGTTGACCCGGCCGTCGAGCAGGGCGGCCATGAAGCTCGAGCCCTCGGCGTCCTTGTGCTCGGCCTGCGAGCCATCACGCATGAGGACGGACAGTCCGGTCTCGGTCGGCAGCACGGTCATGTTCGTGCCTCTCTGTGGGGGATGTCGCAAGTATATGACACGTTGTCATAAACGAGGTGACGGTATGTCACCATCTGGGCGATCCCGGCGCGGGACCACGATGAGATGACCGTCGGGGGTGTCGGTCAGGACGTGGACACCGATCCCGTAGACGGCCGCGACGCGCTCGGGGGTGAGCACGTCCTCGGGTCGGCCGACCGCGACGATGCGGCCGGCGTCGACCATCGCGACGCGGTCGGACCGGGCCGCCGCGAGCGAGAGGTCGTGCAGCACCACGACGACCGCTCGACCCGCCTCGGCGAGCAAGCGGGCCACGACCATGACCTCTTCCTGGTGTCGCAGGTCCAGCGCTGCCGTGGGCTCGTCCAGCAGCACCACGTCGGTCTGCTGCGCGAGAACGCGGGCCAGCGATGCCCTCGCGCGTTCGCCGCCGGACAGCGCCGTGAACGGCCGCTCGAGCAAGTGGCGGATGTCCGTGCGGTCGATGGCCTCCTCGATCGCCGCGTCGTCCTGCTCGGCGCTGGCGCGACCGATCCAGGGACTGCGGCCCATCTCGACGACCTCGCGCACCGTGAACGGGAAGCTGACCTGGTTCGCCTGCAACAGGACCGAGCGGGCCCGGGCGAGGTCACTGGCCGACCACTGCGCCAGCGGTCGGCCGTCGAGACGGATCTCGCCGAGCACGGCCGCGACATCGCCGGTGAGCGCGCTGAGCAGCGTCGACTTGCCCGCCCCGTTCGGCCCGACGAGCGCCAGGACCTCGCCGTGCAGGACGTCGAGATCGACCTCCCGGACGATCTCACGGCCGCCGAGGACACACGTCAGCCCGCGCACCTCGTAGGCGGTGGTCAGGGTGCTCATGCCCAGCCTCCGGACTTGGAGCGTGTCGCGCGGACGAGGTAGAAGAAGAACGGACCGCCGATGAGGGACGTCAGCAGCCCGATCGGCAGGTCGGAGCCTTCCACGAGCGTGCGGGCCAGCAGGTCGGCCCACACCAGCAGGGCGGCGCCGCCGATCATGCTGGCCAGCAACAGCGTGCGGTGGGCAGGGCCCAGCAGCATGCGCACCAGGTGCGGGATGACCAGGCCGACGAACATGATGATGCCGGTGAAGGCCACCGCGACGCCGGTCAGCAAGGCGACCAACAGGATCGACCCGATGCGCAGGCGCTCGACCCGCAGGCCCAGGTGCGCGGCGGTCCGCTCCCCCAGCGACAGCAGGTCGTAGCGACGCGCGAGCAGGCAGGCGATGACGCAGGCCGGTATGCCGACCGCCGCGACGATCCCGACCTCGGACCACCGCGAACCGTTCATCGAGCCGAGCTGCCAGAACACGATCTGCTCGCGCGAGCCGGTGTCGGCGGCGAACATGACCAAGGCCAGCCCGGCCCCCGCGAAGGCGTTGACGGCGATGCCGGTCAGCAGCAGGGTGACGACCTCGGTCCGACCTCCCACCCGAGCCGTGGCGTACACGAGCCCCGTCGCGAGGAAACCGCCCGCGAAGGCGAACACCGCCACACCCCACCCGCCGAACGACGCGACGCCGAACGCGATCGCGATGGACGCACCGAGGGCGGCGCCGGACGAGACGCCGACGACGCCGGGCTCGGCCAGCGGGTTGCCGAAGATCGCCTGCATCACCGCGCCGGCGACCGCGAGGGTCGCTCCGACGAGGATGCTCATCGCGACGCGCGGGAAGCGGATCTGCAACAGCGTCTGCTCGATGATCGCGTCATCGGGGCGCCACGAGGTGTCGATGCCGATGCCGTGCAGCATCGCGCCGACGACGTCGCGAGGGCCCACCGGCAGCTGCCCGACCGCGGCGGACACGAACGTGCCGACGAGCAGGAGGACCAGGAACCCGAGGACGACCGCGGTCCGACGGCCGGAACTCACCACGAGCCGGTCACTGCTGCGACTCGGGCACGTAGATCGCCCGCGCGAGCGCCTCGACCACGCCGGCCGTGCGGGGACCGAAGGACAGGATGTCGCCGTCGGCCATGTCGACGAACCGCCGGTTCTGGCCGGCCGGCGTCAATGCGATCGCGGGCTTCTCGGCCACCAGCCCGTCCACCCCGCCGGTCGACTCGATGCCGTGCGTCATCACGAGGACCAGATCGGGCTTGGCCTTGACCAGCGCCTCGTCGGTGAGCGGTTGCATCTCGTTCCAGCCCAACTCCGACGCGACGTCGACCCCGCCGACCGCGTCGACCAGATCGCCCACGCCGGAGTCGTCACCGAACAGGTAGTACACGCCCGAATTGCCTCGCACGTAGAGGAAGACCATCCGAAGCTTGTCGCCGTCGGACTCGGGAACGAACCGCGTGACCTCCGACGTCGCGTCGGCGATCTCGGACTCGATCCGCTGTGCCAGCACCTCGCCCGTCTTCGGCAGGCCCACCGTCGCGCCGACGTCGCGAGCCAGTTGGGCGGCGCCCGCGAAACTGGCGACGTTGTCGACGAAGACGACCGGAACCCCGGTGTCGGCGAGCTGCTCGACCACGTCGCGTGGACCCATCGAGCCGTCCGTGATGATGACGGTCGGCTTCTGGGCCATGACGGCCTCGGCGTTGACGGCGTGCCCCTCCGACGTGATGAGCGGCAGGTCCTCGGCGCCGGGGAAGTCGGTGGAGACGTCGCGCGCGACGAGACGATCGCCCAACCCGAGTCCCCACAGCGTGGAGGCGATCGAGCCGGACATGTCGAAGGCGACGATCCTCGACGTGTCCGTCACGGTGACCTGCTCGTCACCGGCACGCACGTGCGACGTCACCGTGGCCGGCAACGACGTCTTCTCCTCGGAATCGACCGGGGCGATGTGCCGATCGGTGAGCACGGCGGTGCTGGGGCCGGTGATCTCCTTGGGCGCCTTCGAGGGCTGCAGTTCCGACAGCGGCGGGAGGTCGGCTCCGTCGAGCTCCTCGCTGGCCGAACTACCGCCGCCGCACGCGGCGAGCAGAGCCAGCAGGAGCAGGCTGACCAGGGTCAGGGCGCGGGACCTCATGCGCCCGCCCCGGGGGTCCGACGTCGCATGACGAGCACCGTACCGGCGACCGCGATCAGGGCGCCCAGCAGTGCCCCACCGATCCACGCCACCCACTGCGGCACGGCGTGGCCGACGCTGCTCGCGGCGCCCGACACCGACGCCGCGGCCTCGTCGTCGGTGTCCGTGGTGGCGGCCGCGGCGGTGTCGCACTGGTCGGCGACGGTGAACGTCAGCGTGACCGGGTCGAGCGCCGTCCCCGCCTCGTAGTTCGGGAAGGCGGCACTGCCGGCGGTGGTGAGGGTGGCCGGGACGTCGGTGATCGTGACGGTCGATCCGTCGGTCGTGGTGGTGCCGGACGCGAGATCGAGGTCGGCGAACGGCACGTCCGCCCGGACCTCCTTGGCGTCGTCGCCGGCCATCGCGGCGTCCATCGTGGTGCCGCTGTAGTCGACGGACAGCACTGCCGACGTCTCGTCGGTGAACGTCACGACCGGGTCGGCGACGATCGTGTCGAGGGCCCCGTCGTGACCGGTGAACTCGATCGCACCGGTGAAGTCGAGCTGCCCCGCACCGGAGTCCGCGCGCACGCCCTCGCCCTTCGACCAGGTGAACTGCGGGGTGGCGTAGGAGGCGTTGCCGGTGGTGGTCCAGTCGCCGTTCGCGATCGAGCCGGAGACGTACGCACGGAACGACTCCTTGAAGCCCCAGTCGAGCCGACCGGCGGACAGTTCGCAGCCCACGACCTCGTCGGCCGCCGCGACCTCGAAGACGATGCCACGGTCGACCGAGCCCTGGAAGGTCAGCGTGTGCTTGCCGGCCTCGAGGGTGGCGGGGATCGTCCCGGTCCAGGTCGCGCGACCCGAGGCGTCGGCGGTCACGTCCTCGGCCAGCACGACGGGCGAGGAGTAGAGGACGACGCGGATGCCGGTCTCGTGGGGCAGGAAGCCCGACGCGGACGCGGTGACCTCGTCGCCCGCGGTGACGTCGTCCTGCTCGAGGGTCAGGCCGGTCGTCGCGGGCGGGGTGGCCGGGGCGGTCCAGTCGTCGGCCGTGGATGCGGCGACGACGGACGTGCCCGAGGCCGAGGCCCCACCGGCGGAGTTCGCCGTCGCGCCGATCGAGAACGTCACCGGGTCGACGGCCGTGCCCGCGGGATAGAAGGCGTTGCCGTTGTAGGAGAACAGGCTCGAGCCCGAGGCGGTGAGGGCGGCCGGCGCGTTCGCGTACTGGACCCAGCCCTTCTCGGTCGTGCGGGATGCAGCGCGCAGGTTGAGCACGGCCAGGTCGATCCGGCCCCGGCCGGACACCTGGGCCGACAGCACGGCGGACGTGGACGACGTCACGCGCACGGACGGCTGCGAGATGGTCATGTCGAGCTCGCCGTGGTGACCCGAGAAGGTGACCGCACCGCGATAGCCGGTCGTGCCCTGCGCCGACGGCGGCGTGGCCGTGGTGCCGGACTGGCCGAAGCGGTAGCCGCCCGCCGCGGCGCTGGCGCCGCCCGAGACCGAGACGCTGCCCCGCGCGATCGGCCCCGTGATGTACGAGCGGAAGCTGGACTTCACGCCCCACGTCAACGCACCGGCCTTCGACGCGGCGGCCTTCTTCGTCCCGGTGGTCGGAGCACCCGTCGTGGGCGCGGTCGTCGGGGTGGTCGGCCGTGGCGTGCTGGGCGGCGTCGTCGGGACGACCGCGTCCTCGACCTCGAACGTCGCGTTCAGCGGGTCGAGCGCGGTACCGGCGGTGTAGAGCGCGCCACCGTTGTAGACGAAGAGGCTCTCGCCGGCCGGCGTCAGCGTCGTCGGGGCGGCCGCGACCCTGACCGTGTCGCCGGACACCGTGACGTGTCCGCCGAGGTCGACGTCGGCGAGGGCCAGTCCGGCGCGGGCGACGCCGTCGCTGTCCCGCGCGTCGACGACGAGGCGGGCACCGGCGCCGTCGAGGACGAGCCGCGGCGCCGTGATCGTGAGGTCGAGTGCACCGTGGTGGCCGGTGTACCGAACTCCGCCCGACGTGGCGATGTCGACACCGTCGCCGGCCCACACGCCCGTGGCCGCGGCGAACTTGGTCTGCGTGCCGTCGTCCGTGGCCGGTGCGGTGGTGGTGATCGCGCCGGCCGCGATCGGGCCCTTGATGTACGTCCGGAAGGACGCCTTCAGGCCCCACGAGATCGAGCCGTCGGTGACCTCACCGGTACCCGTGGTGGGCACCGTGGTGGGCTCGGTCGTCGGCTCGGTCGTCGGTTCGGTCGTCGGCTCGGTGGTGGGCCGGGTCGTCGGTTCGGTCGTCGGCTCGGAGCTCGGCTCCGACGTCGGTTCCGTCGTCGGCGCGGTGGTCGGCTCCGGCGCCGGAGGGGCCTGCAGGTCGAGGCTGGCGTCGAGCGGATCCATCGCGGCGCCGGCCGGGTAGAAGCCGCCCATGAACGTCGAGCCCGCCGCGGTCAACGTGGTCGGCGCATGGGCGATCGTGACCCGGCCGGAGCCCGTCGCGACTGCCCCGGCCAGGTCGACCTCGACGATGGTCAGACCCTTCGTCCGTGTTCCCTCGGTGTCGATCGTGTCGACCTGCAGCTGCGCAGAGGTGCCGCGGACGACCAGCGTCGGGTTGGCGAGCGTCAGGTTCATCTCGCCGTCGTGGCCGTAGAAGTTGACCGCCCCCGAGGCCGCGACCGACGCCTCGCCATCGGCCCAGGTTCCGCCGGCCTGCGCCCAGGTGGTCTGCGTGCCGTTGTCCGTGGCCGGAGCCGTCGTCGTCACCGTGCCGTGGGCGATGGGCCCCGTCAGGTAGGACCGGTAGGACGCCTTGAGCCCCCACGAGATCGTGCCGCCGGCGACCTCGGCCACCGGCTCCGCGGCATCGGCACGCAGGGCGGGCAGCGCCACCAGCGCGAGCAGCGCGGCGAGCACCGCCGCCCCGAGCGCACGCATCGAGGTGGAGGTTCGACTTCCCGAGATCCGGTCTGGCACGGCATTTCTCCCGTCGGGTCCGTCGAGCGGACCCCCATAGGTAAGGCTGACCTGAGAAGTATAAGGTGTGCCTTACCTGCTGTGGCCGACGGGTGAAGCTCGGCCTCTCGGAAAGGAAATCGATGTCCCCCCAGACGCCCCTCCGCGCGCCGAAGCGCGGACGCCGTGCCCTCGTCGGCGGCACCTTCGCCGCACTGACGGCCGGCCTGCTCGCCCTCTCGTCCTCCCAGACCGCCCAAGCCGCGCAGACTGGTGAGCTCGTCGACGCCAGCGCGAGCTGGTCGATCTCCGGACTCAGCCAGCGCTTCTACTCCGGCTTCGCCAACCTGAAGGTCCCGCTCGACGGCGTCGAGTGCAAGGACGCCAACGCCGCCGCCACGCAGGGCCAGGTCATCTGCTCGTCGCTCGAATGGTCCGGTGGTACCGCCACCGAGAACGCCGACGACACCACCACCGTCGCGGTGGACGGCAGCACGACCCTGTGGGCGACCACGGGCAACCAGTGGGTCACGTTCGCCGACCTCCGGGCCACGTTCGACGAGACGGGCGCCGGCGAGGTCTCCGCGGTCGTGTCCTTCGGCACCACCACGGGTGGCGACTGGGCGACGAAGACGGCCAAGCCTGCAGGCACCGGCACCCGCGTCGCGATCGTCGACCTCGATCCGGCGTCGACCGGCACCGCGTACCCGTACACGGCCACCACGTTCGGCGACACGACGGCCGACGGCGTCCGCACCTGGTCCGGGCTGAAGGGACTGTGGGCCCCCGAGTTCCTCACGTACCTCTACGGGCCGGACGGCGTCCCCGACAGCCAGGGCGCCGGCGCGAGCACCGACGGCTACGTCTACTACACCGCCTTCCAGAACCAGGTCGACACGTCCTCGCGCGTCCGCTACCCGTCGCCGTTCACGTTCTCGGCCGAGGTCACGTCGGCGGCGGCGAGCGCGTCCGTCATCGAGTCGGTCCCCGGCTCGCTGAAGGTGAAGGTCGACGGCACGGGCTACAGCAAGAGCGGCGTGGGCATTTACGTCAGCCTCGGCGAGGAGGGCTCGTTCAGCCCGACGAACGCCGGCGCCTTCGTGACGACGAACTGGCTGAACGCCGCCGCGATCAACTCCGACGGCAGCTTCTCCACGACCCTGTCGCTGACGAACGCCACGATCGCGGACCTCGACCCGTCCAAGTCCTACGTCGTCTACACCCAGAAGGCGCACGGCCAGTCGGTGTCCGACCCCTCGCAGAACGCCGAGGCGCCCGTCACGATCGACTTCGACTCGCTGAAGACGCAGCTCCCGACCGCCATCACTGCCGACTCGATCGCCCCCGGCCAGTCGGCCACGGTGACCGTCGACGTCGACGGCGCCACCGATGGCAGCGTCACCCTGACCGGCGCGGGCGAGCCGCGCACGGCGACCGTCACCGAGGGACGGGCCACGTTCACGATCGACGGCCTGGCCGCCGGCACGTACGACTTGGCCGCGTCCTACGCGGGCGCGACGTGGGACCTCGTCGGCTCGGCCACCGGCACCCTCACGGTCGCGGCACCGCACGCCTCGACCACCGCCACGGTCACGTCGCAGTCGCCCACCAGCCTGACGGTGGACGTCTCGGGCGCCGACTTCCCGATCGCTGCGCCCGGCATCTACGTCGGCATCACCGAGTCGGACAACTTCAGCTCCACCGATGCGTCCCGCTATCGCGGCACGCAGTTCCTCCCCAACTCCACGTTGGTCGGCGGGACGTTCACGCGGACGCTGACGCTCGATGCCGCCGCCATCGCCGGCCTGGACCCGACCAAGACGTACTCGGTCTTCACCTTCCGCGCACACGGGGTCGCCGATCCGAACGAGGACTACAAGACCCAGACCGACCTCACCCTCGACTTCGAGGCCTTGGGCCTGATCCCGATCACCGAGCCGACCACCGAGCCGACCACCGAGCCGACGCCGACGCCGTCCGCGCCGATCTCGGCCAAGGGTCTGACGACGACGTACGGCAAGGGCGGCAGCGTCACGGTCGCCGTTCCCGCCGCGGGCACGGTCTCCGTCGCGGGCCTGGGCACGAAGATCGCGCTCGGCTCCAGCACGGTGTCCTTCGCGGTCGCCAAGACGCTGGCCGTCGGCACGAAGACCTACACCGTCTCGTTCGACCCGGCCGCTGAGAACGTCACCGCGCCGGCGAACAAGACGGTCACCGTCAAGGTCACGAAGGCGACCGTCGCGAAGCCCTCGGTGAAGGTCTCCAAGAAGCCGACCAGCAAGAAGGCCGGCAAGGCGACCGTCAGGGTCAAGGGCGTCAGCGGCGTCACGGCGCCGGGCGGCAAGGTCACGATCCGCTTCACGAAGGGCAAGTCCGTGAAGACGAAGACGGTCACGCTCTCGAAGGGCAGCCGCACCGTGGCCGTTCCGAAGCTCAAGAAGGGCACGTGGAAGATCACGGTCCGCTACGCGGGCGACAGCCGCTACACCCCCCGGGCCTACGTCTCGGCGGGCAAGGTCAAGGTCACCAAGTGACCTCCTGACCCACGATTGATCGAAGGTTCCAGTCACCTGGTGACTGGAACCTTCGATCAATTCGGGGCCGTCGCACGGCAGGCGGATCCGCAGGACGAGACCGATCCCGTCCAGCCGAGGCGCGTCAGCACGGCGCCGACCTTGGCGGCGGTGCGGCACGGGTGGTCGAAGACCTGACCGAAGCCGAGTCGAATCGTGGACTGGCCGGCCACGGCCGCATCGAGATCTCGTTCCAGGTCGACGTCGTGCTGGCGCCGCGAGGAGTGGAAGGCCCACCCGTCGAGCTCGATGACCAGACCTGCGACCTGCACATCCCGGTACTGCGCGCCGGTCGCTCCCACGTGCCTCACCTGCCGCATCCCGGGCTGCAGTCCGTGCGCGCGCTCGACGAGGTCCAGGTAGCCGTGCTCGAGCACCGACCACGTACCGGACGCGATGTCGTCGAGCACTCGATCGAGCCAGGTCCTGCGATGCGCCTTCGCCCGCCGCCCGAGGGCTGCCCTCAGGCGCTGCGCGGTCGTGCGGCGCGAGCCCACCGCGGTCGCCAGTACCGCGACGACATCGATGTCCTTCGTCTGGCGTTGGGCGACGTCGATGATCGCCTCGTCGAAGTTCAGTCGTGGCGGACGTGAGTGCCACGCCACCCGCGACCCCAGATCGGCTTGGCGGTGGACGACCACCGACGGTGGAGCGACGACCGTGCGCTCGGTCGCGACCGCGACGTGGATGACCGACTCGTCCCAGCCTCGCCCCGGCCCTTCGGTCAGCCGCAGCGCCGAGACGTCGCACAAGGCCGCCGACCCGACCGCCAGCACCGCAGCCCACGCGCGCTGGAGCCACGTTGGGTCACCGGTGTGGACGACGTAGACACCCCGACCCATCGGCACGAGTTCGCGGCGACGGATCAGGCGCCGGATGTCGTGATCTCCGAGGCCCGCCGCGATCAATTGGCGGCGGGCGACGACCCCGTCCTGATCGGCGATCTCGTCCACGCTCCCGAGTCTGACCTCGAGAGGTCAGCCACGGCGCGGTTGTCCACAGCGGAATGGTCGAAGGTTCCCGCCACCCGGTGACCGCAACCTTCGATCAACCGGCGACGGCGGCGAGGACGAAGCGGGTGGTGGTGTCCGCCGAGGCGTGCCGCGCCGAGAGGGTCGCGTGCACGAGGGAGACCGTCGCGTCGAGGTCGGGGACCACGAACTCGCCCGACGCGGCGCCGTCGGCGAGGATCTGACGCAGCACCTGCTCGACCGCGACGACGTGCTCGCGCATCGCCATCGCGGACTCGGGCGACAGGATCGCGCGCAGCTCCGGACCCAGCCCGATGTGGAAGTCGGCCGACGTGTCGACGTGGTGGCGGACGTAGGTCTCGAGGCGGCGGGTGGGGCTGTCCTGGCTCGCCAGCGACTCCTGGAGCTGCTCGAGGTAGCGGTCGGTCTCGTCGGTCGCGAACGCGACGACGACCGCCTCCTTGTCCTTGAAGTGGTTGTAGAGCGCCGACCGGCCCATGTCGGCGTGCGCCGCGATGTCGGCCATCGTGATCGCGTCGAACGGCCGGTCCGCGAGCAGCTCGACGAGGGCGTCGAAGACCCGACGCCGGGTCGCGGCGCGATGCTCCGACAGGGAGCCCCCGATGATCTTCGGCACGGACGTAGAGTACGCCGGACCGGGCGGGCCCGCCGGACACCGGGCCGACTCATCCGCCGGCCATCGCCCCGATCACCCGGAAGGGCTCGGCGCCCGACGCCACCACCTCGGGCAGCGGATCGTCGGCGGCCTCGTGCGAGAGGTCCTCCTCGCCCACGTAGAACCGGACGAAGGCACGGCGGCGTGCGGTGCCCCGATCGCGCATCGTGCCGAGCAGCGCCGGGTGGGCCGCCTCGACGGCGTCGAGCACCGTGCGCTGGGTGACCGGTTCGGCCTCCACCGTGATCACGCCGTCGACCCCGGCGAGCGCCTTGAGGTGCGCCGGCAGGATCACGCGGACCGCACTCATGGCAGCGTCTGGACCTCGACCGAGAGCACGGCCGGCAGGTCGGTGACGATCGCGGACCACGAGTCACCGGAGTCGCTGGAGCAGTACACCTGTCCCCCGGTGGTGCCGAAGTAGATCCCGCACGACGGGTGCCGGTCGACCGCCATCGCGTCGCGCAGGACGTTGACGTAACAGTTCGCCTGCGGCAGACCCTCGGTCAACGGCTCCCACTGGTCGCCGCCCGTGCGCGACCGGTAGACCCGCAGGCGGCCGTCCGGCGGATAGTGCAGCGAGTCGCTCAGGATCGGCACGACGTAGACGGTCTCGGGCTCGTGCGCGTGGACCGCGATCGGGAAGCCGAAGTCGGACGGCAGGTTCCCGCTGACCTCGTGCCACGAGTCTCCGCCGTCGTCACTGCGCAGGACGTCCCAGTGCTTCTGCATGTAGAGCACGTCGGGGCGCGACGGGTGGAGATCGATCCGGTGGACGCAGTGGCCCACCTCGGCGTCGTCGTCGGGGATCTCACCGGATCGCAGGCCTTTGTTGATCGGTTGCCAGGAGGCACCGCCATCACGGCTGCGGAAGGCACCGGCGGCCGAGATCGCGACGAACAACCCGTCGGGGTCGGTCGGATGCTCCAGGACGGTGTGCAGGCACATCCCACCGGCGCCCGGCTGCCACTGGGGGCCGGTGTCGTGGCGGCGCAGTGCGGACAACTCGGTCCACGAGTCACCGCCGTCGGTCGACTTGAACAGCGCGGCGTCCTCGATGCCGGCGTAGACCGTCTGGGCGTCGTGGATCGACGGCTCGAGATGCCAGACCCGCGTGAACGTCCACGGCACCAGCGAGCCGTCGTAGTACTGGTGCTGACCGGGAACCCCGTCGTACGTGAAGTCGTTGGACACCACCTCCCACGTCTGACCGCCGTCGTCGGACCGCTGGATGACCTGACCGAACCAGCCCCCGCTGGGAGCCGCGTAGATCCGCTCGGGATCCAGCGGCGAGGCCTTGACGTGGTAGACCTCCCACCCGGCGAAGTGCGGACCGTCGACCTTCCAGTCGGTCCGCTCGTCGTCCGAGGTGAGGATGAAGGCGCCCTTGCGGGTGCCGACCAGTACTCGTGTGCCGCCCATCGCGCCGCCTTCCCAGGTCCTGCCACGCTACGCCGCGGATCCCTGCGCCGGAACCCATCGGCCTCGATAGGGTGTCGGGGTGAGTGCCTACGATCTCGCCCGCGACGCCGCCGATGCCCTGCGCGAACGGACCGGTGGCGGCGACCATGACATCGCCCTCGTGATGGGCTCGGGCTGGCTGCCCGCGGCCGACGCCCTCGGCGAGCCCGAGTTCGAGATCCCCGCCCACGAACTGCCGGGCTTCAGTGCCCCGGCCGTCGCGGGCCACGGCGGCACGATCCGCTCGGTCCGCGTGGGCAACCTGCGGGCCCTCGTCTTTCTCGGCCGCACCCACTTCTACGAGGGCAAGGGCGTCGACGCCGTCGTGCACGGCGTCCGCACCGCGGCCGCCGCGGGCGTGCGCACCCTCGTGCTGACGAACGGCTGCGGTGGCCTCGACCCGTCGTGGACGCCCGGTACGCCCGTGCTGATCAGCGACCACATCAACCTGACCGCTACCTCGCCCATCGTCGGCGCGACCTTCGTCGACCTCACCGACCTGTACGCCCAGCGCCTGCGTGATCTCGTGCGCGAGGTCGACCCGAGCATCGACGAGGGCGTGTACGTGCAGTTCCCCGGCCCGCACTACGAGACGCCCGCCGAGGTGCGGATGGCCGGCGTCCTGGGCGGCACGCTCGTGGGCATGTCCACCGCTCTGGAGGCGATCGCGGCCCGCGAGGCCGGCATGGAGGTGCTGGGCATCTCGCTCGTCACGAACCTCGCCGCCGGCATCTCCGACCAGCCGCTCAACCACGCCGAGGTCCTCGAGGCCGGCCAGGCAGCCGCCACCCGCATGGGCGCCCTGCTGGCCGAGGTCCTGCCCCGCGTCTGAGCTGCCGGGCACGACCACCGCGGACGGCTACCGTGGGCCAATGGACGTCTTCACCGCCGCCCGCGACTGGATCGCGCAGGACCCCGACCCGCAGACCCGTGCCGAGCTGAGCGACCTGCTCGGCACCGGGAACGAGGCCGAACTCGCGGCGCGCTTCGCCGGGCGGCTGGAGTTCGGGACGGCCGGCCTGCGCGGTGAACTCGGGGCGGGTCCGATGCGGATGAACCGGGTGACGGTCGGCCGGGCCGCCGCCGGGCTGGCGCAGTACCTGAGGCGGACGGCCGAGGCACCGAGCATCGTGATCGGCTACGACGCCCGCACGAACTCCGACGTCTTCGCTCGCGACACCGCCGAGATCATGCAGGCCGCGGGCGTGCGCGCGATGCTCCTGCCCGAGCACCTGCCGACGCCCGTCCTGGCGTTCGCGATCGGGCACCTCGGCGCCTCGGCCGGCGTCATGGTCACCGCGTCCCACAACCCGCCACGAGACAACGGCTACAAGGTCTACCTCGCCGACACCAGCCAGATCGTGCCGCCTGCCGATGCCGACATCTCCACCTGCATCGATGCCGTCGGCCGGGTCGATGAGTTGCCGCGCGACGCCGACTACACGGTGCTCGGTCCCGAGGTGGCACGGGCGTACGTCGACGCCGTCGCAGCCCTCGCCCCCGCCGGGCCGCGCGACCTGGTCCTCGCCTACACGCCGATGCACGGGGTGGGCGGGCGACTGTTCCTCGAGGCCGCCGAGAGCGCCGGGTTCCCGGCCCCGCACGTCGTGCCGGAGCAGGAACAGCCGGATGCGGCCTTCCCGACCGTCGCGTTCCCCAACCCGGAGGAGCCCGGCGCGATGGACCTCGCCCTCGACCTCGCTGCCGCGGTCGACGCCGACCTCGTCATCGCCAACGACCCCGATGCCGACCGGTGCGCCGTGGGCGTCCGCGACCGCGAGGGCCACGGCCACCACCTGCTGACCGGCGACCAGGTCGGCGCGCTGCTCGCCGAGTCGATGCTGCAGCGCGACGTCGTGGGGACGTACGCCTGCTCGATCGTGTCGTCCGACCTGCTCGGCCGCCAGGCCGCGGCCCAGGGCCAGCCGTGGCGCCAGACGCTCACGGGGTTCAAGTGGATCGGCAAGGTCGACGGGCTCGCCTTCGGCTACGAGGAGGCGCTGGGATACTGCGTGGCGCCCTTCGTCGCCCGCGACAAGGACGGCATCTCGGCGGCGATGTTGGTGATGGCCCTCGCGGCCTCGCTGCGTGCGGAAGACCGCGCCCTGACCGACCTGCTCGACGACGTCTACCGCCGACACGGCTGGCACGCCACCGGCCAACTCGCGGTGCGGGTCGAGGACCTGTCGATCATCGCGTCGGCGATGGAGCGGTTGAGGACGGCCCCGCCGCAGACCTTGGCCGGCCACGGCGTCGACACCGTCGACGATCTGGCCGAGGGGTTCCACGGGTTGCCGCCGACCGACGGGATCCGACTGGGCCTGGCCGGGGGCAGCCGCGTGATCTGCCGTCCGTCCGGCACCGAGCCCAAACTCAAGTGCTACGTCGAGGCCGTCGCCCCCGTCGAGGACTCGCTGGACGAGGCCCACGCCACCGCCGAGGCCACGGTCGCCGCGATCATCGTCGACCTGAACACGTACTTCGGGTTCTGAGCCCGCTGGGAGTGGGCCCGGGCCGCCGCCGAGGCGTCGGAGCGACGGCAGAGGAGCCGAGGGAGTGCGACCATGCCGTGTGCTCACGACGAGGGAGTCCCCGGCGGCGGCGTCCGGGTTGTCGGGTCACCCCCCGACTCTTCCAGAGTCAGCGACGACCCGGGTCGTGTCAAACCGAGGAGACCTCGATCCACCGATTACCTCGGGCGGACGCCCGCGCCGCGTCGAAGATCGCCGCGACATGGACGGCGTCCGCGGGATCGACCGGGACCGGGCCGCCCTCGCTGATCGCGGCGGCGACCGCAGGATAGAAGCCGTCCCAGCCACCGCGTTCCAGCAGCCGTGACGACGCCCGGCCGTCGATCTCGAGGGTGGCCGCCCGGTCCGGCGGCTCGACCGCCCAGGCCGCGCCGAGCGAGTTCGGCGTACCGCCGGCGAAGAGCTGTTCCTCCTGGATGTCGAAGCCCTCGATCCGCGCTCCACCCCGACTGCCGGAGATGCGGAACCGAGGCCCTTCGGCCGCGGCGTGCACCGAGGCCATGATCGTGGAGCGCGCTCCCCCGCCATGGCGCAGCATCAGCAGGACGTCGTCCTCGCTCACCCGGTCCGGGCCGAGGACGGAGAGGTCCGCGAGCACCGACTCGACCGGCCCGAGCAACTGCACGGCCTGGTCGATCAGGTGTGGTCCGAGGTCGACGAGCGTGCCGCCACCGCGGACGGAGCTGCGTTGGCTGGACCACTCAGGCAGGTCGGGCCGGAACCGCTCGATGCGGGACTCGAACCGGTCGACCCGCCCGATCGTGCCCTCGTCGACGAGCGCCCTCACGGTGAGGAAGTCGCCGTCCCAGCGTCGGTTCTGGTAGACGGTCAGCACCGTGTCGGCGCCTGCGGCCGCCACGATCCGCCGAGCGTCGAGCTCGGTCGTGGCGAACGGCTTGTCGACCACCACGTGCAGGTTCCGCGAGAGCGCCTCGATCGCGAGGTCGGCATGAGTGCCGGCGGGAGTGGTGATCGTGACGCCCTCGACGCCGGCAGCGCGCAGGGCGGCCAGGTCCGGGAAGACCTCGTACCCGGCGGCGCGGGCCTCGTCGGCACGCGCAGGGTTGCTGGAGACGACGGCCACCAGGTCGAGGCCTTCCGCGGCCTCCACGAGCGGGGCGTGGAAGACCCGGCCACCGACACCCCAGCCGGCGATCCCCCAGCGCACGGGCGTGCTCATGCCGTCACCCGCCGGACGAACTCGGCGTAGCGCTCCTCGAGCGGGCCCGGATCGCCGGGCTCGACGAGGTCACCAGAGGTCTGCTCGGGGTCGGGAACGGCGACGCCCGCGGCACCGAAGCCCAGGAAGGCCGCACCGACGGCGGTCGCGTCGACGAGTTCGATGCGCCGCAACGGCCGGCCGAGCGTGTCGGCGAGGGTGCGCGCGAACACCGGCGACCGCAGGCCTCCGCCCGCCACGTCGATCACGTCGTCGATCTCGCCGGGCATCGACTCGACCGCGCGCCGCACCGTGAAGCACAACCCTTCGAGGACCGCCGCGAACAGGTCGGCCCGCTCCGTCTCCAGCCCGATCCCGTACCAGGCACCCGAACCGGCCGGCAGCGGAGTCGGCAACCGCTCGCCGGACAGGAACGGCAGGAACCCGGGAATCCGCCGGGAACGTTCGTAGTCACGGTAGAGGTCGTCCCAGTCGCCGCCGAGCAGCGCGAGCACACGATGCAACGCGATCCCGGCGTTCATGACGGCGACCATGGCGTACGCGCCGCCGTCGGCCGAGTGGTAGGTGTGGTGCACGATCGGCCCGGCGAACGTGGGCGTGACTCCCGGCAACACCACTTGCGCGCCGGAGCCGATCGTGACGACGAGTCGGCCGCGAGCGGACCGCGATCCGACGAGCGTGGCCGCGGCGTCGGCACAGCCGACGGCGACGGGGATCCCCGCCGGCAGCTTCCACGACGCGGCGACCTCCTCGGACAGCCGTCCGGCGGTCGCCGCGGAGGCGACCACGTCGGGCAGCAGGCGGGCGGGGATGCCGGCCGCCGTGACGACCTCGTCGCTCCAGGCCTCCCGTTCGAGGTCCCACAGCAGGGTCGCCGAGGCGTCCGAGGGATCGGTGACGAAGGAGCCCGGAACGAGCCGGCTGCGCAACCAGTCCTTGGGCAGCAGCACCTTCTCGGCCCGCGCCACGGCGTCGGTCTCGTGGCGGCCGAGCCAGGCCAGCACCGGTCCGGTCATGCCGGCGGTCACCGGGTTGGCGAGGGCACGCACGCGCGGCAGGTCACGCCACGCCCCGAGTTCGTCGTGAGCGCGGGCGTCGGGCCAGAGCACGGCCGGACGTACCGGCTCGCCCTCGGGGTCGACCAGCACCGTGCCGTGCATCTGCCCGTCCAGACCCACGGCCAGCACCTCGGCATCGACGGCGGCGAGCACCGCCGCGACCCCGTCGCGGGCGGCCGTCTCCCAGTCGTGCGGATCGGTCTCGGCCCAGCCCGGCCGCGGCGAGGAGACCTCGTAGCCACGGTCGACGCGAGCGAGGACGGAGCCGTCCAGACCGACCAGCACGACCTTGATGCCGCTCGTGCCCAGATCGAGGCCCAGGACGCACGGAACGGCCACGGCTCAGCGCTCGTTCGTCGTCGCTGCGGCCGCGAGGTGACCTTCGATGAACGCGTGGGCCCGGCGGGCGAGGTCGTCGCCGTCGGTCCACAGCGAACGCCACACCGCGAGGTCGTTCGACAGGGTCGGGCTGACGACGGCGGACGAGAAGCTCTCGAACGTGATCGGGCCGTCGAAACCGACCCGCGCGAGGGCGTGGAAGAACGACGGGAAGTCGATCGAACCGGAGCCGAGGTAGCCGCGGTGGTTCTCCCCGATGTGCACGTATCCGAGGCGATCGGCGACATCCAGGACGGGCGTCACGAAGTCCGCCTCCTCGATGTTCATGTGGTACGTGTCGAGGTGGATGAACACGTTGTCCTCACCGATGTCGTCGGCCAGCGCGAGCGCCTGACGGGCGGTGTTGACGACGTTCGTCTCGTATCGGTTGCAGATCTCCAGGCCCAGCCGGACGCCGCGGCCGGAGGCCTCCTTGGCCAACTCGCGAAGGACGGTGACGACGTTCGCCCGGCCGGCCTCCGAGAGCGGTCGGCCGTACTTGCCGAGCGCGCTGTAGAGGGCTCCGGTCAGGATCGTGCCGCCGAGTCCGGACACGACGTCGAGCGACTCGTGCAGGATCTTCTCGCCCCGCGCCACGACCTCGGGATCGTCGCTCGAGACGTCCGCGTCGAACGCCAGCCCGCGCGAGCACGCGACCTGCAGACCGGCCGTCTCGAGCGCCGCCTTCGTGTCGGCCACGTCGAGCACGTCCATCTCGTGCAGGGAGAGCTCGAGCAGGTCGTAGCCCGCCGCCTTCGTCCGCTCGACCGCCTGGGCGATCTCGTCCGGACGGGTGCCGCCGACCCAGACGAGGGCGTGCACGCCGATGGAGTTGCGCTGGTTCATGGTGTCCTTCTCGTCGATGGTGTCGTGGGTGGTCATTCGGTGATCGCGCCCGTGATGAGGCCGACGATCTCCTGACCGGTGGTCGCCGCGGTCCGGCGGCCGGCGACGCAGCGTCCGGCGCGCATGACCCAGACCTGGTCCGAGAGCCGGACCACCTGGTCGAAGTTGTGGCTGATCAGCAGGACCGCGTGGCCCTCGTCGCGCAGCCGCAGGATCAGCTCCTCGACGCGCGCCGTCTCCTGGACCCCCAGCGCCGCGGTCGGCTCGTCCATGATGACGAGCTTCGAGCTGAAGCCGGCGGCGCGGCAGATCGCGACGGCCTGGCGTTGACCGCCGGACAGCCGGCGCACCGTGGACGTCACGGCCGGCACGTTGACGGCCAACTTGGAGACCATCTCCTCGGCGCCGTTGCGCATCTGGCGCTTCCTGAGCCAGCTGAACGGTCCGGTGCCGCCGGTGAGCTCGCGGTTGAGGTAGAGGTTCTGCCACACCGTGAGGTCCTCGACGAGCGCGAGGTTCTGGTGCACCGTCTCGATGCCGGCGTTGCGGGCCTGGTCGGGGGACGTGAACTCCACGGCGCCGCCGTCGAAGTGGATCGTGCCGGAGTCGGCGGTGTGCACGCCGGCGATGCAGCGCACGAGCGTCGACTTGCCGGCGCCGTTGTCGCCGACCAGGGCGGTGATCTCGCCGGCCCGCAGGTCCAGGCTCACGTCGGCGAGCGCGCGGACCGAGCCGAACGCCAGCGACAGGCCCTGGACGTCGAGCAGGACCTCGCCCATCGGCCGGATCTGTTGTTCCGTGCTGGTGGTCGTCATTTCTCGAACCTCGTCAGGAAGGCCGCACCGACGACGAC
>CAYXFT010000026.1:0-428 GCA_964464335.1 uncultured Aeromicrobium sp.
GCGCGCCGGATCTGGTCGATCGCGATGCGTGAGAAGTACGGCGCGAATGATCGCAGCCAGAAGCTCAAGTACCACGTCCAGACCTCGGGACGTTCGCTGCACGCGCAGGAGATGAACTTCAACGACATCCGGACGACGCTGCAGGCGCTCATCGCGATCTACGACAACGCGAACAGCCTGCACACGAACGCCTTCGACGAGGCCGTCACGACCCCCAGTGAGGAGTCGGTGCGCCGGGCGCTGGCGATCCAGCTCATCATCAACAAGGAGTGGGGCCTGGCGGTGAACGAGAACCCGATGCAGGGCTCGTTCGTCATCGACGAACTGACCGATCTCGTCGAGGAGGCCGTGCTGCGCGAGTTCGAGGCGATCAGCGAGCGCGGCGGCGTGCTCGGCGCGATGGAGACGGGGTACCAGCGCGGCCGGAT
>CAYXFT010000026.1:438-25100 GCA_964464335.1 uncultured Aeromicrobium sp.
GCCGATCATCGGCGTCAACACGTTCCGCAACCCGCACGGCGACGAGCACACCGACACGATCCCGCTCGCCCGCGCGACCGAGACCGAGAAGCAGTCGCAGTTGGACCGCCTCCACGCGTTCCAGGCGAGCCACCGTGACGAGGCTGCGGCGGCGATCGAGCGACTCAAGGAGGCCGCGACGCACGACGAGAACGTGTTCGCGGTGCTCATGGACGCCGCCCGCGTGTGCTCACTCCAGCAGGTCACCGAGGCCTTCTTCGAGGTGGGCGGGCAGTACCGGCGCAACGTCTGAGGTCACGCCGCCAGCGGTCGGTAGCGCTGGTTGCGTTGCCACTCGCCGTGCAGCCTGAACTCGGGAGTGCCGTCGTCGGCGTTGAACCTGATCGCGATGTGCATGTCGTGAACCCGATGATGGTGATGCGAGCAGAGCAGAACCCCGGTCTCGAGGTTCGTCGGTCCGTTCTGACCCCACGGGATCACGTGGTGGGCTTCGGTCCAACCAGGTGGTCGGTCGCATTGCGGGAACGCGCAGCCGTGGTCGCGTTGGGCGAGGGCGATGCGTTGGGCCGCGGTGTGGTGCCGTTTGGCTCGGCCTTCATCCAAGACCTGGGAGTTGCCGTTCATCACGACGGGCAGGATCCCGGCGCCGCAGGCGAGCTTGCGCAATTGTCCGGCGCTGACGGGGGTGCCGAACTCGGTCACGCCAGCGCGGTCGGTCTCGCCCCTCAGGGTGGACTCGTCGACGGTGACGACGAGGGTGGCGGCGACGCCGCCGTGGTTGCCGTAGCTCTCGCGGGGCAGGTGCCGGACGATCTCGGCGAACGCCTCACCGGCCTTCTCCCGGGGCTCGAGGTTCGCCTCGTCGGGAGTGGTCTCGGTGAGCGCACGTCGGCGGGGGTTGTCTTGGACTCGACCACGGCACGCAGCATGTCGGCGGTGACGGCGTCGGTCTTGCCGCCGAACGGGACCAGGCCGGTGGTCTCGTCGGGTCGACCGATCCAGAACTCGCGCAGGTGACGCTGCGCGGACTCGTCACGGGTGAGCTGATCGTTCTCGATGCGGTCGGCGCGTTCGACGTCGACCACCTCGACCGCACGACGGGCCTTGCGGCGCAGTTGTTCGGCGGTCATCACCTGTGCGGCGGCGACCATGTCCTGCTCGACCACATCGCGCTGCTGTGAGGTCAGACCATGAGGGAGGGTGTCGAGCGCGTCGGTCACGATCGCGGCCTTCGCCGTCGACATGCCCGGCTTCGCCATCGCGTCCTTCACTCGTGGAGCGGCCTCGATCCGATGTGCCAGCCGGATCTCCTTCGCGGCATCGCGCCGCGTGACCCCGGCGCCGGTCGCGACCAACGCCGTCAGGTTCGGTGCGTCCGTGGCACGGTGAGCATTGGTTCGATCGGCGACGGCCAGCAGGGCCAACTTCAGGGCAGTCGCCTCGCGCTCGAGCGCCTGCACGGCCGCAACCTCCGCCGCCACCTCGTCCGGATTCAGCGAGCCCAAGTCGCGTGAGCGCGCGTCGGCCAGGAACTGCTGCCCCGACCTGAGCCCACCGACGACGTTCACGAATCCCCCGATCCACTTCGAACTGATGTTCCCAGCATAGTTCAGTGGGCCCAATATGACAAGAGTTCAATGGGTCGTCTCACCCAATGAAACGACGGTTGAAATATCGAGGGTCGCCGGATTTGGTCTCGCCGTCCCGGGCTGTGCGTCGTGGGTGGAGGATGAGGCGTGACTTCCGAGGAAACCGAGCGGGTGGAACGGCACAAGACCATCACCCGCGTCCTGCCACCGACGTCGCGTTTCTCGGCGGCGAACAACCACGCAGTCAAGAAGCAGTCCGTCCTGACCCGACTGGTCGCCTTCTTCGATCGCTACGCCGGGTTGCTCTGATGGCCCTTCCCGAGACCGACCTGCAGCGCATCCGCGTCTGGGCGCGTGAGCGGGTCCCTGAGCATCTGTGGCCCCAGGTCAGGGTCGAGGCGGACGTGGCTCCACGTCATGTCGACATCGTCGAGGTGCGGCCGCCGTGGGACGGCGTGGGGGAGCACACGCGGTTTCCGATCGCCCGGCTGCGCTTCACGAAGACCACCGGCCTGTGGGCCATCTACTGGCGTGACCGAAACCTGAAGTTCCACGAGTACAAGTGGAAGAAGCCCTCGAAGAACGTCGAGTCCTTGCTCGACCACATCGAGAACTCCGGCGACCCGATCTTCTGGGGCTAGCGACCGCGTCGCCCTAGGCTGCTGGGCATGGACCTGACGTCGGAGACCGAACGGCTGCTGGGCTTCGGCCACGCGGCCGTCCTGCCGGACGGCGGGTTCGCCGCACTCGACGCCCACGGCGAGCCGACCGTCGGGCCGATGGAACTGTGGATCGCGTGCCGGATGACGCACGTCTACGCGATCGGCCACCTGCTGGGCCATGCCGGCAGTGCCGAGATCGTCGACCACGGGCTCGCGGCGATCACGAATCTGTTCGCCGATCACGAGCACGGCGGCTGGTTCGCCGCGGTCGACCCGGACGGCACGCCGCTCGACACCACCAAGGCCGCGTACCCGCACGCCTTCGTGATCCTCGCCGCCACCAGCGCGACGGTCGCGGGTCGTCCCGGCGCGACCGCCCTGCTCGACCAGGCCCTCGCGGTCAGCGAGCGGTACTTCTGGGACGAGGACGCCGGCATGGTCGTGGACGAGTGGGACCGCGCGTTCCAGCACTGCGACGACTACCGCGGCGTGAACGCGAACATGCACACCGTCGAGGCGTACCTCGCCGCCGCCGACGTGACGGGCGACGGACGGTGGCTCGACCGCGCGGTGCGGATCACGACGCGCGTCGTGCACGGCTTCGCCCGCGGGAACGGCTGGCGGCTGCCTGAGCACTTCGACGCCGACTGGAACCCGCTGCCGGACTACAACGCCGACGAGCCGGCCCATCCGTTCCGTCCGTTCGGCGCGACGATCGGCCACGGGTTCGAATGGGCGCGGCTGACCCTCCACGCCCGGGCGGCCCTCGAGGCCGTGGGGGAGGAGGCGCCGCACTGGATGCTCGACGACGCGGTCTCGCTGTTCGACGCGTCGGTGCGCGACGGCTGGGCGGTCGACGGCGCCGACGGATTCGTCTACACGGTCGACTGGTCCGGGGCGCCGGTCGTGCGCGAACGGATGCACTGGGTGGCGGCCGAGGCCCTCTCGGCGGCGGCGGCGTTGCGTCGGGCGACCTCCGATCCGCGGTACGCCGCCCTCGAGCAGGCCTGGTGGGACCACGTCGACGCGCACTTCGTCGACCGGGTGGACGGTTCGTGGTGGCACGAACTGGGGCCCGACCTGCTGCCGTCGAGCACCGTCTGGGGCGGCAAGTCCGACCTGTACCACGCGGTGCAGGCGACGCTCATCCCACGACTGCCGCTGGCACCGTCACTCGTGAGCGCGCTCGCCCAGGAAGGCGGCCAGGTTCGCCAGTGACGCGGCCATCCCGGTGGCGTGGTCCTCGGCCGAGATCCCGGGCGGGACGTCGTCGGCGCGGACCTCGACGAGCGTGCCTGCCTCGGCCAGCGTGACCCGCCACGTCATCGTCATCCGGCCGGCGACCTCGGGGTCGTCGGAGACGAAGTCGGTCGCCCACACGAGTCGGTGACCCGGGACGATCTGGACGATCCGGCCCTCGATGACGTCGGACTCGGCGGTCGACTTGCCCGGCGCGCCGGTCGGGTCGTCGTACGTCAGCACGATCCGGAAGACCCCGCCCGGACGCGGCTCGAACCGCTCGACCCGCCCGGTCATCCCCGCCGGCGGCAGCCACGCCTCCAGCGCGGTGGGATCCACGAGTGCCGCGAACACGTCGTCGACCGGCGCGGCGATCAGGCGCGAGGCGGTGTCCGCGCGGCCGGACGGATGCGCCGTGTGGTCGTGCCAGTCACCGGAGGGGACCACCGGGTGGGCGCCGCCGACGGCCTCGTCGACGAGGTAGACCCACGCCTCGGCCGTGGTGCCGTCCTCGAACCGGACCCGGACGACCTCGCGCTCGTAGTGGTTGTCCTCGCCCGGCCCCGCGTAACCCTCGAGGTCGTCGAGCGCCTGCAGCGTCACCTCGTACGCCTCGGGGCGGATGTCCTTCAGTTCCCCGCGGACGGCGCCGGAGTCGTTGCGCCAGACGTACGGGAACTCGACGGCGCTCATGCTGGCCCCGTCGAGGAAGGCCGTGCGGCTGCGGGCGATGGCGCCCTCGGGCCAGGCGTGGACGTTGCCGCCGCCCTCGCGCAGGGTGCCGTACACGAAGAACGGCAGCCTGCGCGGAGCGGTCGAGGTCACGCAGCCACGGTAGCGGCGACGGCCGCCGCCTCCTCGCGCTGGCGCGGGACGAGCAGCGTGATGAGCGCGCCGCCGAACGCGGCCGCCGCGCCGACGAGGAAGCACAGCTGGAATGCGCTCATGCTGGGAATCTCGACGCCGGGCGCGAACTCCATGGTGCGGCTCGTCAGGATGGCGGCCATGACGGCGCCGGCCACGGTCGTGCCGACCGATCGCATGAGCGCGTTCACGCCGACGCTGGAGCCGGCCTCGGACTCCGGGACGTTGTCGAGGATCAGCGTGGGAATCGCCGCGTAGCCGATGCCGACTCCGGCCGACGCGACGCACGAGGCGACCATCAGCTGCCACGGGGCGTCCATCAGGGTGAGCGCGACGAGGTAGCCCAGGCCGATCACGACGGCACCGATCACGAGGGTGATGCGGGCGCCCTGACGGTTGATGAGGGCACTGGAAACCGGGGCGAAGGCCATCATCATGAGTCCGGCAGGCGCCATCCACAGGCCGGCGTGCAGGATCGACTGGCCGAGTCCGAAGCCGGTGGCCACGGGCATCTCCAGCAGTTGCGGGACGACGATGGACTGGGCCATCATGCCGAAGCCGATCAGCAGCGAGGCCAGGTTCGTGAACAGGACGGGGCGCCGCGCGGTCGTGCGCAGGTCGACCAGCGGATCGTGGTGCCGCAGCTCGTACCAGCCCCAGGCGAGCAGCACCACGACACCGAAGGCGATCGCGCCGACGGTGCGGCCGGAGTCCCAGCCCCACGCCGAGCCCTTCGAGACGCCGATGAGCGCCGAGGACAGACCGACCGCGAGACCGAGGATGCCGACCACGTCGATGTGGGCGGGGTGGGCGTCGTGGACGTTCGGGATGATGACCACGGTCAGCAGCAGCACGACGGCCGCGAGCACGGTCGAGACCCAGAACAGCGCGTGCCAGTTCCACGCGTCGGCGATCCACGCGGCGAGTGGCAGACCGAGCGCGCCGCCGACCCCGAGCGTGGCGCTGACAGCGGCCACGGCACCGGCCTTCAGGTGGTCCGGGGCGATCTCGCGCACGAGGCTGATCGCGACGGGGATGTAGCCCATCGCGACGCCCTGCAGGGCCCGGCCGACCAGGACGGGGGCCAAGGTGCTGGAGAGCGCGACGACGAGGGAGCCGACGACCAGGATCGCGGCCGAGACGGCCAGGACGCGCTTCTTGCCGTACATGTCGGCGAGGCGACCGGTGACGGGCATGGTGACCGCGGCGGCGAGCAGGGTCCCGGTGACGACCCACGACGCGTTGCCGGGATCGGTGTTCAGCAGCGAGGGCAGTTCGGACTGGATCGGGATGACCAGGGACTGCATGAGGGCACCGCACAGGCTGCCGAAGCAGAGCACGGCGATCACCGCGGCGGGGGAGAAGCGACGGGACATGGGTTCCTGATTCCGAGGAGAGGTATGAGGTGAGAGGCGGTGTGTAACCTACACATCCGACGTATGTAAGATACACATGTCAGATCGGGTGGCCAACTCCGGAGGTGGGTGATGGGCGTCTCACGCGCTGTGGACCGTCCGGCCGAACTGCGCGCCGCGGCGATCCTCAACCAGTTCGAGCGGCACCGCCGCCTCGTCGAACTGCGTGCCGACCTGGGCGCGGCCGACCAGCGACTGATGTGGCTGTTCTCCGACGACGCGCCGCGCACCCTGCGGGAGATCGCCGAGGAACTGGGGCTCGAGCAGTCGACCGTCAACCGTCAGGTGAACGCCGCGCTGCGCGAAGGCCTGCTCGAGCGCAGCAAGGATTCCGGGCAACCGGCCGCCGTGTTCACCGCGACCGAGGACGGCCTGTCACGGTTCCGCCGGGACCTCGACTTCGGTCTGGGCCGCTTCGCCGAAGGGCTCGACGCGATCCCGCCGGGCGACCGCGACCGGTTCCTCTCCCAGTTGGCGTCCTTCGTCGAAGCGTTCAGCGCTGGCGTCGACCGCGAGACCACGGCCGACGCGCCCTGACGGCCGCACCTCAGACGGGTTGCCAGAGTTCGATGCGGTTCCCCTCCGGGTCGGTGACCCAGCCGAAGCGGCCGATGCCCTCCATGTCCTGGGTCTCGTCGGCCACGTCGGCACCCTGCTCGCGCAGTTGCGTCAGCATCGCGTCGAGGTCGCGAACACGGTCGCGCCCGGCTGCTGGTGCCACAGATCGTTCGAATCCACGCCGAGGCAGTCGCGGTACCAGGCCGCCACCGCGACGGGGTCGGTCACCCGCAGGAAGTAGCCGCCGATGCCGAGTACACGTTCCATGGATCCCATCGTGACGGACCAGCCTTCGTCCATGGGGCGCGGGCGGGTCGGTGGCGGCACCCTCGACGTCCAGGTCGACCACCGACGAGCCGACGAGGCGGCTATGCGACCAAGGTCGTCCACGGGTGCGGCGTCATGCCCGTCCGTCACGTCAGCGCCGTCGACTGGAAGATCCGGATCCTGTACACCGCCCCCGGCGCCGACGAGGTCACGAGCCTCGTCGTCGGAGGGCCGGACGGCCCGTTCACCGTCACCGCCGTGCCCGAGGGGACCCCGGTCTGGACCTTCCTGCCCGGGCAGGGGATGGTCGAGGATGAGTCCGGCGACCCGTACGGCTACTGCTGAGGAGAGACCTGTGACCGCACCACGTGCACTGGTGATCGGCGAGGCGCTCGTCGATGCCGTCGAGCGCCCCGGGGGCGGTCACGAGGAGCACCCCGGCGGCAGTCCGGCGAACGTCGCGATCGGGCTCGGCCGGCTCGGTCGTCCGGTCGACCTGCTGACGTGGCTCGGTGACGACACCCACGGCCGCCTGGTCACCGCACACCTGGCGGCGTCGCAGGTCAACGTCCACGGCGGTCACGCCGACCGCACGCCGGTCGCGCTGGCCCGGATCGGGGAGGACGGTTCGGCCTCCTACACGTTCGACCTCGCCTGGCAGGTGCCGTCGTGGCGGCCGGACGTGCCGCCCGTGGTCGCCCACACGGGGTCCATCGCCACGACGCTGGAGCCCGGAGGGAGCTCGGTCGTCGACCTGCTGACCCGCCTGCGGCCCACGAGCACGATCACCTACGACCCGAACCTGCGTCCGGCGATCATGGGCTCGGCCGCCGAGGTTCGCGACCGGGTGCACGAACTCGTCGCGCTCGCCGACGTGGTCAAGGCCAGTGACGAGGACCTCGAGTGGCTCGAGCCGGGGCGCTCGCCCGAGGACGTGCTGGCCGACTGGGCCGGGCGCGGGCCCGCACTCGTCGTGCTCACCCGTGGGGGCGAGGGAGCGATCGCGATCACGGCCGCCGGCGCTCGCATCGAGGTCGGGTCCGAGGCGGTCGACGTCGTCGACACGGTCGGCGCCGGCGACTCCTTCATGGGTGCGTTGATCGACGGGCTGTGGACGGCCGGACTGCTCGGGGCCGAGCGACGCGACGCGCTCAGCAGGATCGACGCGGACACCGTCCGACACGTCGTCGAGCGGTGCGCCCGCGTCGCCGCGATCACCGTCTCGCGCGCCGGGGCGAACCCGCCGTGGGAGGCGGAACTGTGACGATCACCCTGACCGAGGACTCGCTCGCGTCGGCGCGCGAGGTCGTCGCACGGCACGTGCCGCGCACGCCCGCGCGCAGCTGGCCGTTGCTCGACCAGGCCGTCGGCACCGCCACGTGGGTCAAGCACGAGAACCACAACCCGACGGGCGCCTTCAAGGTCCGCGGAGGCCTGAGGTTCGTCGACCACGTCCTGCGCGAGGGCGGCTGCCCGGGCCTCGTCTCGGCCAGTCGCGGCAACCACAGCCAGAGCCTCGCCTTCGCGGGGGCGACGGCCGGGCTGCCCGTGACGATCGTCGTTCCGGAGGGCAACTCGACCGACAAGAACGCCGCGACGCAGGCCTTCGGCGCGCGGGTGATCGTCCGCGGCCGCGACTTCCAGGAGTCGCTCGAGCACGCGCTGGCGCTCGCCGACGACCAGGGTCTGCGGATCGTGCCGCCACTGCACCCCTGGCTCGTCGAAGGCGTGGCGACCTACGCGGCCGAACTGCACGAGGACGTGCCCGACCTCGACGTGGTCTACGTCCCGATCGGGATGGGCAGCGGCTTCTGCGCGAATGCGGCCGTCCGCGACCTGTGGCGCAAGGGCACCGAGATCGTGGGTGTCGTCGCCGAGCGCGCCCCGGCCTACGCGCTGTCGTTCGAGGCGGGCGAGCCCGTGTCGACCCCGACGGCGGACACGTTCGTGGACGGTGTGGCCTGCCGGGTCCCGGACCCGCTGGGCGTCGAGGCGGTCGTGCGCGGGGCCGCGCGGGTCGTGCGGGTGACGGAGGAGCAGGCCGCCGCGGCGATGCAGCTGATGTACCGCGCGACCCACAACCTCGCCGAACCCGCCGGGGCCCTCGCGCTCGCCGCCGCCGTCGCGGAACGGGACGAGATCGCGGGCCGCAACGTCGCGGTCGTCCACACCGGCGGCAACGCCGACTTCGCGGTGCTGCAGCGCGCCTTCGGCGGCTGACTCACTCCGGGTCGAGGATCCGGGGTCCGGCACCTTCGGTGGCGAGCGCGTCGTCCGGGTTCTGCAGCCGGCACGACCTCAGCGACAGACAACCGCAGCCGATGCAGCCGTCGAGGTCGTCGCGCAGCCGCTGGAGCCGGGCGATGCGCTCGTCGAGGTCATGGCGCCAGCGGCGCGACAGTCGTGACCAGTCGGCCTTCGTCGGCGTCCGGCCGGCCGGCAGGGTGGCGAGGGCCTCGCCGACGTCCGCGAGCGAGATGCCGACCCGCTGGGCCGTGCGGATGAACGCGATCCGGCGCAGCACCTCGCGGTGGTAGCGACGTTGATTGCCGGCGGTGCGTTCACTCTCGATCAGTCCTTCGCGCTCGTAGAAGTGCAGCGCGGAGACCGCGACGCCGGAGCGCTCGGCGACCTGGGCGGGAGTGAGGAGCACGGTCATTTGACCTCAACCTTAGTTGAGGTTGTTCAATCGTGAGCATGCATGCGATGCGTCATCACGAGTTCGGAGCCGCCGAGGTGCTGCAGTGGGAGGTCGTCCCCGATCCGCAGCCCGGTGCCGGCGAGGTCAGGGTCGCCGTGCATGCGGCCGGCGTGCACCTGATCGACACGACGATCAGGGCGGGCGGTGACGCCGGGGCGATCGGACGTCCCACGTTGCCGACGACTCCCGGGCGCGAGGTCGCCGGGGTGGTCGACGCGGTCGGTGCCGAGGTGGCGCGGGACTGGCTGGGCCGCCGGGTGGTGGTCCATCTCGGGCCGCGCAGCGGGGGCTACGCCGAGTACGCGATCGCCGGGGCCGACCGCCTCCACGAGATCCCCGCCGGTCTCGACGACGCGGTCGCGGTGGCGGCCATCGGCACGGGTCGTACGGCTGCGGGGATCCTGGACCTGGCCGTGCCCACGCCCGAGGACGTCGTGGCGGTCACCTCGGCCGCAGGCGGCCTCGGCGTACTGCTCCTGCAGGCGGCACGGGCCGTGGGAGCGCGGACCATCGCGATCACCTCCACCGGCAAACTCGACGTGGCGCGGCGGTACGGCGCCGACGTCGTGCTCGACCGGCTCGAGCCGCGCTGGTACGACCGGCTGACCGCATCACCCACGCTCGTCCTCGACGGCGTCGGCGGCGACGTGGGCCGGCACCTGTTCCGGGCTCTCGCCCCGGGTGGACGGCTGGTGCGCTACGGCTGGTCCGGGGGAGAGGTGGACTACGACGACCTCCACGGCGCCGTGCTCGACGTCCTCGGACCGGCGATGCTCGCCCGGCGGGGCGGGATCGCGGCGCTCGAGGAGGAGGCGCTCGGACGGGCGGCCGACGGGACGCGCGTGCCCCTGGTCGGCACGTCGTTCCCGCTCGACCGCGCCGCGGACGCCCATCGGGCGCTGGAGAACGGGACGTCGATCGGCAAGGTCGTGTTGTCGGTGGCAGCCCGATGACGGCGCCGACCACGACGATCGCCTCGCCGTGGACGCGGCCATACCTGCGGACGACCGTGGGTGTGTTCGCGCTCGCGTTCCTGTTCGCGTTCGAGGCGCTCGCAGTCGCCACGGTCATGCCGGACGTCGCCGCCGAACTGGACGGGCTGTCGCTCTACGCGCTGGCCTTCGCCGCCCCGTTGGCGTCGACCGTCATCGCGGTGTCGGTCGCGGGGCGGTGGATCGACCACAACGGCGCGTCACGCGGCCTCGTGCTGGGCGTGCTCGTGTTCTGCCTCGGCGTCGTCGTGGCGGGACTCGCGCCGACAATGCCGGTGTTCCTGATCGGGCGCGTCGTCCACGGCCTCGGCGGCGGGCTGATCGGCGTGGCCCTCTACGTCGTGGTCGCCGAGGCGTACCCGAGCCCGATGCGGCCACGCGTCTTCGCGGTGCTGACCGCGGCCTGGGTGCTGCCGGCACTCGTCGGACCTCTGGTGGCCGGGATCATCGCCGATGCCGTCGGCTGGCGCTGGGTGTTCCTCGCGGTGCCGCTGGTCGCGCTCGTCTCCTGGCTGATGGTCCGTACGGCTCCGATGGCCGCCGGCGACCCGGGCGTCAGTGTGGACTGGCACCGCCTCGGCTGGGCCGGACTGGCCGCCGCCGGCGTGCTCGCCCTCGCGATCGGGGGCCAGCGAGGCATCGACGGCTGGTGGCTGCTCATCGTCGCGGGTGTGGTGACGGCCGCTGTCGCGGCAGGCCGCCTGCTGCCGCGCGGAATCTGGCGGGCGGCGCCGGGCCTGCCGGCGGTGCTCGTGTCGCGAGCCCTGATCGGGTCGGCGTTCGCCGGCGCCGAGGCCTACGTGCCGCTCCTGCTGATCACCGAGCGGGGCCTGAGCCTCTCGCAGGCCGGGCTGGTGCTGACCTCGGGCGCCGTCGCGTGGTGCCTGGGCGCGCAGCTCGCCGCACTCGTGCCACGGCTGTCCGACGAGCCCCTGCGCGTGTGGCTCGGCGCGACGATGCTGACCCTCGGTGCGGTGGCGGCGGCGACCGCCGGCTGGCCCGCCGTGCCGCTCGCGGTGCCCGTCGGCGCATGGGCGCTCGCCGGGCTGGGGATCGGCATGGCGTTCTCGACGCTGTCGGTGCTCGCCCTGGCCACGGCAGGGGAGGGGCAGGCCGGCCGGGTGTCGTCGGACCTGCAGTTGAACGACGCGCTGGTGCAGTCCTGCGTCCTTGCCCTGGGTGCCGCCGTCTTCGCGGCGTTCGCGGCCACGGCGCCGGGTCGCGGGGCGGTCCTGCTGGTCGTCGTCACGGGTCTGCTCGCGGCGGGCGCCGTGCCGTTGGCGGGTCGACTGCGACCGGCGTCACGTCACTGAAATCACAGTCAAATCATTCGTTCTTCCGGGGGTGGAGTCGTCAAGATTGAAGCATGACCACGCTGCTCGAAGAACTGAACCTCATGCACTCCCACTACATCGAGGCCGTCAACCTCGCCGTCGCCGACGACGATCTGACGCGCGCCTCCACGCTGGCCCACGACTACGACGTCGAGGCCGTCACCCTGATCGCCGAGCGCGAGGGCCGCACCGCCCTGCTGCCGCAGGTGCTCGCGACCCTCGCCTGATCGACCTCACGCCGGGACGAGCACCTCGTGCTCGAGCCTGGCGTAGCTGGTCTCCATGCCGTCCGTCATCCCCGTGGCCAGGATCTGGTCCCGCAATTCACGGCTCGGATAGGTGATCAGCAGTGACAGCAGGTGCCGCCCTCGACGGGGGTGAGCGTCAGCTCGTTGCGCGTGCTGGGGCCGTCCGTGCCCAGCATGCGTTCGGTCGTGACCTCACGCGTCTGCGGCGCCGACTCCAGGAGCTCGCCGGTGAAGCCGAACCGTGCGTCGCCGTCGGCCTGCTGCCACTCGTAGACGTAGGTGTCGCCCACCTCCGTCGCGACCTCGCACACCGGCATCGTCCAGCCGTCCGGGCCCAGCAGCCAGCGCTGCAGCAGTTCGGGCTCGTGATGGGCGCGCCACACCTGCTCGACCGTCCCGCCGATGACCCGGCTGACCCGCACGTGCGTGTCGTCGAGCAACTGTGCGATGACCGCCGCGTCCGCGGCGAAGGACGCGAGGTCGTCCAGCACCCCGTCGATCTGGCCCATGGCGGACTTCATGCCCTCCTCCATGCCCATCTCGATCAATTGGGTCAGTTGGTCGAGCGAGCCGAACGTCGTCGTCGTGGTGACCTTGGCCCCCGCGTCGGTGGGCTCGAACGTGAACACCATCCGCATCGACGGCATGGTCGTGGCGGGCACGCCGGGCTCGCTGGCGAAGCCGTCCTCGACCTCGAACGAGCGGCCCTCGTCGACGGCGAGGAACTTCCAGTAGCCGGCGCTCTTCTCGCCCTCGGGACCGTTCATCTCGTAGTGCGACTCGCCGCCGACGGCCATGTCGTGGCGGGTGAACGTGGCCGGCCAGGACTCAGGTCCCCAGAAGCGCTCCAACTGGCGCGGGTCGGCATAGGCGTCCCACACCCGGCGGACGGGGTGCGAGAACTCGGCCTCGACGGTCATCGTCAGGGCTTCGGTGTCCTTGGTGACGGAGGTGATGGGCATGGTGCGTGCCTTTCCGGTGGGTGGGTCAGGTGGTGGTGTCTTCGTCGAGCAGGGCGTCGAGGCGGTCGATCCGCGCCCGCCACAACTGCTCGAACTCGTCGAGCAGGCGCTGCGCCCGCCCGATCGCCTCGGGGTTGCCGCGGACGAGCCGCTCGCGTCCGTTCTGGTGCTTGGTCACGAGTCCGGCCCCTTCCAGCACGGCCACGTGCTTCTGCACCGCGGCGAACGACATGGCGTAGGACTCGGACAGCCGGGAGACCGACGCCTCGCCCGCGAGGGTCCGCCGCACGATGTCGCGCCGGGTCGCGTCGGCGAGGGCGTGGAAGATCCGGTCGACCTCGTCGTCGGTGAGTTCCGCTTTCGTATATACAACCATTTGGTTGTACGTTAAGCCGCGCGCCGAGGGCTGTCAACACCTGCCGGGGATACGCTCGCGACATGGCCACGCGACAGGACCGGATCCGGCTGGTGTCCGGGCGAGACTTCTGGAACACCGAGCCGGGCGAGGACGCGCCGTCGTTCATGCTCACGGACGGCCCGCACGGATTGCGCAAGCAACTCGGCTCGTCCGATCACATCGGACTGGGGGAGTCCGTGCCGGCGACCTGCTTCCCGCCGGCTGCGGGACTCGGGGCCTCGTGGGACGTCGACCTGCTCGAGGAGATCGGCGCGGCGCTGGGCCGTGAGGCGGCCGCCGAGGACGTGGGCGTGCTGCTGGGGCCGGGCCTGAACATCAAGCGACACCCGGCCGGCGGCCGGAACTTCGAGTACTTCTCGGAGGATCCGCTGCTGTCGGGCAAGGCGGCCGCGGCGCTCGTGCGCGGCATCCAGTCCGAGGGTGTCGGCGCCTGCATCAAGCACTTCGCGGTGAACAACCAGGAGTCGAACCGCATGCGCCTCGACACGATCGTCGACGAGCGCACCCTGCGCGAGATCTACCTCGCCGGGTTCGAGATCGCCGTCGCCGAGTCGCAGCCGTGGACCGTCATGAGCTCCTACAACCTCGTGAACGGTGAGCACGCCGGGGAGTCGCGGCGACTGCTGACGACGATCCTGCGCGAGGAGTGGGGATTCGACGGGCTGGTCATGAGCGACTGGCTCGCGGTCGCCGACCGACCTGTCTCGCTGCACGCCGGACTCGACCTGGAGATGCCCGGCAGCAAGGGCCTGTGGGACGAGCGAGTCGCGCGGGCGGTCGAGTCCGGCGAGTTGTCCGAGGCGGACCTCGACGCCGCGTACGACCGCGTCGTCGCGCTGGCGCAACGCGTGGCGGCGCGCCCACCCCGTGCCGACTTCGACGCCGACGCGCACCACGCGCTGGCCCGGCGCGCCGCCGCGGCGGCCACCGTCCTGCTGACCAACGACGGCATCCTGCCCTTGGTCGACACGGCGCAGGTGGCGCTCATCGGTGCGTTCGCCGCACACCCTCGGTTCCAGGGTGCCGGCAGTTCGCTGGTGAACCCCACCCGGCTCGACACGGCGCTGGACTCGTTCCGGGAGAGGTTCGGCGACGCGGTCACCTACGTCGCGGGCTACGACGCCGACACCGGCGAGACGACGTCTGCGGACCTCGCCGCCGCCCGTACCGCGGCGGCCGCCGCCGACGTGGCCGTGGTCGTGGTGGGCCTGCCGGCCAGTTACGAGTCGGAGGGGTTCGACCGCACCCATCTGCGGCTGCCGCCCGGGCACGACGCCCTGGTCGAGGCCGTGCTCGCCACCAACGAGCGCACGGTCGTGGTGCTCGTGAACGGCGCCCCGGTCGAACTGCCCTGGGCCGACCGCCCGGCGGCCCTCGTCGAGTCGTACCTCGGCGGCCAGGCCGGCGGCTCGGCCCTCGTCGACGTCCTCACCGGCGACGTCGAGCCCGGCGGGCGGCTGGCCGAGAGCATCCCCGTCTCCGGCCTCGAACTGCCGGCCCACGAGAACTTCGCGAACCAGCCCACCCAGGTGCAGTACCGCGAGGCGCACCTCGTCGGGTACCGCTTCCACGACACGTGTGGCATCGCCCCACGGTTCTGCTTCGGTCACGGGCTCGGCTACACGACGTTCGAGTTGAGCGATCTGGCGCTTGCCGGCTCCGGTACCGAACGCGCCGTCACGGTGCGGGTGACGAACACCGGTCAGCGGGCCGGCGTGACGGTCGTCCAGCTCTACGTCCACCAGCCGTCGAGCACGCTGGCGCGTCCCGACCAGGAACTCAAGGCGTTCGCGAAGGTCCAGCTCGACGCGGGCGAGACGGGACTCATGACACTCGACCTGGGCCGCCGCGCGTTCGCCGTCTACGACGTCGATGACGCGGACTGGAAGGTCGAGGCAGGGCCGTACGAGCTGCGGGTCGGGTTCTCGTCCCGCGACATCCGGCTGACCGAGACCGTCGACCTCGCCTCCGACGACCGCGTGCACGAGGTCCCCGCACCCGCCGGTCCCGTCGCGACCGACGCCGAGTTCGCCGTGCTGCTGCGCCGTCCCGTTCCCGCGCCGACGCCCCTGCTGCCGTTCACGACCGACTCGTCGATCGCGGACCTCGGCGAGACGTGGCTCGGGGCGCGGCTGCGCGGTGCGTTGCTGAAGCTGGCCACGAAGGACATCGACGTCGGTGAAGGCGTCAACGCGGACATGATGAACGCCGTCATCGGGCAGATGCCGCTGCGCGGGATCGCCGCGTCGTCCGGCGGCCGGATCAGCCTGGACGCCCTCGACCGGGCGCTGACGGTGCTGAACACCGCGCGCCGGCGCTGAGTCAGACCAGCGCGCCGGCCGGCACGGCGAGGGCGAACAGGTCCTTGGGGTCGGCCGGTTCGGCGACCAGGTCGAGCCAGGACACGAGGTCGGTCCCGGCGACCGAACGGTGCGTGTAGGTCAGTGCGGCGAAGTCCTCCACCGCGAAGCCCACCGAGTCGAAGACCGTCACCTGGTCGGCGTCGGTGCGGCCGCGCGCCCCGCCCGACACGACCTGCCACAGTTCGGTCACCGGGAAGTCGGCCGGCATCGCCTGGATCTCGCCCTCGATCCGGGTCTGTTCGGGGAACTCCACGAACACGGTGGCGCGCTGCAGGATGCGTGGGTCGAGTTCGGTCTTGCCGGGGCAGTCGCCGCCGATCGCGTTGACGTGCACGCCGGGAGCGACCATGTCGTCGGTCAGCACGATCGCGCGCTGCTTGTCGGCGGTGCACGTCGTGATCACGTCGGCGCCGCGGACCGCGTCCTGCGCGCTGGACGCGACGTACACGTCGAACCCGAGCGGCTCGACGTTGCGGACGAACTTGGCCATCGCGGCGGGGTCGACGTCCCAGACCCGCAGCGTCCGGATGCCCAGCGCGGCACGGAAGCCGAGCGCCTGGAACTCCGACTGCGAGCCGGTCCCGATCAGCGCCATGACCGAGGCGTCCGGGCGGGCCAGGTGGCGGGCGGCCATCGCCGACGTGGCGGCCGTGCGCAGGGCCGTCAGCAACGTCATCTCGGCGACGAAGGTCGGATACCCGGAGTGCACGTCGGACAGCACGCCGAAGGCCGTCACCGTCTGGAACCCGCGTGCAGGATTGGCCGGATGGCCGTTCACGTACTTGAACCCGTACTGGACGCCGTCACTCGTGGGCATCAGTTCGATGACCCCGTCGCTCGAGTGCGACGCGACGCGCGGCGTCTTGTCGAACGCCGGCCAGCGGCGGAAGTCGGCCTCGATCGCGTCGGTCATGCCCGCGATGATCGCCTCGGCGCCGTGCCGGTCGATCCAGCGCACGGTGCTCGAAACGTCGAGGAAGGGAACATGGGACATCGGCGCAACTCCGTCGTTGAGTGTGTGTCTTCAACGGTACGCACCGCCGTGCGTGCAAACAATCGATATTCGTTGCGGCGTGGACGGCGATACCTTGCATGGGAGCGGGCCTGACGCAACGAATCGAGGTCGTGACGGCGGGCCAGGAGGCCGGTAGGTTGCCTCCATGCTCACCGACCGCGTGAAGCCGTTCGTCCACTGGACCGTCGGGCATGAGGTGCCGCGCCGCTTGCTGAAGTACGCCTCGAAGCGGGGGAACCTGCAAGGGCGCCTCATCACGGACATGGCCGGCACCACCGAGGCCGAGGTGATCGAGCTCATCGAGCAGATCCGCACCGCGGGACCGACCGTGCACTCGCCGCTCGGCGCGATCACGGTGTCGCACGCGGCGGTCAAGGAGGTCCTGACGGGCGGCGACTTCAAGGCGGGCGTCCCTGCGCGGATCGAGGGCATGCTCGGCCGGATCAGTGACTGGTCGGCCAGCGAGAACCTCAGCCCGGTCAAGCCGCCGTCGATGCTGGTGACCGAGCCGCCTGATCACACCCGCTACCGCAAGCTCGTCACGCGGGTGTTCTCGGCGAAGGCCATGGAGAACCTGCGCGAGCGCACCGAACAGATCACGGCCGTGGCGCTCGACGGGCTCGATCCGACCGGCCCCGTCGATCTGGTTGCGCAGTTCTGCGGGCCGTTGCCGGTCACCGTCATCAGCGAGATCCTCGGCGTGCCCGCGCAGGACCGTGACCTCGTGCTCGGGTTCGGCACCCGGGCCGGGGCGAGCCTGGACGTCGGCCTGTCGTGGCGCACGTACCGCGAGGTCGAGGCGGCGCTCGGCCAGTTCGACGGCTGGCTCACCGATCACGTCCGGGCCACCCGGGCGGCACCGCGCGACGATCTGCTCAGCCAATTGATCGGCGCCCAGGAGGACGGCGTGGGACTGACCGAGGCCGAACTCAAGGCGACGGCCGGGCTCGTGCTGGCGGCCGGCTTCGAGACGACGGTCAACCTGCTCGGCAGCGGCATCGCGTTGCTGCACGACCATCCCGATCAGCTCAAGATCCTGCAGGCGAACCCGGAACTGTGGCCGAATGCGGTCGACGAGATCCTGCGGTACAGCCCGCCGGTCCTGCTCACGGGCCGGGTGTGTGCCACCGAGACGTCCGTCGACGGCACCCGGCTCGGTGAGGGCCAGATCGTGACGACGGTGCTCGCCGGGGCCAACCGTGACCCGGAGGTCTTCGCCGATCCGCACCGCTTCGACGTGACCCGAGAGAACGCCCGCGACCATGTGGCGTTCTCGTCGGGGCGGCACTACTGCCTCGGTGCGTCGCTGGCCCGGCTCGAGGGCGAGGTCGGTCTGCGGGCCTTCTTCGAGCGCTTCCCCGACGTGCGACTGCTTCCCGGGGCCCGGCCCCGGCCGACGCGGATCCTACGGGGATTCGCCGCGCTCCCTGCACGATTGCAGGTCATTCCTTAGGCTGAATCGATGACCGAAGATCCGCTGAACATGCTGCCGGACCGCCTCGGTCTGCCGCGTGGACGGTCCGCGCTGTCGGGCTCCGAGGTCGCCGCGTCCCAGCGGGCTCGCATCATGCAGGCGGTGACGGACGAGGTCGCCGAGTCCGGTTTCCACGCGGCGACGGTCGCCGCCGTCACCCATCGTGCCCACGTGTCCCGCACCTCGTTCTACCAGTCGTTCGCCGACAAGGAGGAGGCGTTCGCCGCGGCGCACCTCGAGGCGAGCGAACAACTCCTGTCCCGCATCCGCGACCGTTCCGCCGCCGTGCCGCTCGCGTCCTGGCAGGAACGGCTGCGGATCGGCGTGGAGGCGTATCTGGAGACCTTCGAGTCCGCACCCGCGTACGCCTACAGTTTCCTGGTCGAACTGCACGGTGCGGGGGAGCGGCTGTGGGAACAACGCGACCTGATCCTGGAGCGCCATGCGTCCGCGCTGCTGCGGCTCGCCGAACTCGCCGCGCAGTCCGGCGCCCGGGTGCGGATCCCGGAGCGGCTCGAGACCATCGGGGTGATCGGGGCGACGGAGGAGCTCACGGCACGTGACGTGCGCTCGTTCCCGCGCGGCTCGCAGCCCGAACTCAGTCGTCTGGTCGACCCGATCACGCGCCTCCAGACGATGATCCTGACCGCGACCTGACTCCTCGTCAGAAAATTTCCGAACCAATTTGCACTGGAAAAACGATGGTTCTGGAGGTTTGGAAATCTTCTTTCCTCAAAAGTGGTCCGCGCTTGTGTACCGGGGTTGTACTTTTGTCTCAACGGCGCGCGTGGCACACCACACGACGCAGCCGGGAGGGAGTGCTCGGTCCCCCAGCCGAGCCGTCTGTCAGTGAGTTGGTGCCCCCGCACACCCCCGAACGCGGGGGCACCAACCTGTCAGGACCTAAGGTCGTCCCATGCTGGACGCCGTGATCTGGGGCTCTGTCGCCGCCTCGTCGCTCGTGATCGGTTCCCTGCTCGCGTGTCTACGCACCTGGCCCGACCTCGTCATCGGGATCGTCCTGGCCTTCGGTGCCGGCGCGCTGATCGCGAGCATCTCGTTCGAACTGGCCGAAGAGGGCATCGAGGTGGGCGGCGCCGTGCCGCTCGCGGCCGGGCTGGCCGTCGGTGCGGTGGCCTTCTTCGCAGCGAATCGCCTGCTCGACCGGGTGGGGGTTCGATCGGCCGGCGGGGGAGCCGGCATCCCCCTGGCCCTCGGCGCCTTCCTCGACGGAATCCCCGAACAGGCGGTGCTCGGCATCGGCCTGGCCACCGGCGGCGTCAGCGCCGCCCTGCTCATTGCGATCTTCGTGTCCAACCTGCCCGAGGCGATCGGCTCGTCCGCCGACATGCTCGCCGCGGGGGAGTCCCGGGCCCGGGTGATCGCGCTGTGGGTCGTCGTCGCCGTGCTGTGCGCCGGGGCCACGATCGGCGGCGCCGCCGCCTCCGACGTCGTCGGCGGATCGGCGCACGCCGCGATCGACGGCTTCGCGGCCGGGGCGCTGCTGGTGATGCTGATCGACTCGATGATCCCCGAGGCGCGGGACAAGGCCAAGGACCTCGCCGGTCTGGCGACGGTCGTCGGCTTCGCCGTGGCCGCCGGTCTCTCGCTGCTGGCCTGAGTCAGAGCGGTCGACCGGCCAGCACGCGGGCGCGGGCATCCGCGACGGCCGTGCGGATCGACGCCATGTCGTACCCGCCGTAGTGGCGTCGGCCGTTCACGAAGAAGGTGGGCGTCCCCGCGATGTCGCCGGCGTCGGCCGAGTCGAGGTCGCGCTGCACGCGCGCGGCGAAGGCGCCGGAGTCGAGGTCGGCGGCGAAGCGTGCGACGTCGAGATCGAGAGCGCGTGCGTGCGCGACGAGGTCGTCGCGGGACAGGTCGTCCTGGTCGTCGAGTAGGCGGTCGTGCATTGGCCAGAACGCCCCTTGGGCGGCCGCGGCCTCGGCGGCCTCGGCGGCCAACTGCGCGCGCGGGTGGACCTCGTGCAGCGGCAGGTGCCGCCACACGTAGCGGACGCGGTCGTCCAGCGCCAGTTCCTCGCGGGCCACCTGCTCGGCCACGCCGCAGTGGGGGCACTCGAAGTCGCCGTACTCGACGATCGTGACGTCGGCGTCCGCCGCCCCGCGGATGTGGTCCACGCCGATCTCCACGGGCGTGCAGAGGTCCGACAGTGCGATCCCGTCGCCCTGCATCGCGCGGGCCCGGGCGGTCGGGTCGAGTCGGTCGATGCCGCGGAAGGTCACTCCGGCGAGCGCGAGCGCGCCGATCAGGGCGAGCAGGATCCCGGTCTTGGCGTCGTTGAGCGCCACCCCGGTGAGCGCGCGGTCGGCGATGAGCAGCGACAGGGTGAAGGGCGCCGCGGCGACGATGCCCACCGCGAGCATCCCGAGACCGCCGACCGGCGCGGGCGCCCCATCGCCGGACGTCCGGCGCAGGACCATCGTCGCGACGACGTAACCGAGCGGCTTGCCGACGAGGAACGCGACGACGATGCCCCACGTGATGGCCGAACCGAGCGCATGGGCGAACCCGCCGTCGACGAGACGGACGCCGGCGTTCGCCAGACCGAACAGCGGCACGATCAGCAGGCTCGTCCACGGCAGGTAGAAGCGGCGGAGCCGGTCGTTCGGCGACTGGGTGGCGGTGACGGCATCGGTGGCGCTGCGTGCGAAGTCGACGGTCGGCTCCTCGCGGAACACCCGGAAGGACGTCGTGGCGCGTTCGAGGGCGGCCCGGCGTGGCGGGTGCGCGGCGGCCAGCAGGCCGATCGCCAGACCTGCCAGCACGGGGTCGATCCCGGAGCCGAACAGGCACGCCCACACCGCGAAGCCCATCACCGCGTAGAGCAGGGGCTGGTCGATCCCGGCCCGCAACGTCAGCGCGAACAGGGCGAAGACGGCGACGGCGAGCAGGACCCGCGAGGCGTCGATCCCCTCGGAATAGACGATCGCCGCGACCAGCACCGAGACGAGGTCGTCCACCACGAGCACCGTCAGCAGGAACACGCGCAACCGGCCGGCGCCCTCCCCGGCGAGCAGGCCCACGAAGCCCAGCGCGAAGGCCGTGTCCGTCGAGATCGCCACGCCCCAGCCCTGCGCGGCGCCGGGGGAGCCGGCGGTCACCAGCAGATACAGCGCGGCGGGGATGGCCATCGCGAGCAGTCCCGTGACGACGGGGGTCACGACCCGACGCCGGTCGCGCAGGTCGCCGAGGTCGAACTCGCGGCGTGCCTCCAGCCCGATCACCACGAAGAACAAGGTCATCAGGCCGCTGTTGACCCAGTCGCGCAGCGGATGGGCGACGCTGTGCTCGCCGAAGGCGAACGTCAGGTCGGTGGTCCAGAAGTGCTCGTACGAATCGCCGAGGTTCGCCCAGGCGGTCGCCACCACGACCGTCGCGACCAGGATCAGTGCGCCGATCGACTCGTTGCGAGTGAGGGCGAGCATGGCGTCGCCACCCCACCGGATGGATCGGTCGTCGCGGGCGCGAAGCCGATCGAGAAGTCCCATGGTGGTCCGAACGGTCGGCGCGCCCTTTCTGTTCCTGAACCCCGTGCCGGACTCTGTTGGCCAACCCCGTGCCGGGAGGTGGGGCATGATGACGAGGTGGGACGAGGAACGGTCAGGCGCAAGGTCACCCGCATCGACGCGGCCACGGGCGCGCAGGTGCGCGAGGACCGTCTCGTCGTCGAGGAACCGCTCGAGATCCGCCTGAACGGCAGGTCGCTCGCGGTCACGATGCGCACGCCGGGCAACGACGTCGACCTCGCGCTCGGGTTCCTGGTGTCCGAGGGCGTCGTCGCGCGCCGCGACCAGGTGGTCAGCGCGCGGTATTGCGCCGGCGCCACCGACGAGGGTGTGAACACGTACAACGTCCTCGACGTGCAGGTGACCCCCGACGCGACCGTCGTGGACCTCGCCCTGGACCGGCACGGTTACACGTCGTCGGCGTGCGGGACGTGCGGCAAGACCAGCATCGACGCGGTGCGCACGCGGTCGGCCTTCGATGTCGCGACCGATCCGCTGAGGGTCACGACCGACGTCCTGGCAGCGCTGCCCGACCGCCTGCGTGAGGCCCAGGCCGTCTTCGATCGCACCGGCGGACTGCACGCGGCGGGCCTCTTCGGCGGTCGCACCGGGGAGCCGCTCGTCGTGCGCGAGGACATCGGCCGGCACAACGCCGTCGACAAGGTCATCGGCTGGGCGCTGGAGAACGACAAGCTGCCGTTGCCGGGCACGGTGTTGATGGTGTCCGGGCGAGCCGGTTTCGAGTTGGCCCAGAAGGCGTCGATGGCCGGCATCCCCGTGCTGGCCGCAGTGTCGGCACCCTCGTCCCTGGCCGTCGAGCTGGCCGACGACGCCGGCGTCACGGTCGTCGGGTTCCTCAGGGGCAGCTCGATGGTCGTGTACTCGCGGCCCGACCGGGTGGAGGAGAGTCCATGAGGAAGCCGCTCGTCGACGATCCGAACGACGACGACATCAAGGTCACCGGGACCAAGCACTGGGCCGCCGGTGTGTCGGGTGTGTTCCACGCGATGAAGCCCGCCGTCGGTGGCATGGGACTGGCCCGCACGGCCAAGCTGCTCACGAAGATCAACCAGAAGGACGGCTTCGACTGCATGAGCTGCGCGTGGCCCGATCCCACCGGTCACCGCCACCCGGCCGAGTTCTGCGAGAACGGCGCCAAGGCCGTCACGTGGGAGGCCACGCCGCTGACGGTGTCGCGCGACTTCTGGGCCGAGCACCCGGTCAGCGAGCTGGCAGGACGGAGTGAGTACTGGCTCGGGCAGCAGGGCCGGCTCGTCGAGCCGGTGTTCAAGGCCCCGGGCGAGGACCACTATCGGCCCGTGTCGTGGGACGAGGCGTTCCGGATCGCGGGTGCCGCGCTGAACGAACTCGACTCGCCGGACCAGGCGTCGTTCTACACGTCCGGCCGGGCCTCCAACGAGGCGGCGTTCGTGTACCAGTTGTTCGTCCGCGCCTTCGGCACGAACAATCTGCCCGATTGCTCGAACATGTGCCACGAGTCGACCGGCAGCGCGCTCATCGAGACGATCGGCATCGGCAAGTCCACCGTCACCTACGACGACTTCGCCAAGGCCGACCTGATCATCGTGATGGGTCAGAACCCGGGCACGAACCACCCGCGGATGCTGTCGGCACTCGAGCAGGCCAAGCGGGCCGGTGCCTCGATCGTCGCGGTCAATCCGCTGCCCGAGGCGGGCCTGATCCGGTTCAAGAACCCGCAGACGGTGCGCGGCGTGCTCGGCAAGGGAACGACCATCGCCGACCAGTTCTGCCAGATCCGGCTCGGCGGCGACGGGCTGCTGCTGCAGGCCGTGTCCCGCCGCGTGCTGGAGGCCGAGGCCGCGGCGCCCGGCACCGTGCTCGACCAGGACTTCGTGGACCGGTTCACCAGCGGGATCGACGACCTGCGGGCGAACCTGGCCGGCCTTCGTGAGGAGGACGTGCTCGCCGCGACGGGCCTCACGAGCGCCGAGATCGACGAGTTCACCGCCCGGTACCTCGCCGCCGATCGCGTCATCGTCACGTGGGCGATGGGCCTGACCCAGCACAAGCAGGCCGTCGACGCCATCAAGGAGATCGTCAACCTGATGCTGTTGCGCGGCCACATCGGCCGGCCCGGTGCGGGGCTCTCGCCGATCCGCGGCCACAGCAACGTCCAGGGTGACCGGACGATGGGCATCTGGGAACGCATGCCCGACTGGTTCATCGACAACCTCCGCGCCGAGTTCGGGTTCGAGCCGCCGCGTGCCCACGGCCTCGACGCCGTGGACTCGGTGCGGGCGATGCAACGCGGTGACGTGAAGTTCTGGATGGCGTTGGGCGGCAACTTCGTCTCGGCGATCTCCGACACCGCGGCGGCCGAGGCGGCACTGCGCGGTACGGCGATGACGGTGCAGATCTCGACGAAGCTCAACCGCTCGCACGGGGTCACCGGCGAGGCGGCCCTGATCCTGCCGACCCTGGGTCGCACCGAGTTCGACCGGCAGGCGTCCGGCGACCAGTTCGTCACGGTGGAGGACTCGGTGTGCGCGGTGCACGCCTCGCGCGGTCGCGTGGAACCCGTGGCGGACACGTTGCTGTCCGAGGTGGCGATCGTGAGCCGGCTGGCCGCGGCCGTCCTGGGGGACCGGCACGGGATCGACTGGGCCGGGTTCGAGGCCGACTACTCGACCGTGCGGCGACACATCAGCCGCGTGGTGCCGGGATGTGACGACTACGAGCGCAAGGTGACCTCGCCGGGCGGCTTCGTCCTGCCGCACGAGCCGCGCGACTCGCGGACATTCGACACCGCGACCGGCCGGGCGATGTTCACCGCCAACCGGTTCGAACCGATCGTCGTGCCCGAGGGGCGCCTGCTGCTGCAGACCGTGCGCTCGCACGACCAGTTCAACACCACGATCTACAGCCTCAACGACCGCTACCGGGGCATCAAGAAGGGGCGCCACGTCGTCTTCGTCCATCCGGACGACCTGGCCGAACTCGGGCTGGCCGACGGGCAGATCGTCGACATCTTCAGCGAGTGGCCCGATCAGCC
>CAYXFT010000027.1:0-24715 GCA_964464335.1 uncultured Aeromicrobium sp.
CGGGCCGTAGAACAGCTCCTGGAAGCACATGACCTGCGCACCCTGGGCTGCGGCGTCGCGGGCGAACTGCTCGTGCTTGTCGAGCATGGACTCCTTGTCGCCGGTCCACGTGGTCTGCGAGATCGCTGCTCGGACGATCGTCATGGGCTTCTACCTCCCGCTGTCGGTTTCCGTTATCGTTCGGCTTGAACATTTCCGGACAGTTTCCTGCCGTGGCGCGGCCGTAAACATCTGCCGCGGTGTCGAGCCGATCCAGAGAGAGTGACATGGATCACACCATTACGCCAGACCTCCGCCTCGGCCTGGATCCGTCACGCCGGTCCCCCCGTGACATCGCCGGGGCCGTCGCGCGCCTCATCACCAGCGGCGAACTGGCCCCCGGCGACCGGCTGCCCACCGTCCGCGAGGTCGCCGCCGCGCTCGGCGTCTCACCGGCCACCGTGAGTGGCGCCTGGCAGGCACTGCGCCGCACCGGCATGGTCGTCTCCCGCGGGCGCGCCGGCAGTTTCGTGCGCGACGAGCCGGCCACCGCCTGGCTCAGCCCGCGCGTCATGGGCCTGGTCGGCGACCTCGGCGACCAACCGCTCGACCTCTCGCGCGGCACCCCCGACCCGGCCCTGCTGCCGGCGCTGGAGCCCGCCCTGGCCCGGATCTCGCCGCGCGCGGGCACCGGGATCTACCAGGAGTCGCCGGTGGTGCCCGAGCTCGCCGAGTTCCTCCAGCAGGACTGGCCCGCGCCCGCGCCGCGGCTCACGGTCACCGACGGCGCGCTCGACGGCATCGCCCGCGTGCTCGAGCAGGTGGTGCGGTTCGGCGACGTCGTCGCGCTGGAGAGTCCCGGTTTCCCGCCCTTCCACGACCTCGTCGACCAACTCGGTGCCGAGGCCGCCCCCATGGGCCTGGACCGCGAGGGCGTCCGCCCCGACGAGTTGGCCCGCGTCCTGCGCCGCCGCCCGCGGGCCGTCGTGCTCCAACCGCGGGCCCAGAACCCGACCGGCGGCTCCCTGACAGCAGCCCGTGCCGAGGACCTCGCCCGCATCATCACCGATCTGCCCGAGGCCCGCGACACCGTGATCGTCGAGGACGACCACTCGTCGCAGATCGCCGCCTCACCAGACGTGACGCTGGCGCAGCTGCTGCCCGGCCGCGTGGTGCACGTGCGCAGCTACTCCAAGTCGCTCGGACCCGACCTGCGGATTGCCGGGATGAGCGGCCCGGCCGACCTGGTCGACCGGGTCGTCGCCCGCCGCATGCTCGGCCCGGGCTGGACCTCGCGGATGGTGCAGCGGATCGCGCTGGACCTGCTGACCTCGGTCTCGTCGATCGAGCAGGTGGCCGACGCCCGCCGCATCTACGCCGCGCGGATGGCCGCCATCCGGCGCGGACTGCGCGGGGCCGGAGTCGAGGTACCCCCGCACGACGGAATCAATCTGTGGGTGCCGGTGGCCGACGAGCGTGCCGCGCTGCTGCACCTGGCCGCCGCAGGCATCCGCGTCGCCGGCGGCACCCCCTTCGTAGCGTCGGGCTGGGCCGGCGGACCTCATGTGAGGGCGACCGTGGGCGTGCTGTCGGACCGGTTCGACCACGTCGCCGGCCGACTCGCCGAGGCGTCCCGGGCGGGCGGCGCCTGAGCCCGGATCCACCGATGTGCGGTGGTGGCAGGCTCACCGCCCCGGAACGGTCAGAGCTCGCCCGGCGTGGTGACCTGCTGGTCCAGCTCCTCGACCAGGTGCCGCAGGTCGCCGTCGGACACCGTGCGGGGTGCGTAGACGACCAGCGAGTGGAACACGAACCGCACGACGAACGCGATCGCGAGCGTGATCGCCGTGGCCAGCACCGCCGAGACGTGCCACGTGTTGACCATGACCGCGAGGATCGGGATGCGGATGGCGGCCTCGACATTGTTGAAGGCGAACGACTTGGCGAAGCGGCCCCACACCACCCCGGCGTTGACCCGCAGGTCGCCGAACACGAAGCGCTCGATCAGCAGGAAGTTGCCGATGATCGTGAGTTCGGCGGCGACGACCGCTGCGGCCAGATAGCCGACTCCCATCATCGTCATGAGCCACACGATCGCGATGTTGACGACCGCGCCGAGCGCGCCGATCATCGCGAAGCCGGACATGCGACCGAACCGCAGGTGCGTCAACTGCAGCAGGAAACGGAACCCCTGCAGCAACGAGGCCTTCGACTCGCCCGCGAACCGCTCGGCGAAATGGAACGGCACCTCGGAGACGTTCAACTTCTGGCGAGCCAGGATCTCGAGCAGGATCTTGAACCCACGCGGCTGCAGGCCGGCGAAGTCGATCCGGTCCCGGCGCACCAAGAAGAAGCCGGTCATCGGATCCGTCACCGCACGCAGCCGGACCGGGAACATCGCCTTGGTGACCATCGTGGACCCGCGCGAGACGGCGACGCGCGCCGCGCCGGACAGTCCCTCGCTGGTGCCGTCGCCGACGTAGCGGGAGGCGACGACGACGTCGTTGCCCGTGCGCTCGGCCTTGGCGACGAGGTCGAGGATCTTCTCCGGCGGATGCTGCAGGTCGCCGTCCATCACGACGCACACGTCGTGCGCGGCGGCCTTGACTCCCTCGACCACGGCGCCGCCGAGGCCGCCTTCGGCCTCACCGGGCTCGCGATGGATCAGCCGCACGGGGATCGTCGCCGTGGCGGCCACCGTCCGGATCACGTCGGGCGTCTCGTCGGTGCTGTCGTCGACGAAGACGATCTCGGCATCGAGACCGGTCAGCGCGTCGGCCACGCGGCGCACCAGTTCCGCGACATTGGGTGCCTCGTTGAAGACCGGCACGATCACGCTCAGACCGTCCACGGAAACGCCGTTGCCCATCGTGTACCTCTTCGACTCGTCGATCGGGATCCTGCGTCAGACCGTAACTCACAGTTGCAGAATGCGCGAGACGTGGATCACATCGTGACACCGGGCCGAGCCTCCGACAGCCTGCCCCCGGGTCGGGTCCGACTCACCGAGGCCCGACTACGCTGGCGACATGTCGTCCGACCTGCGCGACGCGTCGATGCTGCTCGCGCGTGGCGACGCACTTGAAGACCTCGTGCGTGAGGCGGGCCTGCTCCGCGACGAAGGGCTGCGCCGAGCCGGCCGCCCGGGTGTCGTCACGTGGTCGCGCAAGGTGTTCGTGCCGGTCACCACGCTGTGCCGCGACCGCTGCCACTACTGCGTCTTCGTCGACACCCCCGCCAAACTCGAGCGCAAGGGCATCGCGCCCTACCTGTCCGAGGAGCAGGTCCTCGCCACGGCTCACCAGGGCGCGGCGATGGGTTGCAAGGAAGCACTGCTGACGCTGGGCGACCGTCCCGAGGAGCGCTGGTCGGTCGCCCGCGAGTGGCTCGACGACCACGGTTTCGCCTCCACGTTGGACTACGTCGGCCACCTGGCGCGCAGGATCACCGCCGAGACCGGGCTGCTGGCCCACCTCAACCCGGGCGTCATGAGCCACGACGAACTCGTCGCGCTGCGGCCGACCGCCCCGTCGATGGGGATGATGCTCGAGACCACGTCCTCGCGACTGTTCACCGAGCCCGGCGAGGCACATTTCGGCTCGCCCGACAAGGATCCGGCCGTGCGCCTGCAGGTCCTGGAGGATGCCGGCCGGCTGCGCATCCCGTTCACGACCGGGCTGCTCATCGGGATCGGTGAGACCGCGCAGGAGCGGTTCGACTCGATCCTCGCGCTGCGCGACATTGCCGAGCGGTACGGCCACGTGCAGGAGGTCATCGTCCAGAACTTCCGCGCCAAGCCCGCCACCGCCATGCAGGCCGTCGACGACGCCGAGATCGACGCGTTCGTCGCCGCCGTCGCCACCACGCGGATCGTGCTGGGGCCCGACGCGCGAATCCAGGCGCCGCCCAACCTCTCCGACCCGGGCGAGCTGGTCCGCCTGGTCGCCGCCGGCATCGACGACTGGGGTGGCGTCAGCCCGCTGACCGCCGACCACGTCAACCCCGAGCGGCCGTGGCCACAGGTCGACCAGCTGGCCGCCGCGACCGCCGCAGCCGGGTACGACCTGCGCGAACGCCTCACGATCCACCCCCACTACGTCCGCGATCGCGACACCTGGATCGACCCGGCCCTGCACGACGCCGTGCTGGCCTTGGCGGGCACCGACGGACTCGCTGAGTTGCACGTTTCAGCACTCAAAGAGCCCGATTCTGTGCCGCAACGTGTAACTCAGCGGGTCGGAGGGGTCCTGCGGCGGGCGGAGCGGGGCCCGGCGGACCTGAGCGACGAGGAGTACGCGCGGTTGCTGACCGCGACCGGCGAGGACCTCGACCGGCTGGCCGCACTGGCGGACGACCTGCGGCGTTCGGTCGTCGGCGCCACGGTCTCGCTCGTGGTGAACCGCAACCTCGGCTCCGACCGCGTCACCGATCCCGACCTCGTGGCACGGGTCGCCGCCGACGCCGCCGACCTCGGAGCGTCCGAACTGTGCATCCAGGGCACGGCGCCCACGGACGGCCCCGACGACGTCTACGAGCAGATCGCCCGCGCCGTCCGAGAGGCCGCGCCGACGCTGCATCTGCACGCCTTCCGTCCCGCCGACGTCGTCGACGGCGCTCGTCGGGCGGGGCGCACCGTTCCGGAGCAGTACGCCGCGCTGGCCGCCGCCGGCGTCCACACCGTCCCCGGGACCGGCGTCAAGATCCTTGACGAGCAGTACCGCGCAGCGCGCTTCCCCGACGACCTGCCCGTCGACCGGTGGGAGGCCGCAATCCGCGCCGCGCACGGACTCGGCCTGCGCTCGACGTCCGTGCTGTTCTACGGCCACGGCGAGACGCCGGCCCAGATCGTGCGACACCTGCGCCGGCTGCGGGAGATCCAGGCGGACACCGGTGGGTTCAACGAGCTCGTCCCGATGGCGTTCCCCGGCGGCGACATCCCGCCGGGCGAGCAGGGCGCGGACCGCCACCGCGCCGTCCACGCCGTGGCCCGACTGATGCTGCACGGCAGCATCACCCACGTGCAGGCCGCGTGGACGCGGCTCGGCACCGAGGGAGCCGCTCTCGTGCTGCGTTCGGGCGCCGACGACCTCGGCGGCACCCTGTACGACGGACGCGTCGCGCCGGAGGCCGGCGTCGAGTTCGGCCACGAGCTGACACTCGACGCGGCGCGCGCGATCGCCAAGGGCCTCGGCCGCCAGCTGCGGCTGCGCACCACGACCTACGGGGTCCCGGCATGACCGACGTCCGCGTCGCCGTGGTGGGCGCCGGGTTCGCGGGAGTCGCGATGGCGCGGCGACTGGCCGCGGCGGGCGAGTCGTTCGTCGTGCTCGAGCGCCGTACCGGGATCGGCGGCACGTGGTTCGAGAACCGGTATCCGGGCGTCGCGTGCGACGTCCCGGCGCACCTCTACGGCTACTCCGACATCCCCCACCCCGGGTTCAGCCGCGTCTTCGCCCCGGGCGAGGAGATCCGCGGCTATCTCGAGGACGCCGCCGGACCCGTCGCGGACCGGATCATGCTCTCGACCCGCCTCGACGGCGCGGACTGGGACGGGACGCGCTGGCGACTCACGACGTCGCGTGGTCCGGTGACCGCCGACGTCCTCGTGATGGCGGCCGGCCGGCTCACCGATCCTCGTCTGCCCGACGTACCCGGCGAGTTCGCCGGCCCCGTCATGCACACGGCCCGGTGGGACGAGAGCCTCGACCTCGACGGGGCCCGGGTGGCCGTCGTCGGCACCGGGGCCTCGGGCATCCAGTTGGTCCCGGAGATCGCCCGACGCGTCGCGTCGCTCGTGGTCCTGCAGCGCAGCGCCCCGTTCATCCTGCCCAAGGGCGACCGCACGTACGCCGACGCCGAGATCGCCCTGTTCGAACACGAGCCCGAGCGGCTCACCGACCTGCGCGACGAGCTGTTCCACGAGACCGAGGCGGTCTTCGACGAGCGCGCCGGCGCCGGCCGGTCGCGCGCTCGCGACCGGGCCCTCGGTCACCTGGCCGGCCAGGTGCCCGACCCGGTCCTGCGCGCGGCGCTGACGCCCGACCACGAGTTCGGGTGCAAGCGGGTGCTGTTCAGCGACGACTACTACGCGACGCTGCGCCTGCCGCACGTGCGCCTCGTCCCGGGGGCGCTCACCGGCTACGACGGCAGCGCGGTGCTGGCGGCGGACGGCTCGCGTCACGAAGTCGACGTCGTGGTCACGGCGACGGGGTTCCACACCACGCGCCAGCCCTACGCCGAACTCCTGCGCGGCCGCGGCGGAATCGGCCTGGACCAGTACTGGTCGCAGGGCATGCGCGCCTACGCCTCGACGGCGGTCCACGGCTTCCCGAACCTGTTCGTCCTCGACGGACCGAACGCCACCTTGGCACACAACTCCGCCGTGCTCATGATCGAGGCGCAGGCCGACTACGTCGCCTCGGCGCTGCCGTGGACCCGCAGCGGCCCGCTGGAGGTCTCCGCCGAGGCCGAGCAGGACTACGTCGACGAGATCGCGAGCCGCAGCGGCGTGTGGACCTCGGGCTGTCACAACTGGTACGTCGACGAGCGGTCCGGCCGTCAGGTGCTGCTCTGGCCCGGCAAGGCGCAGGAGTTCCGCGACCGCTTCGGCCATTTTGAGCCGGGGCCGTTCGGTGGCTGACCGGCGGGGACGGTGGACGATCGTCATCCCCGTCAAACCGCCCGAGATCGGCAAGTCCCGGCTCGACCTGCCGGGCCTGGATCGGGTCGCCCTCGCGCGGGCGATCGCGCTCGACACGATCGAGGCGGCGGCCGAGGTCGCCCACGTCGTGGTGGTGACCGCCGATCCGACGATCTCGCTACCGGGCGTCGAGATCGTCGCCGAGGACGCCCCCCGCGGCATCGACGTGGCCGTCGCCGCAGGACTGGCTGCCGGGCCGGACGAGCTACGCGCGGTGCTCCTCGGCGACCTGCCCGGCCTGCAACCGGGTGATCTCGCCGAGGCGCTGGAACTCGCGGACGAGACCCGCCTGGGTGCCGTGCCGGACGAGGAACGTCACGGCACGACGTTGGTCACCGCCCGTGAGGGCGAGTTGCCCGCCGCGTTCGGCGACGGCTCGTGGCGGCGTCACCTCGCCGCGGGATTCCTCGAACTGCCCGTGCCGACCCGGTCCACGCTGCGCCGTGACGTCGACACCCCCGACCACCTCACCGGCCTGCTCGGCCCACGCACGACGGCGGTCTTGGCCCGTCGCTGAGCCCGCCGCACCAACCGCGAGTGGCGTATTCTCGGGGTCTGGGAGCGTTCCCGGAGCCCGAGTTTGCGCCACTCGGCAGCGCGAATGCGCCACTCGGCGTCGCCCGGGATGACGGCCGGCGAGTCGGTGGCTCACGCCAGCGCGGCGCGGGCGAGGGCGGCCGACGTGTCGACGTCGGTCATCCACAGCGGCTCGACCCGCACGTCCCAGCCCTCGGCGGCCAGCGCGGGCGCGAGAGCCGCGTCCTCCTGCGCGATCAGCCACGTGTCCAGCAGCCCGCCGTCGGCGCGACGTCCGTAGTGACGCGCGACGGCATCCGCTGCGGTCTCGACCCCGACTGCGGCCAGGCAGGCGTCGGCCATCCCGCGCACGACCTTGCCACCGATGATCGGCGAGACACCGACCACGCGCTGCGCGTTGGCGAGGGCCGCCCGGACACCCGGGACGGCGAGGATCGGACCGATCGACACGACCGGGTTCGACGGGGCGAACAGCACGACGTCGACATCGGTGATGGCCTCGACGACACCCGGCGCCGGCACCGCCGAGGAGATGCCCGGGTTCTCGAAGGCCGTGGCGGTCAGCGCGGCACGGTGACGCGTCCACCACTCCTGGAAGTGCAGGCGCTGGCCGTCGTCGACCACGACGTGCGTGTCGACCTCGGCATCGGTCATCGGCAGCAGCCGGACCCCGAGCGGCCAGCGTGAACTCAGCCGCTCGACCACCTGCGTGGGCGTGAGTCCGTCACGCAACCACCCCGTGCGGGCCAGGTGCGTCCCCAGGTCGAGGTCGCCGAGGGTGAACCACGGCCAGCCGCTGCCCCACGCCTGCAATTCGGCGCTGATCCGCTCGGACTCGCCCGCGCGGCCCCAGCCACGCTCCTCGTCGTTGACGCCCGCCAGCGCGTAGAGGATCGAGTCGATGTCCGGCTGCAGGCGCACGCCCGAGAGCCACAGGTCGTCGCCGGTGTTGACGACGACGGTGATCTCGCCCGACATCGCCCCGAGTGCCGAGCGCACGCCTCGGACGAAGCGCGAGCCGCCGACTCCCCCGGCCAGGACGGTGACCTTCACGTCAGCTGCCGACCCGGAACAGGTCGTCCCCGGACGGCCGCACGATCGTGCGGGCTCCGGGCAGGTCGAGGTCGCCGACCAGATCGGCACGACCGCGCACCACGGCGACGGGCACCGCGCCGTCCTTGGGCTTGACCAGCTCGGCCGCGGCGCACAGCTCGTCGGCGACGCACGGCAGCGTGACAGCGAGCGGGCGGCCGTCGGCGTCCTTCTCCGGCTTCTCGAACAGCCGGACACCGGCCGCGCCGATCGCGGCGTCGGTCTGGCCCAGCCGCCAGGCGCGCCCCAGGGTGTCGGAGACGAGCACCCCGATCCGCGCCCGTGAACGCAGGCCCTCGGCGAGGTCGCGCGCGGACGCGTCGGGGTCGAGGGGCAGCAGCAGGACGTGTCCCTCCGGAACGTTCGAGGTGTCGACCCCCGCGGCGGCGGCGACGATGCCGAGCCGGTTCTCGACGATGCGGACCGGCCCGCGCTCGGCCACGACCCGGACGGTCTCGGCGGCGATCGCGGCGTCACGGTCGTCGGCGGCGACCAGACGGCCCTCGGCCTTGGAGACGATCTTGGAGGTCACGACGACGATGTCGCCGTCCCCGAGCACGATTCCCGCGGCGTCGATTGCCGTGCCGATCAACGCGACGAGGTCGTCCCCGGCGCGCACCTCGGGAAGTCCCGGCACGCCGGTGACCGTCAACATCAGGCGGCGGAGTGGTTCCGGCGCCAACGGATGCCGGACTCGATGAACTCGTCGATCTCGCCGTCGAGGACGGCCTGGGTGTTGCCGGTCTCGTGCTCGGTGCGCAGGTCCTTGACCAGTTGGTACGGGTTGAGCACGTAGTTGCGCATCTGGTCGCCCCAACTGGCCGCGACGTCGCCGCGCAGCTCGTCGAGCTGGGCACGCTCCTCGGCCTTCTTCAGGGCGAGCAGCTTGGCCTTGAGGATCACCATCGCGCTGGCCTTGTTCTGCAGCTGCGACTTCTCGTTCTGGCAGCTGACGACCACGCCGGTGGGGATGTGGGTCAGGCGGACGGCCGAGTCGGTCGTGTTGACGCTCTGACCGCCGGGACCGCTGGAGCGGTAGACGTCGACGCGGACCTCGTCCTCGGGGATGTCGACCTCGTCGGTGGCCTCGAGGACGGGGACGACCTCGACCGCGGCGAACGAGGTCTGGCGGCGGCCCTGGTTGTCGAAGGGGCTGATGCGCACGAGGCGGTGGGTGCCGGCCTCGACCGAGAGCGTGCCGTAGGCGTAGGGCGCCCTGATCGCGAAGGTGGTCGACTTCAGGCCGGCCTCCTCGGCGTAGGAGGTGTCGTAGATCTCGACGGGGTACTTGTGGCGCTCGGCCCACCGCACGTACATGCGCTGCAGCATCTCGGCGAAGTCGGCGGCGTCGACGCCACCGGCACCGGAGCGGATCGTCACGAGGGCCTCGCGCTCGTCGTACTCACCCGAGAGCAGCGTGCGCACCTCGAGGCTCTCGATCGCGGTGCTGAGCCGGCCGATCTCGGTCTCGGCCTCGGTGAGCGAGTCGGCGTCCGCCTCCTCGGCGGCCAGCTCGATCAGCACCTCGACGTCCTCGAGCCTCTGGCGCAGTCCGGCGACGCGCTCGACCTCGGACTGCAGGACCGACAGCCGACCGGTCACGCGCTGGGCGTTGGACTGGTCGTCCCACAGGTCCGGAGCGCCCACCTGCTCCTGCAGGTCGGCGATCTCGGCATGCATCTTGGGGAGATCGAGCACCTTCTCGATCGACGACAGTGTCGTGTCGAGTTGCTTGATCCGGTCGGAGAGATCGACGGTGGCCACCTGTCGAGGCTACCGCTCGGGCAGAAACCGTGCGGGAGTGGTGTTCTGGTGGCATGAGCAACTGGAACGAGCAGATCATCGCGGAGTTCCGCAAGCACGGCGGACAGGTCGAGACGATGGGATTCGGGGACCGGCTGATCCTGATGCACACGATCGGCGCACGCAGCGGTCAGGAGCGGATCAACCCGGTGATGGGCCTGCCCGCACCGGACGGTTGGTACGTGGCGGCGTCGAAGGCCGGCGCTCCCGACGAGCCCGCGTGGGCGCACAATCTGCGGGCTCATCCCGAGATCCTCGTGGAGGCACCGGCGCCCGCCGACTCCGACGCCGAAGTGGTGGAGGTCCGCGTGGTGGCGCGCGAGTTGAAGCACGCCGAGCGCGACGGCGCGTGGGACCGGTTCAAGCAGGCCTCCCCCGGCTTCGGCGAGTACGAGCAGCGCACCGACCGCGTGATCGCGGTGTTCCAACTGACCCGCTGACGACGCACGGCGAGCCGTCCCCGAGGACGACCCGCCGCTGGTGCTCGCTCGCCTACTTCCTCTTCAGGGCCAGCGCGTCGCGCACGGTGAAGAACACGTCCGTCTGGTCGGTCAGGCCGACGACGTTCGCGGCCCGCGGGCCGTACGCCGCGATCTTCAACTGGGTGCCGGTGTGCTGCTGCGAACCGGTGGCCGAGGTCGCGTAGTTGATCGTCATCGGCTGACCGTCGTGGGTCAGCAGGTTGACGGTCTTGCCCGGCGTGGTCGAGCCGGCCTCGATGATCTGGCTCGTGTGGGCGTGGTCGGCCGTGACGATCACCAAGGTGTGCTTGTCCTTCTTGGCGAAGTCGAGCGCGACCTTGACGGCCTCGTCGAGGTCGAGCGTCTCGCCGATCTGGCCGCATGCGTCCGCGGCGTGGTCCTGCTTGTCGATGCTGGCGCCCTCGACCTGCAGGAAGAAGCCCTTGTCGTTGCCCTTGTCGAGCAACTGGATCGACTTCTTCGTCAGCGCCGCGAGGTGGGGCAGGCTCGCCGTGCGAGCCGGGTTGGCGGTGCACTCGACGGGCGCCTGCTTGCCGCCGTCGGCCGTGGCGCCCGGGCCGGTCCAGCGGACCGGGAAGTTGCCCGGGGTGAACAGGCCCAGGAGGGGCTGCTTCTGATCGGCCTTCTTCACGGCGTTCAGCGAGTCGAGGTCGTCGACGAGCTGGTAGCCGCGGTTCTCGGCCTGCTGCTGGAGGGTCAGTCCCTTCCACGTGCCGGCCGTGGCGGTCTCCGCGAAGGTGGCCGCGCCGCCGCCGAGCGTCACGTCGGGTCGGGTGTCGAGCAGCTGCTCGGTGATGCTGCCGGCGCCGCCGTTCTCCTTGGCGTTCGTGGGGCAGGTCTTCGTGGTGGCGGTCGGGCCGTAGCAGCTGCGCGCCGTGACGTGCGAGACCTGGACGGCCGGGGTGGCGTCCTGCAGTTCCGCCGTCGACACGTTGCCGGTCTTGTAGCCGGACTTCTTGGCCAGTTCGAGCAGCGTCTTCTGCGGCGTGCCCTTGATGTCCACGCTGACCGCGTTGTCGTAGGTCTTGGTGCCGGTCGCCCAGGCCGAGCCGGTGGCGGCCGAGTCGGGCACGTAGTCGGGCTTGCCGTCCTTCGTGATCGAGTAGGTCGTGTACTGACCGGTGAGCGGCAGCGCGTCCAGGCCGGGGAACCGGCCGGCGGCACCGTGCACGTAATTGCGGGCGCTGGTGATCTCGGAGTCGCCCATGCCGTCGCCGATCAGCAGGATCACGTTGTCGGGACGGCTGCCGTCGATGGCCTTCTTCACCACCTTGGTCTGGTCGCCGGACAGGCGCGCGGCGCCGCCCTGCGTGCTGAGGTCTCGATTGCCGCTGGCCACCGAACCGACGACCGCTCCCCCCAGGAGGAGGCCGGCCGCGCCGAGGACGAGCGCACTGCGGGTGCTGTTGCGGAATTTCGTCATGGCCTCATGCCATCGGTGCCCGGTGAACTCCCGGCGAACCCCGGACGAAACCGGGCGGGCGACTGTGCGAAGTCAGCCCACCGCGGTTCGATGGTTGCTACTCAGGCGTGTGCACTGTCGGTGCAGTACATCCAGCCGTATCCCTGGACGTAGCAGCGGTAGTAGACGTAGGGACGCGCCGCCTCGTCGGAGTCGTTGCTCGACGAGGAGAGGGCTCCGAGGGCGCCGAAACCGATGGCGACGGCGAGCAGGACGGCGGCCATGACGGCGCGGACGGTGTCGGTGAGTGTGTTCATGTTTCCCGGGGAGCCGTACGGGGCCGGCGGTGATACCGCCGGCCGTGGATCAGCGCTGGACGTCGAGCAGGAGGGCGGGCGGGTCGGGGACGGGGTTGCCGTCCGAGACCTGACCGATGACGGTGATCGCTGCGAAGAAGCCCACGCAGGCGGCCACGAGGGCTGCCCGCGCTGCGGTGCGACGCGAGTGACGGTTCATGACTCCACGAGAACGGGACCCGGTGAACCGTCGGCGAACGCGGTGCGACCCTCGCGGGATCTTTCGTCGTCGTCACTGCGACGTGCTCACGGCATGATGAACCCATGAGTTCCACGATCACGCCGCCCGGTTGGTACGACGACGGTCACGGCAGCCTGCGGTGGTGGGACGGATCCCAGTGGACGACCCACACGGCACCGCTGCCGGGACAGCAGGCCCCGGTCCCGCCACCGGTGCAGCAGCCGGTCCAGGCCGCCCCGGCGCCGCAGGTCCTGACGTACGAGCAGGAACGGAACCTGGTTCGGGTCAAGCGGTCGAAGTTGGTGTGGATCCTGCCGATCGTGCTGCTGTTGGCGGCATTGTTCGGCGCGCTGGCGGGCGTGGCCGTGTGGCAGGTGGCGGACCCGGCCCCGCTGAAGGCGACCTTCCGGGAGTTCCAGACCGCCTCGGAAACAGGCAGTTGCTCCTCGCTCGAGGAGGTCACGACGCAGGACTTCCGTGACGACCTCGTCGACGTCGAGCCGTTCACGTGCGAGGCGTGGCTGGCCGGCGGACACGGCACGACAGAATCCGGCGACGTCGTGTGGGGCATCCGCTTCGGTTCGAACGGGATCCTGCTGGTCGAGGAGGACCGTGTGGTCGGCATCGACGATTCGTTCTCCGACGAGGTGCTCACGACGTACGAGTTCGTCAAGCAGGACGGCCAGTGGAAGATCGACGACAGCGACGCCGACTGATCACCGTCCCAGATGGAGTCGTCCGACCGCCTGGGCACGGATCGTGGCGGTTCCGGGGAACCCGGGCGGCACGAGCGGCAGCGTGATCCGTCGCGTCAACCGCACCTCGACCCGGTCGCCGCTCGTGCGCAAGGTCATCGCCACGTCACGTGGCACGATTCCGTCGACGAGGTCACGGGCGTCCGCGGCGTCGAGGGCGGCCTCGTCGGTCAGCCCGCTCGCATAGACCTGGTCGCGGTCGAGTCCGTCCGCGGCATGCAGGGCGACCCGGTCGGCCAGATTCATCAGTTCGCGCCGTTCGAGGAACGCCGCCGACGCGTCGACCACCGCGACGACGAGCATCCCGAGCACCGCGAGGAAGCCGAGCGTCAGCACCGTGACGTTGCCCCGATCTCGCCGCGTCACGGTGCCGTCCGGTAGCGCCCGAAGGGCTCGGTGTGGGTCGAGTCGACGGCGAAGGACGCGATCGGGTCGCCCAGGACGTCGGGCGCCAGCGGCAGCCGCTGGGCCGTGCGCACCACCACGACCACCGTCGAACCGGGCTCGAAGCACGCGGGTTCGCACCGTGTGGCGATCGACGCTCCCGTGACGTCGTGGTCGGCCAGCACGAGCCGCGCGGCCACCCTCGCGCGCGCCGGAGCCGAGTCGGCGTCGGGAGACTGGATGAACGCGCGCGCCGCGGCCTCGCTGGCGGCCGAGACACCATAGGCCGTGCGCTGGGTCTGGAAGATCGCCAGGACGACGTAGACCAGGGGCACGAGCAACAAGACCGTCAGCCACGTGAACTCGACCGTGGCGCTGCCGCGTTCGACGCCGTCACCGGACCGGATCATGGCGCTTCCTGACGCACGGCATGACCGACGACCTCGATCGGCACCGACGGCCCCCACAGGCCGAGCGGAGGCACCTCCGCGCGGATCCTCACCTCGACCACCGGGACACCGTCGATGACCGACTCGCGCGCGGACACCGCATCGGCGAACCGGTCGGCCAGCGTCGTGCGGACGACGTCGCGGGCACGAGTACGCGCCACGTCAGGACCCGCGTCGAGGACGGCCGCCGCCCGCGCGCCGTCGGAAGCCGCCGCGGTCACCGTGTTGCGCACGTGCAGCACCAGCGCCACCTGCGCGATCCCCAACACCAGCGGGACGAGGACGACCAGGACCAACACGAACTCCGGCACCGCGGCACCTCGCTCGCGCCGCTGCCTCATCCGCCCACGGACATCAACGCCTGATTCAGCATCGACGTCAGCCGTGGTCCGGCGATCGCCGTCAGTCCGGCGACGACGCCCGCCGTCATGAGCGTGATCATCACCCAGCCGGGGACGTCGCCACGCTCCTGAGTTCGGCGCCCTCGTGTCCTCGCGACGCTCGTCCTGATCCACGTGAACTTCATGGTTCTCCTCTCCTCATCCACCCGATGACAGGTGCAGTCCGGCCAGTCCGGGATAGAAGGCGAACGCGATCGTGACGGGCAGGATCAGGAAGACGACCGGCACCATCATCGCGATCTCCCGCCGTCCACCGGACTCGATCAGTTCTCGGCGGGCGCCGTCGCGCACGTCGGCCGCCTGCGCGTGCAGCACGTCGATCAACGGGGTGCCGCGATCGATCGCGACGGCCATCGATTCGGCGAAGCGCGCGATGCTCGTGACCCCGGTCCTGGCGGCCAGGTCGTCGAGGGCGACCACGATGGTCCCGCCAGCCCGGACGTCCGCCAGTACTCGCCCGAGTTCGTGCGAGAGGGCACCGTGGCCGACCCGGACGATCCGCTCGAGCGACGCCGCCGGGCTCTCGCCGGCCGCGACCGAGAGGGCGAGCAGCTCGGCGATCGTCGGGAACTCGAGTCGCAACTCGGACTCGTGCGCGCGCACCCGAGCGGACAAGCGCTGGTCGCACGCCAAACACCCGCCGACGAGGCCCGCCGCGCAGAACAGCAGCAGCGCCACGACCGAGGTCCGTTGCGTCGACCACGCGAGCAAGGAGACGCCCATCGCCACCGCGAGCCCGGCCGCACCCCAGGTCGCTTGCGTCATCCGAAAGTCCTCGACGTCATCGGTCGAACCGAGCCGACGCAGTCGGCGAGCGATCGCGGCGGAACTGCCGAGCGACTCACCGATGGCGCGGACGGCTGAGCGCCAGGTCGGACCCAGCACGTGGCCGACGGCCGAACCCATCGGAGCGGGTTCGACCGAAGGATTCACGTCCCTCACATAGGGGACGACGCGATCGGCCAGGGACGGCCGACGGGAGCGGCGGACGCTGTCGGCGACCAGCAGGAATCCCACCGTCAGGCAGGCGGCGAGGACGGCGCCGATCACGCGAGAATCCGCCGCTCCACCGGCAGTCGACCCAGCCGCATCATCAGCCGGTAGGCGACGACGCACGTGGCCGCTCCCCCGACGAGCAACAGGACGCCCGACGGAGTCGCGAACCGGGCGATGACGTCACGCTGCAGGCTCATCAGGAGCAGGACCAGCCACGGAGCAGCGACCGCGAGCCGCGCCGCGCCGACCGTCCAGGACTGTCGCGACTCGAGTTCGCCACGGGTGCGCAGGTCGTCCCGCAGGAAGCCCGAGAGCGAGCGCAGGAGTCGTCCGAGATCGCCGCCTCCGACCTCGCGGGCGATCCTCAGTGCCTCGACGACGCGGTCACCGACCGGATCGGCGAGGCGCACCTTGAGCAGGTCGAGGCTCTCGGTGAAGCGGCCCGTCGACCCGTAGTCGCGGGCGAACTGCCGGAACGGCTCGCGCAGTTCCCGGGGTCCCCGTTCGCCGAGCTGGATGAGCGCTTCGGGTAATGACAGCCCCGCGCGCACGGCCGACGCGAGCTGATCGACCGCATCGGGCCACGCCTGGGCGTACTCGCGCCGCCGACGTGCGGCCCGCGAACGCAGGGAGGCCACGGGGACCCACCCAGCGGCGATCGCGGCGAGCAGGCCGACCGCGAGAATGCCCGTGGCCGCGGCGGCGACGGTGCCGGCGAGGACTGCCAGGGCGAGCGACATCGCGACGATCGCGCGGGGGGAGACCACCGACAGCCCCGCATGCTCGAGAAGCTCCTCGAGGCGTCGCCGGCGCCGGACCGGCTGCACTCTCTCCGGCCGGGTCCACCCGTCAACCGCGAGGAGCACGCCGCATCCGAACAGCAGGCCGATCAGCGTCCCCATGCCGGCTCCTCGATGCGTCGGGGATTCCCCGATCCCCGCTCGAGGCGGCCTGCGCGCCGGACGAAGACCGTCTCGGCCTCCACGATCCCGGCCTCGGCACGCCCCGTCGTCGCGACGATCTCGCGGACCGTGCGATGTCCGGAGGCGTCGATCCCGGTGTGGACGACGATGTCGACCGAGGCGGCCACCGTCGGCACGACGAATACGGCCGACACGTTCTCGCCCGCGAGCAGCGGCAGCGTGCACAGTTTCACGAGGGCCTGCTTCGCCGAGTTCGCGTGGATGGACGCCATCCCCGGCAGGCCGGCGTTGAGCGCGAGCAGCAGGTCGAGGGCCTCCTCGGCGCGCACCTCGCCGACGATGATGCGGTTCGGGCGCATCCGCAGCGCCTCCTTGACGAGCATCCGCAGCGTGATCTCTCCGGTGCCCTCCAGTCCTGCCTGTCGGGTCTGCAGGGCGACCCAGTCGGGGTGGCTCGTGCGCAGTTCGAAGACCTCTTCGACCGAGACCAGTCGTTGGCTGCCCGGGATCGTCCCGGCGAGGCAGTTGAGCAAGGTGGTCTTGCCTGCCTGTGTTCCTCCCGAGACCACGAGGTTGAGGCCGGACCGGACGCACGATCTGAGGAACTCGGCCGCGGGTTGATCGAGCGTGCCCAACGCCACGAGGTCGTCGAGGGTGGACGCCCGAGCGACGAACTTCCGGATGTTCACGGCGGCGAAGCCCCGACTGATGCCGTCGAGGACGACGTGCAGCCGATGACCACCGGGCAGCATCGCGTCGACGAACGGCTGACTGATGTCCAGACGCCGCCCACTGGTCGAGAGCATTCGCTCGACCAGTTCGCGGACCTGCGTCGCCGTGAGCATGACCGACGTCAGCTCGTGGCGGCCGGCGCGGGCGACGAACACGCGCTCGGGCTCGTTGATCCAGACTTCTTCGATCTCGGGATCCTCGAGGAACTGCTGCAACGGACCGAAGCCCGACAGGTCGGCGACGAGTTGCCCGACGACGCGATCCGGTTCGTCCAGCGCGCGCACGACACCGGTGAGGCTGCGCTGCTCGTGCTCGGCCACCGCATCGGATGCGGCACGCCGGACGGCCTCGACATCGGTACGTGGATCGATCCGTCGCTCACGGACCAACGCACGCACGCGGTCGGCCAGAATCTCCATGCTTCCCCCCGAAAGCCACGAACAGTGCGCCGATCATCCCGAACTCCCGGTTACACCGACAAGACCCTTTCGCCAATCTGTGGACAGTGGGACGAATGAGACGCGCTCGGGCCCGGAGGAGACGGATCTTTCTGCCTTCCGGTGGTCATGGCCACCTCAATGCAGAGAGTTCCGTGTCTCGATGGCCCGGGCGATCCCGTCGAGCCCGGCCCTCAGCACCGCTTGCGGGCACGCGAGGTTGACACGCACGTGCCGGCTTCCGCCCGGTCCCATACCGCTGCCGTAGGACGCGAGCACGTGCGCCTCGGTCTCCAGGAATTCGGCGATGCCCGCATCGTCCATGCCGAGTGCCGTGACGTCCAGCCAGGCGAAATAGGTGGCTTCCGGCTCGAACAGCGTCACGCCGGGGAGCTCTCGGCGCAGGAAGTCCCGGAGCACGACCACGTTCGACGCGACGTACTCCATGAGCCGGTCCGACCAGTCGTCGCAGTCACGGAGCGCCGCCTCGGTCGCGACGATGCCGAAGACGGAGCCACCGAAGAACAGGTTGGTGCGGTGCAGCGCCCGGCGGTAGGCGGCCATGTCGCGTTCGTTGGCGATGATCACGAGCGAGTGCTTCAACCCGGTCAGGTTGAACGCCTTGCTCGCCGAGGTGACGGTGGCGGTGTTGTCCGCCGCGGCTGAGGACACGGTGGCCATCGGAGTGAAGCCGTGCCCGGGCAGCACGAGGCCGCCATAGACCTCGTCACTGATGACCTTGATGCCTCGTTCGATGCAGAAATCGTTCAGGATCGACAGCTCGGCAGTCGTCCACGCGCGCCCGACGGGGTTGTGCGGATTGCAGAGCAGGAAGACCTTCGTTCGGGGCGTGACCAGGGCCGCGAGCGACTCCATGTCCATCTCGTAGACGCCGTTCCGGACGACCAGTTCGTTCGGGATCGGAACGCGACCGTTGGCGTGGACGAGGTCGTCGAAGATGTGATGGACAGGCGTCTGGAAGATCACCTCGTCACCGGGCTCGCTGAAGATCTCGAGCAACACCTGAATGGAGGGGTAGACACCGACGTGGCTGTCGATCGACGCCTGCGCGACCGCCCAGCCCCAGCGCCGGGCGAAGTGGCCGGTGATCGCGTCGTAGTAGGACTGCGGCTTGTGCGGGTACCCGAAGTGCCCTCGTCCCGCCACGCCCTGGATGGCTTCCACGACGGCCGGCGCCGACCGGAAGTCCATGTCCGCGGTACCGAAGCAGAGCAGGGTGGGGTCACCGGTGCGAGCGATCTCGCCCTCCCATTTGGCGGTGCTCAGATGCGCACGCTCGAGAGGCTCGTCGAACCGGTACATCCGCACAACCTACTCCCGTCGCCGCCGTCAGGTCAGGCGGAGGGCGGCGGTGACGAGGGCGGCGTTGTCGCGGGCCTCGGAGCCGTCGGGCATCAGCAGGGTGTCCTCGAGGCCGATGCGCGAGTCGACGCCCAGCCGGACGGCGTGGCGGACGGCCGACCAGGCCGAGGTGCCCTCGCCGTGCAACAGGATCGGGACGTGGGGCGAGGCCGCGCGCACTCCCCCGACCATCGCCTGCGCGAGCGCCACCAGCTCTCGCCCACCGATGCCGCCGGTCAGTTCGAGCAGCACCCGCGAGACCTCGTCACGGACCGGGGAGGCCGCCCACGCGCTGACGTCGTGGATCGACCACAGGCCCGCCTCGATGCCGACCCCTCGCTCCAGCAGCGCCACTGCGACCTCGTGCGAGCCGTCCTCGTGCCAGTTGACCGACGCGAGATCGGGCAGCACGCTCCAGGCTCGTACGGCCGCCAGGCGGTCCGCGGGATTGGGCATCGCCCAGGCACCCGTCGTGACGCTCACCTGCACCGCGGGCGCCGCCACCCGGATCGACGTCATCACGGCATCGACCGAATCGGGGTCGAGCGCGTCCAGACCGACGGAGTCCTTGGGGTGCACGTGGACGCCGCAAGCGCCGACCGCCATCACCGCCTGCACGTCGGCGGTGATCTCGGCCGGCGTCACCGGCAGGGCCGGATGGACGGCCGGCGGGCGCGCGCCGTTGAGGCAGGCCTGGATGTTCACCGGCCTGCCCATCAGGTCACAACCCTGCGAACCAGAGCTCGATCTCGCGGGCCGCCGACTCCTCCGAGTCCGAGGCGTGGACGAGATTCTCGCGGTTGGACAGCGAGTAGTCACCCCGGATCGTTCCCGGCTCGGCCTTGCGACCGTCGGTGGCGCCGTTGAGCGCCCGCACGACCGAGATCGCCTCGTCACCCTCGAGCACCAGGGCGACGAGCGGACCGGACGTGGCGAACTCGCGCAACGGCGGGTACCAGGGCTGCTCGACGTGGTCGCTGTAGTGGGCGTCGGCCATGTCCCCGTCGATCGTGCGCAGCTGCATCGCCACGATCGAGAGACCCTTCGACTCGAACCGCGAAAGCACCGCCCCGACGAGGCCACGACGGACCGCATCGGGTTTGATGAGAACAAGCGTGCGCTGCGTCATGATCACAACCTATCTGCCGCGCGGATCGGAGAGCACCGATGGTCGACAGCCCCACGACGCCCGCCTCGACCCCGTGGTGGCGTGACGCCGTCATCTATCAGGTGTATCCCCGCTCGTGGGCCGACGCGGACGGCGACGGCATCGGCGACCTGCCCGGCATCACTGCGCACCTGGACCACCTCGTCGCGCTCGGCGTGGACGCGATCTGGCTCTCCCCGTTCTACACGAGCCCGCAGAACGACGCCGGCTACGACGTCGCCGACTACCGCGACGTCGATCCGCTCTTCGGCACCCTCGACGACTTCGACGCCCTGACCACCCGCGCCCACGACATCGGCCTGCGGGTCATTGTCGATCTCGTCCCCAACCACTCCTCCAGCGAGCACGTCTGGTTCAAGGCCGCGCTCGCCGCCGAGCCCGGCAGCCCCGAGCGCAACCGCTACATCTTCCGCGACGGCCGGGGCGAGCGCGGCGAACTGCCGCCGAACAACTGGCTGAGCGAGTTCGGTGGTCCCGCGTGGACCCGCACCACGAACCCCGACGGCACCCCCGGCCAGTGGTACCTGCACCTGTTCGACCCGACCCAGCCCGACTTCGAATGGACGAACCCCGAGGTCGCCGACGAGTTCCGCTCCGTCCTACGCTTCTGGCTCGACCGGGGTGTCGACGGGTTCCGCATCGACGTCGCGCACGCCCTGCACAAGGAGGAGGGCCTGCCGGACGCGCCACTGGACTACGACATCGCCAACGACCCGACGGCCGGGCGGCCGATGTGGGACAAGCCCGCCGTCCACGAGGTCTACCGCGACTGGCGCCGGCTGGTCGAGGAGTACCGGATCATCGGTGAGGACGCCGACCGGATCCTGGTCGCCGAGGCGTGGGTGATCCCCGACGACGCGCTCGCCCGCTACGTGCGCCCCGACGAACTGCACCAGTCGTTCAACTTCGCCTATCTGATGACGCCGTGGACGGCCGCCGCCCAGCGCGACTCGATCACCCGCGCGCTCGCCGCCACCGAGGCCGTCGGCGCACCCCAGACGTGGGTGTTGTCGAACCACGACGTGCCCCGGCACGCCACCCGGCTCGCCTACGACATCGAGCGGGCCACCCGCGTCACCGGCATCGGGCCCGACGACCCGCAGCCGAACGCCGAACTGGGCCTGCGCCGCGCCCGCGCTGCCACCTCGGTGATGCTGGCGCTGCCCGGCTCGGCCTACCTGTACCAAGGTGAGGAGCTCGGCCTGCCCGAGGCCACCACCCTGCCCGCCGAGGTCCGTCAGGATCCGTCCTTCCTGCGCACCGGCGGCGAGGACATCGGTCGCGACGGCTGCCGCGTGCCCGTGCCGTGGCACGCCGACAAGCCGGGCTTCGGCTTCAGCCCCACGGGGGCCACCTGGCTGCCCCAGCCCGAGGTCTACGGCGATCTGGCTCCCAACCGTCAGGACGGCGTCGCGGGCAGCACCCTCGAGCTCTACCGCCGGCTGCTCACGGTGCGTCGCAAGTACCGCCTCGGCCAGGGCACCGTGCATTGGCACGACCTCGGCGACGATGTCCTCGCGTTCACCGTGACGGCCAACGGTGGACGCCGGATCCAGGTCGTCACGAACTTCGGCGACACCCCCCTCGACATCCCGCACGGCGAGATCCTGGTCGTCAGCGGAGCCCTCGCCGGACACCGACTTCCGGCCGACACGACCGCCTGGATCGCCCCCGGCTGATCGATTGTGCACGGCCAGAGGTTGCATGCCTCGCCCGGTCGCCCTAGCGTCGTGTGAGCGACGTCACAGTGAACACGCGGTGGCGCCGATCTCTCGGGGGAAGGTCGGGTGGTGCAGATGAAGTGGCGTGCAACTCTGGGACTGGCAGCTGCGGCGACGCTCGTCGGCTCGCTGACGGCTGCGTGCGGCGGCGGTGACGAAGGCGGCGTACCGGTCGTCAACCTGTTCGGAGGCGCGGCGGCAGCCGGCTTCGACAAGATCATCGCCGACTGCAACAAGCAGTCCAACGGTGAATACAAGATCGTCGGCAACCTGTTGCCCAGCGACGCGGACGGTCAGCGCGAGCAACTCGTCCGCCGTCTCGCGGCCAAGGACGACGGCATGGACCTGATCGGCATGGACGTCGTGTGGACCGCGGAATTCGCGGAAGCCGGCTGGATCATGCCGCTCACCGACTCCCAGGCCACCGAGGCGACGAAGGACACCCTCGAGGTCCCCGTGAAGACGGCGACCTGGAAGGACACCCTCTACGGCATCCCGAAGCACACCAACGCCCAGATCCTCTGGTACCGCAAGTCACTGCTGGAGAAGATCGGCGCGAAGGAGCCGCCGAAGACCTGGGAAGAAATGATGAAGATGGCCCAGCAGCTCAAGGACGACGGCGATCCCTACGAGATCGGCTTCACCGGCGCCCGCTACGAGGGTCTGGTGGTCGGCTTCAACACGATCCTCTCGTCGTACGGCGGCACGATCGTGAACGAGGACAGCACCAAGACCACGATCGACGACAAGACGATCGACGCCCTCAACCTGCTGCACAAGTTCGCCACCTCGGGACTGGCCAGCAAGTCGCTGTCGAACTCCCAGGAGCCCGAGGTCTTCGCCCAGTTGCAGTCGGGCGTTTCAGCGTTCGCCCTGAACTGGCCGTACGTGCTGCCCGCGATGCGGACCGCCGGCGAGACCGACCCGCAGAGCAAGGAGGTCGCCGACGACCTGGGCTACGCGCGGTTCCCGGCGACGGTCGAGGGCCAGCCCTCGAAGGTCACGGTCGGTGGCATGAACTACGCGATCAGCTCGTACAGCAAGCACCCGAAGGAGACCTTCGACGCGGCGATGTGCCTGCGGTCGCCGGAGCACCAGTTGCAGACGGCGCTCGAGTCCGGTGACCCGCCGGTCAACACCACGGTGTTCGACGAGCCGGAGTTCAAGGAGGCGTACCCGCAGGGCGAGATCATGCGCGAGTCGCTCGAGTCGGCCAGTTCGCGTCCGATCTCGCCGGTCTACCAGAACATCTCCACGATCATCTCCTCGACGCTGTCGCCGCCGTCGGACATCAACCCGAAGAAGACGGCGAACGAGCTGGAGAGCTCCATCAACGACGCCATCGAGGGGAAGGGGATCCTGCCATGAGCACTGCCACTCCCACGGCCGCCGATGACGAAGCGGTCACGATCGCGAAGCAGCGGTTCAGCGAGGGCAAGAAGGCCGAGCGGCGCCTCGGGCTGATGCTGGTGGCCCCCGCGGTCATCATCATGCTGGTCGTCACGGCCTACCCCATCCTCTACGCCGTGTGGCTGTCGCTCTTCCGGGCCGACCTGCGCACCCCGGACCAGAACGAGTTCGTCGGACTCGACAACTACATCACCGTGCTCACCAGCCCGATCTGGTGGCAGGCGTTCTGGTTCACGCTCCTGCTGACCGTCGTCGGCGTCATCCTCGAGCTGGTGCTCGGCATGGCCCTGGCGATCGTGATGCACCGCACGCTCGTGGGTCGCGGCCTGGTCCGCACGTCCGCCCTCGTGCCGTACGCGATCGTCACGGTCGTCGCCGCCTTCAGCTGGCGCTTCGCCTGGACGCAGGGCATGGGCTGGCTCGCCGGGGACAGCGCACCGTTGACCGGCCACTGGTCCTCGTTCTGGATCATCGTGCTGGCCGAGGTGTGGAAGACGATTCCCTTCATGGCCTTGCTGTTGATGGCCGGACTGGCACTCGTGCCCGAGGACCTGCTGAAGGCAGCCTCGATGGACGGCGCGAACGCGTGGCAACGGTTCTGGAAGATCACCGTGCCCCTGATCAAACCCTCGATCCTGGTGGCGGTGCTGTTCCGCACGCTCGACGCGTTCCGCGTGTTCGACAACATCTACGTGCTGACCAACGGCGCCAACGACACCTCCAGCGTGTCGATCGTGGCCTACAACAACCTGATCAAGGGACTCAACCTCGGCATCGGCTCGGCGATGTCGATCCTGATCTTCATCACGATCGCGATCATCGCGGCCGTCTTCATCAAGTTGTTCGGTGCGGCTGCACCCGGCTCGGACGAAGGGAAGCGCTGACATGAGCACTGCGATCGTGACGCCGCAGCGCAAGGCGACCTGGTGGGTCATCAACGCCATCGTCCTGCTCTACGCGTTCATCCCCGTCTTCTGGATCATCTCGCTGTCGGTCAAGCCCGACGGCATCCTCAACGACGGCAAGTTCTGGCCCACGCAGACCACGTGGGAGCACTACACCGCCATCTTCAAGAACGACGACTTCACCCGGGCGCTGTTCAACTCGATCGGCATCTGCCTGATCGCGACGTTCCTGGCGATCATCGTCGGCACGATGGCCGCCTACGCGGTCGCGCGGTTGGACTTCCCGGGCAAGAAGGCGGTCGTGGGAGCCTCGCTGCTGATCGCGATGTTCCCGCAGATCGCCCTCGTGACGCCGCTGTTCAAGATCCTCACCGAGGTCGGGCTGTTCGACACGTGGCTCGGCCTGATCATCCCGTACATCACGTTCGCCCTACCGCTGGCGATCTACACCCTCAGTGCCTTCTTCCGCGAGATTCCCTGGGAGCTGGTGAAGACTCCCGGCATCGCGAGCGGTGCGATGACCTTGCGGAACGCCTGGTA
>CAYXFT010000028.1:0-14556 GCA_964464335.1 uncultured Aeromicrobium sp.
CACGACGCCCCAGTAGTCGACGTCCATGACCTTCTCGAGGTGCTTGAAGTCCATCGCCTCGATGTCGCCGGTGAAGGCGACGCCGGCGTTGTTGTAGACCTGATGGACGACGCCGAAGTGCTCGGCGATCTCGTCGGCGTAGGCGAGCACGCGCTCACGCTCGGTGACGTCGAGGTGATCGGCCCGGAACACCGCGCCGGCGGCCTCGAGCCGCCGTCCGGTCTCGGCCAGACCGACGGCGTCCACGTCGCAGATCGCCACCTTCGCGCCGCGTGCCGCGAGCGCCTCCGCGAGCGCCTGTCCGATACCCGATCCGGCGCCCGTGACGACCGCGACCTTGCCTGTGAAGTACGACATACCCACCTCCAGATACCGACAGTATCTGAGTCGTCGGGAGCGTCAACTGTAACTCGAAGTTATTTTGACACTGCCGGTGTCACGGTTGCCGCGTGGGTCCTGACGACAACTTTTGGAACGCGATCCACGCCGAATCGGGCAGCGGACGTGAAAAGCGTTCCAAAAGTTGGGGGGCGCCGAGACGTCGCCGTGTCACGGTTGCCGCAGCCGTGGGCGCAGCCGCACGTGTGGGAGCGGCGGGGCGGGGATGATCTGGCCCTCGTGACCGTCCACGTGGCCGAAACGGGCGGCCTGCGCCTCCCAGTCCCCACGGGCACCGACGATGTCCTCGTGGGTGCGGCCGATGAAGTTCCACCACATCACGAGGTGCTCGTCGAAGGGCTCGCCGCCCAACACCATCACGATCGTGTCCCGCTCGACCTCGATCGCCAGCACGGCCCGCCCGGGAGCGAGGTACCGCAGGCCGCGGTGCGTGACGGCCGCTCCCCCGACCCGGACGTCGCCGTCGACCGCGAGTACGCCGTACTCGAACTGCGGATCGAGGTCGAACTCGTGCCGGCCGGGCGTCAGGCGCAGTTCGACGCCCACCAGCGGGGAGTGCACGGTGGCCTTGGACGTGCTGCCGGCGAACTCGCCGATCAGCACGGTGCCCTCCCACCCCGGACCCTCGACGCGGGGCAGGTCGGGGTGGTGCTCGAAGGCCGGTGGTCCCAGACGACGGTCGTCGGGCAACGCGATCCACAACTGGACGCCGTGCATCGGGCCCGGTTCGCCGACCGTGAACTCCGAGTGCGACACCCCGTCGCCGGAGGTCATCAGGTTCAACTCGCCCGGTTGCAGCACGACGTCACTGCCGAGACTGTCCCGGTGCCGGATCCGGCCGACGAGGGGCCAGGTCACCGTCTGCAGTCCGGTGTGCGGATGGGGCAGCACCTGCATCGTGTGGTCGGTCGGGCCGAAGTGGTCGACGAAGCACCAGGCTCCGATCGTGGGCAGCGCCTTGCTGGGCAGGGTGCGGTGGACCCGCAGCCCTCGAATCCCGCCGAGGGGGACCTCGCGCGGCTCGATCGTGTGGTCGGACGTCACCCGATCAGAGTAGATCGCAGGCGGTCGATCGTCGCGTCCTCGCCACCCCAGCGGCGGAACCAGCCCACCGCACCGCCCGGATGGTCGTCCCAGGTGTCGAGGACGCCGCCGATCGCCTCGGCCGGCGTGGCGAGGTACTGGGTGGGCAGGTCGGACCGACGCGGACCGTAGAGGCGGCGGAATCTGGCCTCGATCTCGGCCTGGTGGTCCGCCGTGACGAGGTAGTCGGCCATGATGTCGTCGCGGCTGGCGCCGAGCAGGGCGAGCACCATTGCGATCGAGACGCCGGTGCGGTCCTTGCCGGCCGCGCAGTGCACGAGGGTGGTGCCGTCGGCCTGTGCCACCGTGTCGACGACGTCGATGAGGTGCCGGGCGGTGGTGCGCAGCATGAGCTGGTAGAGCTCGGCCAGGCTCTCGGGCGGGGCGACCCCGGGGCGCAACGCGCTGAGCAGGGGGAAGTGGTGGACGGTGACGCCCGGCCCGGCCAGCGGATGCGCCGGTTCGATCTCGCCGAGCGAGCGCAGGTCGACGACGACGGCGGGCGGCCACACGATCGCCTCGGGAGCGACGTCGTCACCCAGCGGCAGGGCGCTGCGCAGCAGCCGCCCGGGCCGGATCGAGCCGCCGTCGACGGCCGTGCCGCCGAGGTCACGCAGGTTGGGGACGAACTCGTTCACCGCACCATCCTAGGGAGCCGGTCCGACGCTCTGGCGCCGCTTCCTACACTGGTCGGGTGCCCCGCCCCGTGAAGACGACCGCGAAGGCCGCCGCCGGAACGGCCGCGGTCGGTTTCGGCACGTACGGGCTGCTCGTCGGCGAGGCGCTGCTGGCCCGCAAGCGCATCGGCACCACCGCCGCCCGGCCGCCGTCCGGCAACGGGGTCTACGGGGACGACCTTCCCGGCGAACCCCTGCGCGTGCTGCTGCTGGGCGACTCGACGATGGTCGGCTACGGCATGCACACCGTCGAGGAGACCCCCGCGGTCCAGATCGGCATCGGGCTGTCGCACGTGCTCGACCGGCCGGTGCACATCCGCAACGAGTCGGTCGTCGGCGCCCGATCGATCCACCTGCTGGACCAGATCCGGACGGCCGAGGACCACCGCCCCCAGTTGGCCATGATCTTGGTCGGCGCCAATGACATCACTCATCAGGTCCCGGCCAAACGGGCGGCCCGTCGACTGGCCGCCGCCGTGACGCGACTGCGCGCGACCGGTGCCGAGGTGGTCGTCGGCACCGTCCCCGACTTCGGGACGGTGAAGCCGCTGCCGGTGCCGCTGCGGTCGGTCTGCCGCATCTGGAGCCGCCACCTGGCGCGCCGCCAGACCGTCGCGGCCGTCAGCGCGGGCGCCCGGGTCATCTCGCTGGCCGACCTGCTCGAACCGCTGTTCCTCGTCAAGGGCGACGCCCTGTTCGGTGACGACCGCTTCCATCCGAGCGCCGACGGATACGCGCGGCTGTCGGGGTTCCTGGTGGCGGCCGCGGTCGCCCAGTGGCGCACGCACGGGGTCCTGCCCGTCCCGGCCGAGACCGAGCCGAGCGAGCAGATGCCGCTGGACGAGGCGGCCGAATGGGCCTCCGAGCACGGCGGTACCCAGATCGCACCGGGCGGCGGTGGGGCCCGTCGCTGGGTCAGCGTCCGCCGGTTCCGCCGCTGACCCACACGCCACACACCGCGTTGGGCTGACTTTGGGCCCGATACGGCACACTCTGTTGTGCATGCCGAAACGTACCCCCACCGATGAGACGGCGCGCGTCGCCGGATGGTTCGCCCGCTGGCTGCGCGCGCACCGCGAGGAGACGGGGCTCACCCAGGAGCAACTGGCCCACCTCGCGGGCCTGAGCCGCAACCAGGTCCAGAACCTGGAGAACAATCGGAACAACAGCACGTCCGGCCGCATGACGGCCAACCCCGGCCTCGACACGATCCTGGCCCTGGAGTCGGCGTTCGGATTGGAGTTGGGCGGCCTGCTGGTGGCCGTCCGCCGATACATGCAGGCCCACGGCGGGTCCACCACGCCGTCCTGACAAGATCACCGCGCCGGTGGATCGTCGCGGGCGCGGTCGAAGACCTCCGCCGCGTCCACGAGGGACCGGGCGAGTCGTCGGGCGGCGCCGGGGCTCAGGTCGTACGACTCGACCCGGCAGGCGAGCTCGGGCGGATCGGCCGGAAGGATCCCGCGCAGGATCGCGATCCAGGCGCCCTCGGGCGCGGCGAACAGGCGGGCATGCTGTTCGTCCTCGACGGTTTCGCCGGAGCGGTGGTCGTCGCACCACCAGGGGCATGGGGACAGCGGCGTCATGCGAGAAGTCCTATCAGCGGGTTCCGACAGCGATCGAAAGCCTACTGTATTGTGCTTCTCGTCGGGATGTCCGACACACACGGGAGATGACGAGGGCCCGCCACCTGACAGGTGGCGGGCCCTCGTGCGAGGAGATCGGTGAGCGTGTCAGCTGTCTCCACGCAAGATCGCCAGGACGCGCAGGATCTCGATGTACAGCCAGACCAGCGTGACGGTCAGGCCGAAGGCCGCCCGCCACGACTCGCGCGCCGGCAGACCCGCGTTGATGCCCTTCTCGACGAAGTCGAAGTCCATGATCAGGCACGCCACGGCGAGCGCGATCGCGACCAGCGACACGACCAGGCCGAGCACGCCGAAGCCACGGACGCCACCGTTGTCGATGACGCCGAACAGGCTCAGCACGAAGTTCACCAGCACGACACCGAGGAACGCGAACAGCGAGATCGTCAGGATCCGCCGGAAGCGCTCGGTGACCTGGATGTTGAAGAACTTGTACGCAGCCAAGGTGGCACCCGCGGCGACGAACGTGGCGAGCACGGCCTGGAAGACCAGCGCACCGCTCTGCTCGCCGACCATCGCGCTGATGACCTTGGAGAACGCGCCGACGAACACGCCCTCGAATGCCGCGTACGCGAGCACGAAGCCGGGCTTGATCGGCTTGGAGTTGCGCGAGTTGACGATCGCCAGGATGAAGCCGACGATCGCGCCCCCGGCGGCGAGCAGGTACGCCGTGTTGACGGCACTCTGGTCGACCGCGCCGAGGTCGGTCCACAACGAGCCCACCGCGAACCAGGTGATCGTCGCGAAGACGATGACCATGCCGAGCGTGATCGCGGTCTTCTCGATGACCGAGTCCAGCGTCATGCGTCCGGTGGACGTGGGCACCTGAGCGCCGGGCCTACCGCCGGACAGGTCGATCTGCCACTGGGACGGATCGGCGGCCTGGGTGGTGGCGCGGCCGTTGAACTCCGCGCTGTTGTTGAAGACGGGGTTGTTGCTCTTCATGGCTCCCTCCGGGGAGTACTTGGCCCCGCGCGCCTGCGGTGGCGGGGTCGGTGGTCCTACCCTATCCAACGCCCCCGACGACGCGGGCCTTCCCGCTCATCGGGACTTCTCAGGAACCTCCGCCTTCGCGGTCGGATCGGCGGTCGGATCGGCCAAGACGGCGGACACCTTGATGAACGGCGCGGGCCGGTCCTGCGGCACTGCGCCGTCCAGCTTCGTGGTCGGATCCTCGAGGCTCGACTCGGCCATCTGCATCGGGTAGACGTTCCATGCGTCGGCTCCGGTCTCGAGCGTCGTCGGCGTCCAGACGCCCGGGGTCTCGCACTCCTCGATCTCCTGCTTGGTCGTGCCGAGGCAGCCGTTGCCGCCGGGTACGGAGGTCTGGATCGGTCGGCCGTCCTGGTCGAACAATTGCACGCCCGTCAGCGGCGCACCCTTCGCGTCGTAGGCGAAGATGTTCGTCACCTCGGTGCCGCCGGCGGTCACCCCGACGCCGGAGTCGTAGCCCGAGCCATCGTCGTAGTAGGACGCGTCGCTGTACTGCCAGGCCTGGTCGAGGTCCGCGCGGGTCGGCACCTGACCCAGCGCGGCGACCGTCGCCACGACGGCGACGACGTTGCCGAACCAGATCAGCGGACGCAGCCACGTGGGCCATTGCCGCAGTCCGACGACCACGCTGCCGAGGACGAGCAGGACCAGCAGGAACCAGTAGCCGCCGGACGGCAGCAGGTCACCCTCGAACCCGAACACCGCGCCGATGCACTGGTACGCCGCCCAGCCGCGCAGGATCCACCACGCAGGCCGCAGCGTGACGAGGAAGTCGAGCACGCCGGCCATCGCCGGGCTGCGGCGCAGCGACTGCTCGAGATCGCGGCCCATCGCGGCGCACGAGCCGACGATCTCGCGGATCCGGCCGGGTGAGGCCGCGGGCGTCGGCAGTCCGGCTGCGCCGCGCAGTTCGGCCGCGTAGTCGACAGGGTCGGGAAGCTCGCGCTGCAGGTCCTCGGCGTAGGCCTCGGACAGATCGGCCTCGAGCCCTTCGGTGAGCTCGTCGACCTCGTCGGCGGGCAGGTCCGCGAGCGCCTCGCGGACGGCCGTCGCGAACGCGGCGATCTCGGCGGGAACGGTGGTGGCGTTCATGCGGCGGCTCCTTCGAGCAGGCGGTCCATGGTCCGGGCGAAGTCCGCCCAGGTCTTCCGTTGGGCGTCGAGCATCGTCCGGCCCTGGGGCGTGATGCCGTAATACTTGCGATGCGGGCCCTCTTCGCTGGGCACCACGTACGAGGTCAGGGCGCCGGCCGAGTACAGCCGCCGCAGCGTGCCGTAGACCGAGGCGTCGCCGACCTCTTCCAGTCCGGCCGCGCGCAGTCGCCTGACCACGTCGTAGCCGTATCCGTCCTCGTGCTCGACGACGGCGAGCACCGCCACGTCGAGCACACCCTTGAGCAACTGCGTCGCATCCATGGACGGGACAGTACCACGCAGTGCGCATTACTGTGCACGGCGCAACGACGGCGTGTCGGATTTACGTGCTGGATTCGCCTGGGGATTTTCAGGCGCGCACGTCCACCAGATGGTGGACGAGGTCGTGCAGGCCGTAGGTCGTCAGGCTGGCGGCGGTGAACACCGATCCGTTCGACCGTCGGCCGGGACGGGTCCAGTCGGTCGTCCGATCCAGCTCGGCGGCGTACCCGGCGGCAGCCGCGGCGATCTCCTCGGCCACGGTCGCGGGGTCCTGCCGGTCGTAGCCGTCCTCGATCGCCGTGACGTCCTGGTCCCAGTTCACGAACAGGGGGTCGTCCTGTTCGCGGATCAGCCGCGACCGCTCGCCGAACACCCGCAGCACGTCACGGACGTGGCAGCCGTACTCCAGCGCCGACCATGTCGACGGGTCGGGGCGCTCGCGGGCATCCTGACGAGCGAGCACCGCGCGCCACCGTGGCACCATCGCCAGCACCTGCCCACCGGCCGCCGACGGGTCGGCCTCCTCGGCCACGAAACCGCACGCCGGACACGCGCGCTCCAGCACCCACGTCCAGTCCTTCGCGTCGGGAACGATCGCCATGTCGACCACGATGGCAGGGTCGGTAGGTTCGTGACCATGCCGCCGACCGCCGAAGAACGTCAAGATCACGCCACGGAGCCCTTCCGCCGCGAGATCGTGTCGTTCACGCGCCGTGGCGGACGGTTGACCGAGCGCCAGCAGAACGCGTGGGATGCCCTCGCAGACCGCTTCGTGATCGACGTGCCGCGCGCGCGCACCAGCACGTCCATCGCCGACGGGTTCACCCTCACGCCCGCGACGCTCTTCGGTCGCGTCGCACCCCTCGTCGTCGAGATCGGCAGCGGCCGGGGCGAGTCGCTCGTCCATGCGGCCCTCGAACACCCCGACACCGATTTCCTGGCGCTCGAGGTCTACGTGCCCGGCGTCGCCCAGACCCTCGCGGGGTTGCGGCAGGAGAACCTCACGAACGTCCGGCTCGCCGTGGTCGACGCCGTGCCCTCGTTCTCGCGCATGCTGCCGGCGGGATCCGTCGACGAGGTGCGGGTCTGGTTCCCCGATCCGTGGCACAAGTCGCGGCACCACAAGCGCCGGCTCGTCACGGACGACTTCGTCCCTCTCGTGCACCGCGTCCTGCGGCCGGGAGGCACGTGGCGGCTCGCGACCGACTGGCAGGATTACGCCGACCAGATGTCCGAGGTCCTCTCGCGCGCCGAGGGGTTCGAGTTCACCGGCACGTGGGCCGAGCGCTTCGCCGGGAGGCCGGTCACCAGGTTCGAGGCCAAGGGTGTGCGCGCCGGACGGGTGATCCGAGATCTCAGCGCCACTAGGATGGGCGTATGAACGACGACGGCACGACGGCGGACAAGCTCGGCATCGAGCCGGGCGCGCTGGTCTGGATCGTCGGCGACTCCATCGAGGAGACCGCCCTGCTCGATCCGCTCCCGGAGGGGGTCGAGACGTACGAGGACGAGGGTCTCAACGAACCTCAGAGCTGGTTCGACGACACTTGGACCGGCGCGGAGAACCGTCCCGAGCCGGTGGAGCCGAGCCGACCCTCCGGGATCGACACCGCGGTGATCGCCGTGTCGAACAGCCAGGAGTTCCACACCCGGCTCGACGACCTGCTGCCTCGGATGGGTTCGGTCGGACGGGTCTGGCTGCTGTTCCCCGTCGACGAACTGCCGATGGCGATCATGGAGAACGGCATCGACGAGTACGGCTGGACCGCGACCGTGCCGGTACGGCTCGACGAGACCTGGTCCGCCGTCGAGCTCGAACAGTCCTGACCCGACGTCGGGTCAGGCGTCGGCCGGATACTGCGGGCAGGTGCGCCGGTAGTCCCGGTCGCCGAGGTAGGTCGTCCACTCCGATCGGGTCAGGTTGCGACCGGCGAGATCGCACGCGGCCTTCACCAGGGACGTGGGCCGCAGATCCCAGACCCTCATGCCCAGCGCACTGTTCATGATCAGCCGATCGCCGGGGCCGTCCAGCCATCCCGCCTGCATGCCGATGTCGAAGGCGTCCTGGGAACCGGCGGCGATCGGGTCGGCGAGCATCCGGCGTGACGGAAGGTCGTACAGGGCGACCGTCATGTCGCCCGTGTTGACCGCGAACAACCCGGTGTCCGTCGTCTGCATGAGCCAGATGTTCCCCCGCGCTCCCTGCAGGTGGCCCACGTCCTGGAGCTCCTCGTCGCGCACCGTCAGCTCGCCGACACCGTCCCCGGTCACCACGGAGCCGTCGGTGGCCACCTGCAGGTTCACCTGGTCGCCCGGGAGGTCCGGGCGGTGCAGCGTGCCGTCGGCCACCTCGTACCAGCCCGCCTCGTACACCGACTTCCATCCGTCGTCCGTGACGAGCACGACGAACACGCGCGATGCATCCTGCGAGAACCCGATCGAGTTCACCCACACCCCCTCCGGCAGTGCCAGGTGCTGCACGGTGCGATCGGTCTCGCGGTCGACGACCCACAGGTCACGGTCGTCGTCGGGGTTCGTCACGACCGCCCAGCGGGCGTCCCACGACATCGTCGCGGGCCAGCCGGGGAACGGGAGGTCCACGGCCGTCGACGGGTCGAGGTCCGTCACGAGCTTGTCGCCCTCGCCGTTGCCGAGGATCACCTGCTCGTCCCACCAGTACCCCTGGTACGCGCCCGGGAACGCGGCCACCTCCTCGCCCGAGTCGAGATCGCGCACCCGGACGGGGCCGATGGCCTTCAGGTCGTCGTCGAACACCGTCGTGACGAACTGTCCGCGCGGCGACGGCGCGTCCGTCGCGTACTCGCCCCGCTCCCCGATCGGCGTGACGATCGGTCCCGTGCCGTCGACCCGCCACCGGGTGAACGCCGGTCGCCCCCCACTGAACGTGATCAGCTCGGTGCCGTCGCGCAGCATACCGACACCGGCGGGGTCCCCCTCCTGCGGGTCGAAGCGGCGGCCGGTGAGCTGACCGGTCGCGATCACCCGCTCCTCCATGCCGCCCTGGAAGTCCGCGCAGTAGAAGCGACCGATCCGCGCCGAGGACACGACGTACGGGCACGGCCACTGCAGTCGACTGACGTCGACCTGCCACGCGATGTCCCCCGTCCGCAGCTCCACACCGACCAGTCGGTCGTCCCCCGTGGCGACCAGCATCGATCCGGCCAGGACGAGACCGTTGTGACCGGCCTGCTCCGGAACGTCGATCGTGCGATCGACCCGTACCTCGGGCAGCTTCACGTGACGCAGCTGCGGACCGAGGGAGCCCACCCAGAGGCCGCCGGAGTCGTCGAAGGCCAGTGCGGCGGTGTCCCGCCGCGCCATGGCCGTCTCCGGACGGTCGAGCGCGGGAACGGAGCCGAGCTCGCGTCCGGTCGCGCTGAGGACGGCGACGTCTCCCCCCGCGCCCCCGGCCACGGCGACATACCGACCGTCGTCGCTGACGGCCACGTCGCCGCCACCGCCGGCCGACGGATGGATGGGTCCAGCCACGCGCCGGCCCGAGTCGATGTCGTACACGGAGAGGGTCGTGCACGCCGACTGGTTGTCGACCTCGTACCGCTCGAGAGTGCCGCAACCGTCCGGCTCCGCCGTCACGGAGAGCAGCGCGAGCGTCGACCCGTCGGCGCTGACCCCGAACTCGGAGTGGTAGGCGTTCCGCTCCACGTCCGGCGTGTCGAAGTGCTCGGAGAGCTCTCCGGTCTCCAGGTCCAGCAGACGGAGGTCGTGGCCGCCGACGGCGACGATCGCCGTCGAGTCGTCGCCGGGAACGGCGGTGCCCTCGAGCCGTTCCGGCGCTTCCACGATCGTTCGCCCCAGATAGCCGGGCGCTCCCGTGAAGGTGCCCAGCAGGGCGCCGTAGGCGGCCGCGTCCGGTTGGCTCCGGAAGGCCTCCAGCGCCAGCAGCGCGGCGGTCTCGCGATCGGTCGCCCGCATGCCCAACGACGTCTGGACGAGGGCCGTCTGCTCGCTGGCGGAGCGGGCCGCCACGGCGTCCCGACCACGATCGACCGCGAGGAACCCGGCGGCCAGCGCGACCACGAGCAGGCCCGTGGCGCCCACCAGCAGGCGGCGCAGCCGCCGGTTGCTGCGGGCCTGCTCGGCCTGCCGGCGCTCGATGTCGATGCGTTCGCGCTCCTCGAGGTCGTTCGAGGCGGTCAGGAACGCTGACTCGATCCCGCTCAGCTCGGTGCCGGGTGACCGCCGGCGCCACTCCTGCGCGACGTGCAGTCGTGAGCCGCGGTAGAGCTCACTGTCCGGACGGTCGAGGTCGTCCCAGCCGGCCGCGGCGCGGGACAGGTGACGCCAGATGCGCATGCCCGCGGCGTCCTCGTCCAGCCACTCACGCAGTCGCGGCCAGGCCAGGACGAGCGATTCGTGGGCCAGCTCGACCGACCCCTCGCCCGCGGTCACGAGTCGTGAGCGGACCAGCATCTCCACGACGCCGAGGCCCGGTTCGTCGAAGGTCGACAGTGGCACGCGGACCCGGGTCGGCGTGCCCGACTCGATCGAGCTCAGCCGCAGCATGATCGATCGCAGCCGGGCACGATCGGGGCCGCCCAGGGTGTCGTGCAGCCGTTCGGCCGTCCGGGCGACGGCACCGCTGATGCCGCCGACGGACTGATATCCCGCGACGGTCAGTGTCCGTCCGTCGCGCGCCCGCCAGGTCTCAGCGAGGGCGTGCGACATGAGGGGTTGCGCACCCGGCTCGTCCTGCGCGTCACGCAGCACCAGTTCCACCAATCCGGGCTCCAGGACGAGCCCGAACGCGTGGGCCGGTCCCTCGATCGCCTCGCGCAGCGCGGCGCCGTCGAGTGAGCGCACGAGCTGCAGCCCGGGTTCGGCGATCTCGGCGAACTCCGGCACGGCAGCGAGCCGGCCGACGTGGTCGCTGCGCAGTGTCGCCACGACCGGGGCCACGTCGCGGGCCCGGGTCGCGAGCCAGCGCAGCCACTGCTCGACGCGCCCGGAACCGAGCGACTCCTCCAGCTGGTCCACCGCGAGGACGGCGGGGTCGTCGCACGCCGCGAGGGCGGCCTGCGCGACCGGCAGCGGATCGTCACCGGGCACGCAGAGCGCCACCTCCCGTCCGACATCTCGCAACCGGGCCACGACGCCGGCGCGCAGGATCGAGGACTTGCCGGTGCCGGAGTCACCGACGAGAACGACCATCCGCGCCACGTCGAGCCGTTCGACGATGCGGTCCACGGCCTCGGCACGACCGAAGAACAGGTCAGCGTCATCGACGTCGTACGCCTCGAGGCCCGGGTACGGGCACTGGGTGTCGCCGGGAACGGCGGCCGGCGGGCGGAACTCGAGGAGCTGGGGATCCTGGCGCAGCATCGCCGCCTCGAGCTCGACGAGCTCGGTTCCCGGATCGACCCCGAGCTGTCCGGCGAGCGCTGCGCGCGCCCGGCGCAACGTCGCCAGGGCATCGCCCTGGCGACCGCACCGGTACTGGGCGAGAGCGAGCAGGGCCCATCGTCGCTCGCGCCACGGCTGCTCCTGCGTGAGGACCAGCGCCCCGCCGACCACGCGCTCGTGGTCGCCGTTCTCCAGGTGGACGGCGACGAGCTCCTCCTCGGCGTCGAGCCTGGCCTGCTGCATCCCGGCGATCCGCGCCTGCGCGGGCTCCCAGTCGCCGAGGTCCTCCCATGGCGCGCCTCGCCACAGGGCCAGCGCCTCGTGGAGCACCTCCGCAGCGAGGTCGGGTCGCTCGAGCCGGCGTTCGCGTCGCGCGCGCTCGATGCCCCTCTCGAACTGCACGACGTCGAGGTCGACGGCCACCGGATCGAGGGCGTACCCCGTCCCCTCCGTGCGGATCGCGTCGGGGCCGAGGAGCCGTCGCAGTCGCGAGACGCAGCCCTGGACGACCTTCGCCGCCGAGGCCGGTGGCTGATTGCCCCAGAGGGCGTCCGCCAGCATCTCGGCGGAGACCTCCCGGCCGGCCGAGACCACGAGAGCGGCGAGGACGCGGCGATCCCGAGGTGACAGGACCGAGGTCCCGCCATCGACGCGCACCGAACCGAGCACGTCGATCCTCACGAAATTCATGGTGATACCGGGACAAATCCCCTGTCAACAGCGCTGATACCGAGCCGATACCCACGCAACGCCGTTTCGGTACCGCCGCCTGTGACGGTGGCGCCACCACCACCACCTCACGAAGGAGCGCCACCATGAACACCCATCGCATCCCCACCGCAGTCCCGGTGATCGTCTTCGTCGCGGCGACGTTCGCCCTGGCCGCCGCCTCGGCGACCACCGGAGGCCGCTCGGGGTCCTGTTACCCGGACGCGGCCACCGCGGCGAAGGCGATTCAGAACAGCTACGGCCTCGGGACACCCGACGCCATCGAGCGCTGGAACGCCAGCGCCAAGAACACCGAGCCGGTGGTCCACACCCGCCGATCGGCCGACTCCGTCGAGCGCTGGCAGCAGCCCGCCTCGTGCTGAGCGCCTCGCCGGTCGTGCCTCGGCACACGCTCCCGCTCAGCGGGACAGTCGCCTGACGAGGTCCTCCCAACCGTGGGCGAGTCGGTCCTCGAACGCCTCCACGGGCTGCTCGCCGTCCTCCGGCTCCGCATAGAGCAGCAGCGGCACGTCCAGAGCGGCAGTGAGCTGCATCGCGAGGATCTCCAGGTCTGCTGCGCCGATCCCCAACTGCTGCAGCAGCATCCGCAGGTGCCGCTGGGTCACCAGGGCGGGCGGGCCGAAGGGAACAGGGGTACGCCCGCCGAGTGCCGCGCGCGCGACCTCGCGGTTCTCGCGGAGGAACCGCAGGCGCGCGGGCCCGAAGGCGACCAGCCGGTCCAGCGGCTCGGCGCCGGGCCCGAGGGGCGGCGGGCCGGCGAGCACGCGCTCCTGGAAGGCTCGCTCGCCGTCACCCAGGAGCGCCATGAAGATGCCCGCTCGGGTCCCGAACCGCCGGAACACCGTGCCCTTCCCGAGGCCTGACCGCTCGGCGAGGGCATCCATGGTGATCTGTTCGATGCCGACGTCGACCAGCATCTCTCGTGCGGTCCTGATCAGCGCGGCCCGGTTCCGGGCGGCGTCAGCGCGCTCTGCGGTCACGCGTGTCCCTCCTCGCTGCTGACTGGACCTCGACTTTGATTCCGAGCATAACCGGGGTAATCTTCTGATTAGAAGCGGGGTAAAGTCCGCTTAATCAGAGGAGCGAGAAGATGCCCACGTCCCAGTTCGATGTCCTGCCCGACGAACCCACGATTGCCACGACCGTGGCCGCGCTGGAGTCCCATGGCTTCACGGCCGAGGTCGTGGACGACCTGACGGCCGCCCGCAAGGCCGTCCTGGCGCGCATCCCCCACGGCGCGAGGGTGTGGAAGAACACGTCGATCACCCTGGACGAGACCGGGATCTCGGCCGAGATCGACTCCCCCGACGGGCCGTACGAGTCAGTCCGCCTCCAGATGACGGCCCAGAACTTCGCCAGTCGCGAGATGAAGGAGATCGCCGCCGCCCCGGACTACGCACTGGGCAGCGTGCATGCCATCACTCGCGACGGCGAGCTCCTGATCGGCTCCGCGTCCGGCAGCCAGTTCGCGACCGTGGCCTGGGGAGCCGAGCGCGTGGTGTTCGTCACCGGCCTGCACAAGGTGGTGCCGGACCTGGAGACCGCACGCCGGCGCGTGCGCGAGCACAGCCTGCCGTTAGAGAACCTGCGGGCCCAGGAGGCCTACGGCCAGGACAGCCGCCTCAACAAGACGCTGGAGATCTACGGGGACATGCCCGGCCGCACCCACCTCGTCCTGGTCCGTCAGGTCATCGGGTACTGAGACCGCCGATCGCACCCCACACCTCCACACACAGGAACACAGGAAGAGACAGTGAACGTCGCCGTATGGATCGTCACCGGAATCGTCGCCGCCATTCTCGGCGGAGCCGGAGCCAGCAAGTTGGTCCGGTCGAAGGAGAAGATCCTGGAGAACCCCCACATGGGATGGGCGAACGACTTCAGTCAACCGGCCATCAAGCTCATCGGCCTCGCCGAGGTCGCCGGCGCGCTCGGTCTCGTGCTGCCGTAGGCGCTGGATGTCCTCCCGGTGCTCACGCCCATCGCCGGATACGCACTGGCAGCACTGATGACCGGAGCGCTCGTCGTCCACCTCCGGCGGCGCGAGTTCGCGGGCCTGCCCTTCGTGGGGCTGCTGATCGCCGGAGCACTCTTCGTGGCCATCACCCGAACGGTCGCGCTCTGACGAGCGCCCCAACGCCGTCCACGCCGAGGAAGATACCGACCCCAGGAACCCCGGCGGCTGGCGGCTGGTCGTCGCCATCGCCGACGTGTCGCATTACGTGAAGCCCG